>JAQXIR010000165.1 GCA_029007885.1 Lachnospiraceae bacterium | reverse complement strand
CATTATGAAGAAGCGATAGACAGGATTTTTGCAGGGGAGTATCAGACAGAAAAACGGATGATGCTAAGCGGAAATGTTTTACGGCAGGGAAAGGAAGCGTTTTTTGCAAAAGCTTTAAATGATATTACCATAACAAGGTGCGGCTCTCTGCAGATTATCCGTTTCAGTGTTTATGTAAACCATCAATTTTTATGTAAAATGAGTGCGGACGGTATGATTATGGCGACGCCGACCGGTTCAACAGGATACAATATGTCGGCGGGCGGACCCGTTATTGAACCCGGTGCCAAAATGATTGTCTTGACGCCGATTTGTGCGCATACGTTAAGTGCAAGAAGTATTATTCTTCGTGCAGAAGACGAAATCGAAATAGAAATTGACAGAGGAAGAGACGGAACACAACTCACGGTAGAAGCAAGTTTTGACGGAAATGAAAAAGTACCTATGGTGACGGGGGACAGAATCATCATTCGTAAATCCGATGAGACAACAGCATTTATGAAACTGAATGAACTTAGTTTTGTAGAGGCGTTGCACCGTAAGATGAGTGAGGAATAACAACAGGGGGAAATACTTGTGAAAAAAAGCAGACACGGCAGAATTGTTGAATTGATTCAGGAGTACAATATTGAGACGCAGGAAGAACTTGCGGATAAGCTGCGGGAAGACGGATTTACCGTTACACAGGCAACCGTATCGCGTGACATCCGGGAATTGAAACTGGGGAAGGTTCCGGCAGGAAACGGAAAACAGAAATATGTTGTTTTAAACCGCGAAGATGAACATCTTGCCGATAAGTATATCCGCGTACTGAAAGATGGGTTTGTTTCCATGGATCAGGCGCAGAATATCTTAGTTGTAAAGACTGTGGCCGGTATGGCAATGGCAGTAGCAGCAGCAATCGATGCAATGAAATTAAAAGAGATTGTCGGGAGCATTGCAGGAGATGATACCATTATGATTGCCGTCCGCACAACTGAAGAAACAAAAGAAGTCATGGAGAAGATTCGGGAAATCTTATAACATTTTAACGGATGACAAGAGGATATGCCAAGGAGAAGGCAAAGGAGCAGAAAATGTTAGTAAGTCTTCATGTAAAAAATCTTGCTTTAATTGAAGAAAGCGAGGTCTATTTTGGAAATGGATTAAACATCTTAACAGGTGAGACCGGTGCCGGGAAATCAATTATTATCGGTTCTATCCGCCTTGCACTTGGAGCCGCTATGAATACGGTACTTGGTAAGAGTGCCGATAAAGACTGTATTCGTACCGGTGCGGAATATGCATTGATAGAATTGATTTTTTCTACCCAAAAAGAAGAGGTTATCGAAAAATTGAGGGAATTGGATATCCCAAAGGAAGAAGACGGGACAATTTTAATTCAACGTAAGATTTTGCCGTCCAGAACCATCTGTAAAGTAAACGGTGAGACGGTAGGAAGCAGACAGTTACGGGAACTGGCCTCTTTATTGATTAATATTCATGGACAAAATGATACACAGACATTGTTAAATACGAAGAAACATTCCCAGATTCTGGATGATTTTGCGGGAGAAGAACTTGTTTTACCGAAAGAAGAACTGAAAAAATCATATGTACGGTATCGCGCTTTGATGCAAGAAATGAAAGAGGCAAATGAAACGGATGCTTCAAGGGAAAAGGAACTGGCACTTGCACAGTTCGAGTCAGAGGAAATTGAAAATGCCAGATTGTTTCCCGGCGAAGATGAAGAACTGGAAGAACGATATCGTAAAATGAATAACAGTAAAAAAATCGCAGAAGCTTTGTCAAGGGTACATCTGGCAACCGGATACGAAGGAGAAAATGCTGCCGGAGAATCTCTTTCCTTTGCACTGCGTGAGATAAAAAGTATTTCCTCGTATGATAAAGAGATTGCGGAAATGGAAGAGGAACTTTTACAGATTGACGGTATGTTAAGTGATTTTAACCGAAATGCTGCCAATTACCTGTCTACTTTGGAATTTTCCGGGGAAGAATTCAGGCAGGTTGAAGAAAGACTAAACCTCTGTAACCATTTAAAAAATAAATACGGCAATTCGATAGAAGAAGTGTTATCGTATTATTCCGCATTACAGGAAAAATTGGAAAGACTCTCAGATTATGAGGGATATTTAAAGCAGCTTGATGAAAAACTAAAGAAAGAAGAAGAGATTGTTTTAAAAGCAGCAAAAACAGTATCTGCAATTCGTAAAAAATATGCGGTGACATTGGGACAGAAATTGGAAACAGCACTGATTGACCTCAATTTCACAAATGTCGCATTTTCCGTTGAAGTAACAGAGAATCCGGAGAAACTGACAGAAGACGGTTATGATGAGGTGGAATTTATGATTTCCTTAAACGCCGGCGAACCGAAAAAATCGTTAAGCCTTGTCGCAAGCGGTGGTGAATTGTCAAGGATTATGCTTGCTCTAAAAGCAATCATGGCAGATAAGGAAAAAATACAGACCTTAATCTTTGATGAAATAGATGCAGGTATCAGCGGTAAAACGGCATGGAAGGTGTCGGAAAAAATGGCAGTTTTAGGCCGGGAACACCAGCTAATCTGTATCACACATCTTCCACAGATTGCTGCAATGGCAGACAGTCATTTTGTGATTGAAAAAGAGGCAAGAAATGATGTTACAACAACTGCAATCCGGGAACTTGACAAAACGGAAGAGTTAAATGAGATTGCAAGGCTCCTTGGAAGTGATTCCATAACGGAGGCGGTACTTGCCAATGCAAAAGAATTGAAAGATATGGCAAATCAGACAAAAGGTTACTAATATAATTTCAGCATAATTCCATATACTAAAGGGCATACAATCGTATGCCCTTTTTTCAGCAGTGTTTACAGGAAGGAATGGAATCATGCAGAATAGAAAATTGCGATATCGAAAAACTTTATGGGGACTTTTTGCGCTTTCTTCCATACTGCTTGTTGGCGTGTGGCTTTGGGGAATGTGGATGCAGGTCCCTTCCAATATTCGTCTGAAAGCGGGAAATAGCCAGGAATTGTCGTTCTCCATACCGGCAACCGGAGAGATTTCCTGTGAAACGATCACACAAGACGTTTATGCTGTTGATATGGCAAAACCGGTTACTTTCATTACGGATCAGGTTGAGGATTATCAACTGAGTGTTAAACTGTTCGGAATTATTCCTTTTAAACAGTCGCAGGTTTCCGTAATTGAAGATATAAAATTGAAACCGGTTGGAAAACCAATCGGTATTTATGTAAAAACAGATGGCATTCTTGTTCTCGAAAGCGGAGAATTCAAAGGAGAAGACGGACAGATGAAAGCTCCAGCAACATCGCTTTTGCAGGGCGGAGACTATATCCTGAAATTTAACGGGGAAGACATTTCGGACAAAAAACTTTTTATGCAAAAGATTGGGGAAAGCGACGGACAGCCGATTGTACTGACAATTGAAAGAAATCAGGAAATATTTAACATCAAGGTATCTCCCGAAAAGAATGAACAGGGAGAATATAAATTGGGAATCTGGATTCGAGATAATGCACAGGGAGTAGGAACGATGACATATGTAGATGAAAATCATCATTTCGGAGCACTCGGTCATGGAATCAATGATGTTGATACCGCTACCTTGATGAAACTGGAAAACGGAAGTTTGTATCATACCGATATTGTTTCCGTCAAAAAGGGACAGAAGGGGACACCCGGTGAGCTGACAGGCCTGATTGCTTACTCGGATTCTAATAGGATTGGGGAGATTATCGACAACACAAAATCCGGAATATTTGGAACCGTAGACAATTCTTTTACGGAAGAAGAAGGAGAATATCTGGAGGTAGGATTAAAACAGGAAGTTACATTGGGAACGGCACAAATTCTAAGTTGCGTCGATAATCAGACGCAATACTATGATGCGGAAATTATCGGAATTCATCCGGAAAACGATAATGTCAACAGAGGGATAGAAATAAAAGTTACGGATGAACGGCTTTTAGAAAAGACAGGTGGAATCGTACAGGGGATGAGCGGCTCCCCGATTATCCAGAATGGGAAACTAATTGGGGCGGTGACGCATGTTCTTGTCAACGACCCGGCCAGGGGATATGGGATATTTATTGAAAATATGCTGGAGCATTGATTTCTATCCGGCGAAAGCCGGACATGAGCAAGAAGCGAAGCGGATTGCGAATGATGCCCGGGCAGAAAGCCGGATATGAGCAAGAGGCGAAGCGGATTGCGAATGAAGCCCGGCGAAAGCGGCTTTACTTGTAAAAAGTACTATATCCGTTTATAATGAAACTGTACTTTTAAACGAAAGAAGAGGAACACACGATGGAACACTGTAAGTTGCAGATAGGATGCCTGATTATATTGTTGTATGTGGCATTTATCTATCTTCGTGAGTGTAAAACACATCATCTAACACTAAAAAAGACATGGTTTGACGAACTGTTAATGCTTGGAATTACAGAAGTTATACTGGATGCGGTTACTGCTTACACAGTTAATCATCTCGATACGGTGCCACCGCTTTTGAACAGGATTCTGCATACATTATTTTTGGCCAGTCTTGACGCTGTTATTTTTATTTTGTGTCTATATGTCTTGGCTATCTCAGATACTTATCCGAAAAAAAAGTTTGGAAGAATTATAATATTTGCACCTTTTGTGGCAAACATGGTTGTGCTGATTGCTAATATCGGGTCTTTGGAATATATAAGAGGATCAGTCACAAATTACTCAATGGGGATTTCGGTTTATACATGTTTTACCATGGCTGCTGTCTATACATTGTTTTCGATTGCTGCGTTTTTTAAGAATTGGAATTATATAGAAACGCATAAGAGAGCTGTAATTTGTACGTATCTTTTGCTGCTTGCCGTTGTTACGGGAATTCAGATGGTATTTCCGGAAACTTTAATCACCAGTATTGGCGTAACAGGGTTTGTCATTGGTATTTATCTGAATTTGGAAGATCCGGCACTCAAAGAACTTTCGCGGTACCACAATGAGACGGTCATGGCATTTGCAAATTTGATTGAAAATCGCGATAACAGCACAGGGGGACATATCAAGCGTACCAGCATGTATGTACAGTTGATTGCAGCCGAATTGGAAAATAGGGGGCTGTATCATGATATTCTTACGAAAGATTATGTTAAGAATCTGATTAAGGCCGCGCCTATGCACGATATCGGAAAAGTTTCCGTACCGGATGCAATTTTGCAAAAACCCGGCAAACTTACCGACGAAGAATTTGCCACAATGAAACTCCACGCAGAAAACGGCGGAAAAATCATACAGGAGACTTTCAAAAATCTTGGAAGTGAGGAATACTGCCGGATGGCATATGAGGTTGCAAGGTACCATCACGAAAAATGGAATGGAAGAGGGTATCCGGAAGGATTAAAAGAAAAGGAGATTCCTCTCTGTGCCAGAATAATGGCAGTTGCAGATGTATTTGATGCTGTTTCGGAGAAACGTTGTTATAGGGATGCAATGCCGCTTGATCAGTGCTTTGAAATTATCCGGCAAGGCAGTGGGCAGGACTTTGACCCTGCGATAGCAGAAGCATTTTTGGATATCAGACCGAAAGTGGAACAGGTACATAGCGAACTTGGGCGATAAAATATGAAACAACTGCAAAATTTGTAGAAATACGATTTTCCTGCGATGAGTCAGTATTGAAAGTAAAATCCATGTTCTTTTATAATTAGTCTGCAAATGCAATATGAAATTGCTGAAAAAAGAAAGAGCGGAGGGTTTTATGGAACAACTGAATGTGACAACAGCGAAGGATAACGAAAGAATGTTCAAAATACTGACCGATTTGATAAATACCGACAAAGAATTTCAAATCATGATTACGGTTCCTTCCGGTAACAGCCAGAAAGCAGACAGTGAAAAACAGAAGATTGATTGGGAAAAAGAAAGAAATTTCAGACAACAGGAAGAACCCGTAGAAAAATCGCATGATTTGGAGAAAGATGTAACGGATACCATTCATGAAATCGGCGTACCGGCTCATATTAAAGGATATCAGTATCTGAGAGAGGCGATTATGATGGCTGTAAAAGATATTGATATGCTCAACTCCATTACAAAAGTACTCTATCCCACAATCGCAAGAAAGTACTCCACAACTCCCAGCCGTGTAGAACGTGCCATTCGTCACGCCATTGAAGTGGCATGGAGTAGAGGAAAAATGGAAACGTTGGACGCTCTCTTTGGATATACGATTAATACCGGAAAAGGAAAACCGACAAACTCAGAATTTATCGAATTGATTGCAGATAAAATACGTCTTCAGTATCTAAATTAATGCTTTATAAAATGAACGGAATGATGTATAATGTTGCTTAAATAAGATACTGTATGAATAAGGGAATGGACGGAGGAACTTATATGAAGAAAATCTTATTTGTAGCATCGGAAGGGGTACCTTTCATAAAGACCGGCGGACTGGCAGATGTTGTGGGATCATTGCCGAAGTGCATTGATAAGAATTATTATGATGTTCGTGTAATCCTTCCCAAGTATACCTGTATGAGACAGGAATATAAAGATATGCTGCACTTTGAACAGAATTTCTATATGGATTTTCACTGGAGAAATGTTTATGTCGGAATCCTTTCAGCAGTATATGACGGAATTACATTTTATTTTATTGACAATGAGGGATATTTTGGCGGTATGCGTCCGTATGGCGATAACGCGCTGTATGAAATAGAAAAATATGCATTTTTCTCAAAAGCAGTGTTGTCTTCACTTCCGCTGATTGGTTTCAGACCGGATTTGATTCATTGCCATGACTGGCAGACCGGGCTCATTCCTGTATATTTGAAAGAACGTTTTGCGGGGAATGAGTTCTTCCGCGGAATCAAATCGGTTATGACGATTCATAATTTGAAGTTTCAGGGGAAATGGTCGGTAAAAGAAGTGAAGGACATTACGGGGCTTTCCGATTATTACTTTACTGCAGACAAACTGGAAGCTTATAAAGATGCTAATTTGTTAAAGGGTGGTCTTGTATTTGCAGATGCTATTACCACTGTAAGCAATACATATGCTGAAGAAATTAAAACAAATTTTTACGGCGAAAAACTAAATGGTCTGTTAAATGCCAGAAGCCATGATTTGCGCGGTATTGTAAACGGAATCGACTATGATGTTTTCAACCCGGAGACAGATCCTTATATTGAAAAGAATTACAATGCACGTGACTTCCGCAAAGAAAAAGTTAAGAACAAGTTGAAACTTCAGGAAGAACTGCAACTCGATAAAGATCCGGGCGTTATGATGATCGGTATTGTATCAAGACTTACCGATCAGAAGGGATTTGACTTGATTGCCTATATCATGGATGAACTGTGTCAGGATAGTGTTCAAATTGTGGTGCTTGGAACCGGCGAAGAACGCTATGAAAATATGTTCCGTCATTTTGATTGGAAATATGGCAATAAAGTCAGTGGCAACATTTACTATTCTGAAGCATTGTCTCATAAGATTTATGCAGCATGCGACGCCTTTTTAATGCCGTCCCTGTTTGAGCCGTGCGGACTTTCCCAATTGATTTCCTTGCGTTACGGAACGATTCCGATAGTTCGGGAAACAGGAGGCCTCAAAGACACCGTGCAGCCGTATAATGAATACGAAAGCACCGGAACAGGTTTCTCCTTTACAAACTACAATGCGCATGAGATGCTGCAGACAATTCGGTATGCGGAACATATCTATTATGATAAAAAGCGCGAGTGGAATAAAATGGTTGACCGAGCAATGGCGGTTGACTTCTCGTGGCATACTTCGGCAGCAAAATATCAGGAAATGTATGACTGGCTGATAGGCTAGTATGCAGAATATACAGCGCATACAGGTATATGAATTTGGTAAGAATATCTTTTATTTCTGCAATAATGCATGACACCGTGCATTATTGTAGAAATTCTTATAAACGCTCTATTATCCTTATTTCTATTTTTCTTATTTCTATTTTCTTTATCTCTTTTTCCATTATCTTTATTTCCCTTATGAATGCTTTTTTTAAATAATGTAGTTGGTATCGGAAACAGCATTTTTGCGGGAAAATTCTAAATTTATTCAAAATCCGCTATGTGTGGGGAGCCCATTCTGGTCAAAGTGGCGGGAAAGTGGCGCGAAAGTAGCGGGAAAATACCAGAGCAGGCAAGAATCCTCCACATCAAGCCAAGCAAACAGGGGGAAGCCACGCGAAAGTGGCGGAAAACCCCCGGAGCAGGCAAGAATCCTCCACATCAGGCCAAACAAGTCACATCAAACCAAACAAGTCACATCAAAGTAGAAAAATCCACATACACAGAAAAAATCATAAAAGAAGAATCAAAAAAGAAGGAGCAGAATTATGAATACTCAAAATCGAATGTTAATTCCGGAATTTGATATTAGCCGAATAATAGAAAATAGGATTG
>JAQXIR010000164.1 GCA_029007885.1 Lachnospiraceae bacterium | reverse complement strand
CTTCTCCCACCTTGCACTGGCACCGCAGGGGAGAACCAAACCTGTATCGGTAACGGGAAGACCGATTTCCTGTGCATCGACATGACCGCCGAATTTCTTTACAATTGCCATATGAACCATATAGGAAAGTACGGCGGGCTGTAATCCTGTTGTGTAGGAATTTACCAGGAAAAAGAGTGGATTGTCCGAGAGCAGTTGGGATGTCAACCGGATAAACGGGTATATCGAATCTTCGATTTTCCAGATTTCACCCTTGGGACCGCGGCCGTAAGAGGGCGGGTCCATAATAATGGCATCATAATGATTTCCGCGGCGGATTTCACGTTCCACAAATTTGGTACAGTCATCTACAAGCCAGCGGATGGGTTTATCGGAAAGACCGGAAGAAGCCGCGTTTTCTTTTGCCCAGGTTACCATCCCTTTGGAAGCATCCACATGGCAGACACTCGCACCTGCCGCTGCTGCAGCAAGTGTTGCACCGCCCGTATAGGCAAACAGATTTAAAACTTTAATCGGCCTGCCGGCTTCCCTGATTAATCCTGAAAACCAGTCCCAGTTGGTAGCCTGTTCCGGAAAAAGTCCGGTATGCTTAAAACTGAATGGCTTTAAATTGAAACGAAGAGCACCGTATGCAATTTGCCATTCTTTGGGAAGCCCGAAAAACTCCCATTCACCACCACCTGCATTACTGCGGTGATAATGACCGTTTTTCTTTTTCCAACCGGTGTTTTTCTTATCACTTGTCCAGATTACCTGCGGGTCCGGACGGACCAAAAGATAATCTCCCCAACGTTCTAATTTTTCTCCGTCTGAAGTATCCAGTACCTCATAATCTTTCCAATTATCAGCAATCCACATAATAAACTCCGTTCCGATTATTCTTAAAATAACCTTTTATCTTTTCCACAGCATAACAGAAGCCAAGCGGAAGAAAAATTCCTGCCATCAGATACACCCATGTAAATTGTGTAAAATCTCCCGGCAGATAAACATAATAGATGTCACTCAAAAAAGCAGCTCTGTCAAAATCTGTAAAGAAAGCCGTGAGAGAAGAAACAGCGTAAAAAATACTCTTTATGATAAAGAAGGAAAAAAGATGGTGCATCATAACAGAATAGGTATTCTTTCCGAAATATTGTACAAAACGGCTTTTACCAAGTGCCGGAGTCAGTATTTTCGAAATGCGCAGCCATAATGCAATACCGGTGACGGTGGTTAAGTACGGGGTAAGCGGTGAGTTTGCAAAACTGCTGACCCAGACTGCACTGAAGTTTAATCCTGCATTGGTTGTGACAAGGAACAACTGAATCAGAATCAGAACCGGAAAATAAAGATAGTTTGGCGCGACATCTCTTTTTTCAAGGACGATTTTGTACAATCTTCCAAACTGAAAACAAGGTGCTAAAAACATAATTCTTCCGGGAAGTTTGTAAAAATCGTAAACACTGCCTCTTTTTGCAAGAAAGACTGCGGCACATCCGACGGCAAGATACAGCAGTTGAATCAGTACTTCGTTATGAATGCGCAGATACGAAAGAATTTTTCTGCCGATGACATTACATACTTCCAATAAAAACAGTGCCGGAACAAACCATGCCGGTGCATTATATAAAAACTGATGACCACCCATGAATGGTGCAATAAAAAGATTGTATAAACTGATATTTCCTCCGATGGAAAAGCCCGCCAAATGAAGAAGGGTAGCAAGTATCCCATAAAAGAGATTAAAAATGAAATAAGGAAGTAATAATGTTTTACATTTGTGTTTTACATACGACAAAATGCGTGCTTCCTGCTCCGGACGATAAAAATATCCGGAGATAAACGGGAAAATCATGACATGATAAGAGTAGTAAGGAAACAAATCCCCGCCGGTCAAAATGGGAAAATCAAGATGACCGAGTAAAATCAGAATCATTCCGATTACCGATAAAATACAAAATGTCGCATTACGTTCTTTTGTCTGCATATGAATTCCTCTTTAGTCTGTTACGAAATGGAAATGAGTTTTTTTAAGCGTGCGGCAATTGCTTTACTGCCTGCCTCATTCAGATGGTAATCGTCAATCAGGTATTGATCGCGATTCTGTGTAGTGATAACACCAAAGTAAGTATCAATAAAAGAGACACCGTTTGAAATTGCGACATTTGCTGCGTTAGCAAGATAATCGGTCAATGTTCCGTTGCCGAGATCCTGAACATCACCGTCTACATAAAAATTGTCAATCGTCTTGCCGCATGCCGGAGTAGAAAGGACGACGATGCGGATATAAGGATATTTTTCCTGAATCATCTGAACAGAAGCGTTTAAACATCCGTTACAGGTGAGCAGATTGTTGGGATCATTCGGGTCCATAACGGGTCTGTGATCAATATAATCACTTAAGTCATACATAATAACAACCATATCGGCAGTGGATAAATCTAATGTCTTCATATATTCCGCCTGTGCGGAAGCTTCTTCGGAAATGGCGGCAGCAGCCCGTTCTACGGTCGAAAAATCACCGCTTGTCAGAGCCTTTGTCACCTCATAGAGACTGATTCCGTCTGCCGGATAAGAATCGTCATAGGAAGCATTTTTTTGTGACATAAAGGAGTCTGCAAACGAAACATTCACCGTTACAGCATCCATTGCATCGGCTATGGACGCAGTCAGTGTATTATCAGCACCATTATCGGAAAACGGAGAATTCCCGAGGCAGAATATGGTAGTTACACCATCTTCGGGTTTGCCGTTAAGCTGCTCTTTGTTGAGAGGCTGGATATAGTCAAGAGGTTCTGTATCAAATTCGCTGGTATCTTCGTTGGGATCGTAGCCGGAGGATTTACCGATATTCCATATAAGCAGTCGCACGATTGCAAAAAGGAAAAGTGCGGCAATTACAACAAAGAAAAGAATATGGAAATTCCATTTCTTTTTTCCGTGCTTAATATGTTTATCTGTATCAATATCGTTAAATAAGGAATCATCAAATTCGTCTTCATCGAATGTATCATGAAAGGTATCATTATTTTGAGTGGTCATAATATCAATTCAACTCCTTGTCTTTTTGATTTAACTACAGTAATATTATACATGATACGGATTTTCTGTCTATCTTAATCAGAAAATTTTAAAGAAAATAAAAGGAATACTTAATAGGAGGCCTATTATTTTGAAACGGAAAATATGGGTAAAAAATATCATACTGCTGCAAGCCGTTATTGTGATTTATACTTTTAACAGCGTAGTGGCAAAACTGGCATCGGGGAAGGAAATGTTTTCCCTTCCGTTTTTTACGTTTTATGCTTTGGAAATCATGATTCTGGGAATTTATGCGTTACTCTGGCAACAGATGATAAAGAGATTTGACTTGTCCGTAGCATATGCCAATCGAGCAATGGCATTGCTGTGGTCAACGCTTTGGGCGGTTTTGCTTTTCCATGAAACATTCGGAATCAGACAGATCATCGGCATTCTTCTTGTCGTGGCAGGAACCATGGTCGTAAACAGTGAGGGGAAGGAGACAGCAAAAAATGATTAATCTTTATTATGCATCTGCTATTTTATCGGTCACGATTGCTTCTTTTTCGCAGATTTTATTGAAAAAAGGGGCTATGCAAAAATATGATTCTGTGATTCGGGAATATATGAACGGATTTGTAATTACCGGATACCTGATGATGTTTGTTTCCGTTTTTTTGACGATGATGGCGTATCGCGGAATGAACTTTATGAATGTACCGGTAATAGAGGCATTCGGCTATGTCCTGGTACCGGTACTTTCATATTTCTTCTTTAAGGAGGGATTTTCCAAAAGAAAAGTCATAGGAATTGTATGTATTTTAATGGGAATCTTTGTATATTATTCCGCTTAACTTGCATTCTGCTTTTTCTCTTTATACCATTTACTGTATTTATACATACGGTATGTAGTACTGAGTTCTTTTAATGAAGATTCATCACTGCACAGTTCTAACAGAAGATTCCTTTCACAGACATTGAGCTTGACAAATTCCAAATAGGGAATCTGCATTTCCGTAAGCGGCTGATCACATGCCGGACATTCCTGCTTATGACCGTTTAGTATGTGAAAACGGGAACAGTTCTTACAGTAGTGGATGTACATCATAAAGATCACCTTCTTCCCTTTTTTGATAGCATAATTGTGACATTTTTTGAAGAAGACTGCAATCAAAACACGTTGACAATTTCCTGTAAAATTCGCTAAAAAGTGTAATGTTACAGTTCGCTCATAAAAGTAGTCGAGCGGAATAAGAATTACAACGACTCGAGTTCGATACGTAAAAGTAGCGGAGAAACACTAAAGCCAGTACAAATCCTCCACTTCTTACAACGTGATTCTCGCAAAAGTAGCGGGGAAACACTAAAGCCAGTACAAATCCTCCACTTTTTGCAACGTAACTCCTGCAAAAGTAGCGGGAAAGCACTAAAACAAGTACAAATCCTCCATACCGTGCAAAACAGTTCACATAAATCTTGGCGTGCGAGTAAATAAAATTCGCTAAAAAGTGTGGGTTGTATGTTATTTTGCAAAATGCTATAATGGCTCTGAATGATTAACATAATGTCAAGACATTATGTTTTCCGATAAAGGAGAAATAATCGTAAATGAAAAAACAATTTGAAGACTTTGAATTGATAGATTTGGATCAGACTGCCGAATGGTCGAAACTGGAAGTTGAAGAGGCAGTCAATACAAATGAAACAGCGATTGAAGAAGAAATCGAATATCTGGATGATCCGGATGACTTTTCCGTGATTCAATTGGAGGAATCGGAGGAAGCCAAACCCGAAGAACCAAAAGTAAAGAAAAAGGTATCTTCCGGTAAGAAAAAGAAGAAGAAAAAAGAACCGGTCACGGTTTGGGAAAAAATAATCGATTTTGCAAAGAACATGACGGCGATGGACCGCGTAATTGCGGCAACCGGTGCAGTTGTTGTAGCAGTTGCGATAATAACAGTAAGTGTATATACATCCGCAAGGGCTGCCGAGAGTCAGGTCGCAGCAATGGCACCAATCGGTGAAGAACTGGAACTTCTTGGGACAGCGGGACAGGATACCCTTGTAGCGGTTGCAGATGCCAGAAAAGCAATGATCGAATTTGCATCACAGGAAGATGAAATGAAAGAATATGATGAAAAAGAAGAATCCGAAACCGGAAAAATTTCAGTAACCATGTCCCTGACATCGGTGCAAAAAGACCTTAAGATCAAATTTATCAATGCAAAGACAAAAAAACTGGTGTCAAACGTCGGTTTTAAAGTCTCCATTAAAGATGCTGACGGGAAAACGTCGCAGGCAGAAGATGATGATAAAGACGGAATTATTTATATAAAGAGTATGACACCCGGAAAAACTACGGTTACCATGTTAGAATTAGCCGATGATTCTAAGGTAAGTTTTAGTACACAGTCGCAGACAGTTACAGTAAAAGAAAAGATTGACTATAAAAAAATCGATGTTTCGGATGAAGTAAAAACTGAGAAACAGGTAAATGCAAAAGTTGAAGATACGGCAGTTGCAAATGCGGTAGAAGCTACTTTGACCGATACAGTTGAGTGGGTGGAATCTACCAGAACGGAAATCGGTTCTACAGATGGGTATGCGGAAGTGAAAAAGGATACCATTGCAGATCCTGCAAAGTCCGCACAGACTCTATTTATCAAAATGGATACCTTAAGTGAAAACGATCCGCTGCCTTCACCGAGTCCGGCGACACCCACAACCGCAGTGACTCCTTCGCCGGAACCAACACCTACATCGGTTCCGACTCCTTCGCCTGTCATAACACCACAGGCTACTCCTTCACCGATTGTGACGCCGTCTCCTGCCGTGACACCTACAAAGGTTCCGACACCGACTCCCACAAAGACTCCGGCATCACAGAATAAAACTTCTCTGCTAAAAGACAAGAGCGGAAACCAGATATATATTAAAAACTCTTCCGGGAAATATGTAGAAGCAAAATATGCAGATTATTATACTGCAAGTACATTTTACAAGAAATCTTCTTCCGTACAGTATAAATATACCGGCTGGCAGGAATTGGACGGAAAGACATATTTCTTTGATAAAAACGGAAATAAAGTAACGGGAGAACAGGTTATTCAGGGAGCAAAATACACCTTTGCAAGTGACGGATCTCTGGTGACCGGCTCCGGTACAATGGGAATTGATGTATCGAAATGGAACGGTAAAATTAACTGGACTGCCGTTAAAAACTCCGGTGTGTCTTATGTGATTATTCGTTGTGGATACCGTGGCTCTTCAACGGGAGCATTGATTGAAGACCCGATGTTTAAAACAAACATCCAGGGAGCAACAAATGCCGGTTTAAAGGTCGGAATTTACTTCTTTACACAGGCGGTAAATGAGGTAGAAGCGGTAGAAGAAGCATCCATGACAATCGGGCTGATTAAAAACTATCGGATTTCGTATCCTGTTTTTCTGGATGTAGAGGCGAGCGGCGGACGTGCGGACGGACTGGATGCAGCGACAAGGACAAGTGTCATCAATGCCTATTGCCAGACAATCCGCAACAGCGGATATACGGCAGGTGTATATGCCAATAAGACATGGCTGACCCAGAAAATGAATGCAGGCGCATTAAGTTCCTACAAAATCTGGCTGGCGCAGTACAATACGGCACCTACTTATGCGGGAAAAATAGATCTCTGGCAGTATACCTCACAAGGAAATGTCGGAGGAATCAGCGGCTACACGGATATGAACTTAAGTTATCTGGGATATTAAAAGAAAATACAGTAGAGAAAACAATAAAAGGTGGCTCCATTTGAGCTGCCTTTTGTGCTTATATAAAAAAGTATACTTATCATGCAATTTGTGGTAAAATAAAAAGCAGTATGGCTTTAAAATAAAACACTTTGGAGGACAGGTTATGAGAACATATCTGGTAACAGGCGGAGCAGGTTTTATCGGTTCCAACTATATTCACTATATGTTTAAGAAATATGGAGATGATATCAAGATTATCAATGTGGATGCACTGACATATGCAGGCAATCTGGAAAACTTAAAGGACGTTGAAAAAAGAGAAAATTATACATTTATCAAAGCAGATATCTGCGATAAAGAAGCAATCAGCAAGATTTTTGCCGAAAATGACATTGACCGCGTGGTACATTTTGCGGCAGAAAGCCATGTGGACAGAAGTATTAAGAATCCGGAAGTGTTCGTGCAGACAAATGTTCTTGGTACGGCAGTCATGTTAAACTGTGCAAAGGCAGCATGGGAACTGCCGGACGGTACTTTTAAAGAGGATAAGAAATTTTTGCATGTATCCACGGATGAAGTTTACGGTTCCCTGGAAAATCCGGATGAGTATTTTTACGAAACAACTCCGTATGCACCCCACAGTCCGTATTCCGCAAGTAAGGCATCTTCGGACATGCTGGTAAAGGCGTATATGGATACGTACAAGTTCCCGGCTAATATCACAAACTGCTCGAATAATTATGGACCGTATCAGTTCCCGGAAAAACTGATTCCGCTTATCATCAACAATGCATTGCAGGGAAAGAAACTTCCGGTTTACGGAGACGGAAAGAATGTCAGAGACTGGTTGTATGTGGAAGATCATGCAAAAGCCATCGATATGGTGCAGGAAAAAGGGCGTTTATTTGAGACATATAATGTAGGCGGTCACAATGAAAAACAGAACATTGAGATTGTTAATATTATCATAGAAACACTGCAGGAAATGCTGCCGGATGATGACCCGCGTAAGGCACTTGTCTCCAAAGACCTGATTACTTATGTGGAAGACAGAAAAGGACATGACAGACGATATGCCATTGCTCCTGATAAAATAAAAGAAGAAATCGGCTGGGAACCGGAAACGATGTTTAAAGACGGCATCCGTCTTACCATCAAATGGTTCTTTGAACATGAAGATTGGATGAAACATGTTACAAGCGGTGATTACCAGAAATATTATGAAGATATGTATCATGTAGAATAGAAGGAGTTTTTTTATGAAGGGTATTATTTTAGCGGGAGGGTCCGGAACAAGACTGTATCCTCTTACCAAAGCAATTTCCAAACAGATTATGCCGGTATATGATAAGCCGATGATTTATTATCCTCTTTCTACGCTTATGCTTGCCGGAATCCGGGAAATCCTGATTATATCCACCCCAAGAGACCTTCCGGTATTTAAGGAACTGCTCGGAAGCGGAGAACAGCTTGGAATGCATTTTGAATATGCAATACAGGAAAAACCGAGAGGACTTGCGGATGCGTTTATTATCGGTGCTGATTTTATCGGAACGGACAGCGTAGCACTCGTTTTGGGCGATAATATTTTTTACGGACAGAGTTTTTCAAAACTGCTGCGGGAAGTAGCAGGAAGAGAAAGCGGTGCTACCATTTTCGGATATTATGTCCGTGACCCACGGGAATATGGCGTAGTTGAGTTTGACGAGAACGGAAAAGCCCTTTCGATTGAAGAAAAGCCGGAACATCCAAAGAGTAATTATGCGGTTCCGGGACTGTATTTTTATGATAATGACGTTGTAGAGATTGCCAAGAACGTGAAACCGTCTGCAAGAGGTGAGATTGAAATCACTTCCATTAATAACGAATATCTGCGCAGAGGAACGTTGCATGTAGAAACAATGGGCAGGGGATTTGCGTGGCTGGATACCGGAAATCACGATTCTTTACTGGATGCATCTGATTTTGTTGCGGCATTCCAGAAACGTCAGGGACTGTATATTTCCTGTATTGAAGAGATTGCCTATAAACGTGGCTTTATTACGAAGGAACAGTTAATTGCACTTGCAGAACCGTTGTTAAAGACGGATTACGGAAAATATATGATAGAGGTTGCGAATGGACTCTAAGTTAGTCAGGGCGACATTGCTTGCCGTTACAGTATTTATTGCAGCAGTGTTCGGGATGGTTCTTTTGATAAACGGATATGGAACCGGAAAAAAAGAAACAGTTATTGTACAGGAAGAGGAACCCGTAACGGAATATACAGAAGAAGATGGAAAAGTAAAAGGTGCCGATTTATCTGCCTGGATGCAGGACGAGACTTTCTTTGATTCAAAACGGTATCGTACCCTTGAAAAAATGGAACAGGATGAAAGAACCTTGTCGTTAATGACTACTTCGATTGAAAAGGATCTTCGCATCCGTATTGTAAACAGCAAGGGAGAAGCAGTCAAAGGTCATGCTTTTACGGTAACCGTTTCGGATGCCGGAGAGTATAAGGATGTGGACAGAGACGGAGTCATCTATATTGGTGATATGAAACCGGGAGATTATAGTATTACGCTTCTGCCGGAGGAAGGATTTTTCGTATCGGAGGAACCACTTCTTGTCAAAGTAAAAGCGCAAATTGAATACTGCGCGATAGACGACATTTCCTATTTGATTAAGACAGAGGATGAAATTGATGCCGAAGCCGAAGACACAGCCGTAAATGATGCAGCAGACGGTTCTGCGGGAACATCTCAGGTGAAAACTATGGAAGGCGGTGTGTTCGGCATTGATGTATCCAAATGGAATCAGGAAATTGACTGGAAAGCTGTTAAGCAGGAAGGTGTTTCCTTTGCAATTATCCGGGCGGGATACCGCGGTTCGGTGTCGGGAAGTCTTGTTATAGACCCGTATTTTGAAAAAAATATAAAAGGAGCACTACAAAATGATATTGATGTCGGTGTTTATTTCTTTACACAGGCAATCAATGAAATTGAGGCGGTCGAAGAGGCAAGTATGGTGCTGAGTCTTTTGACAGATTATGACATTACGTATCCTGTCTTTATTGATACGGAAGGCGCAGGAGGAAACGGACGGGCAGACAAACTTGATACGGCGACGCGTTCCAAAGCCTGCCAGGCATTTTGTGAAACGATTCGTTCCGGTGGATTACAGGCGGGCGTTTATGCAAGTAAAAACTGGCTGAATCAAAATATTGATATTACGAAATTGTCGGGAGATGATATCATCTGGCTTGCGGAATACAAGGAGCAGCCTACATACGGCGGAACGTATCAGATGTGGCAATACACATCATCCGGACGAATAAACGGCATTGAGGGACGTGTTGATTTTAACATCAGTTTCCTGCCGGTAAAAGATAATAAAAAGGAGAATCAGGATGGGCAAGATAACGGTTGAAACATGTGAAATAGAAGGACTTAAAATAATTACACCGACGGTATTTGGAGATGCCAGAGGATATTTCATGGAAACATATCAGTACAATGATTATAAGGAAGCCGGAATTGATCAGATATTTGTA
The DNA here is from genome assembly GCA_029007885.1 of Lachnospiraceae bacterium. Classification (GTDB taxonomy): domain Bacteria; phylum Bacillota; class Clostridia; order Lachnospirales; family Lachnospiraceae; genus RGIG8767. The sequence goes on along the minus strand of JAQXIR010000164.1, from coordinate 7,231 downwards.
CAGGACAATCAATCCTCATCCGTAAAAGGAGTTTTGAGGGGGCTGCATTTTCAAATCAACCATCCACAGGACAAACTGGTACGCGTCATAAGCGGTGAAGTTTTTGATGTGGCGGTTGATTTAAGAGAGGGCTCCAAGACATTCGGAAAGTGGTATGGCGTCATCTTAAGCGCAGAAAATAAAAAGCAGTTTTTTATCCCGAAAGACTTTGCACATGGATTTTTAGTACTTTCCGATTATGCGGAATTTGCTTATAAGTGTACGGATTTTTATCATCCGAATGATGAGGGCGGACTTTTCTACAAAGACCCGGATATCGGAATAGAGTGGCCGATTCCGGAAGGCATGGAACTTATCATGTCGGACAAGGATACAAAGTGGGGAAGTTTCAAAGATTTTGCCGCGAACCGTAAATAGAAAATACGGAATGTAAGATGCGAGGAAAGCAATATGAAATTTTTAAAAAAGATTCCGCTGCAGAGAGGAAAGGGAATCAGCAAACCGGTTGGAATTGCAGCTTTTACGGTACTGATGTTAATCATGGCAGCACTGATTGTTTTACACCATAACCCGCTTGCAGACCCACAGCAGGAACTAATTAAAAAAATAATTGCCTGTGTGATTATTCTGGCGGCTATATTGGTTTTTGGATTTTTATATGACAAAATCACAGTTTTGCCGATGGAACTTTACCAGAACAGAAGACTCATCTGGAAACTGGCAAAAAACGATTTTAAAAAACGGTATGCGGGCTCTTATCTGGGTGCTGTCTGGGCCATGGTACAGCCTGTTGTAACAGTTGTTATGTACTATATTGTGTTTGACGTCATCATGAATGCGAGGGCACAGATGGCGGCAGGAAGCGTCGATGTACCGTATGTATTGTTTTTAACGGCGGGACTTGTTCCGTGGTTCTATTTTAATGAAGCGCTGACAAACGGGACAAATGCGTTGGTAGAGTATAATTATCTTGTAAAAAAAGTGGTATTTAAGATCAGTATTTTGCCAATCATTAAGGTGATTGCCGCTACATTTATCCATGTATTCTTTGCGGGAATTCTGATTTTGATTGCCTGCATCTACGGATATTATCCGTCGATTTATACGATTCAGCTTGTTTATTACAGCTTTTGTATGTTTGTACTGGTACTGGCACTCAGCTATTCTACCTGTGCAATTATGGTATTTTTCAAAGATATTGCGCAGATTATCAGTATTATGCTGCAAATCGGCATGTGGGCAACGCCGATTCTTTGGGATATCAACGGAATCGGGCCGACCATGCAGATGATTGTAAAAATTAATCCGGTTGTTTATATCGTAAACGGTTATCGGAGCGCTATTTATGAGAAAACATGGTTTTTTGAAGATTTCTATTCAACAATGTATTTCTGGATTTTCACAGTCGTTATTTTCTGTATCGGAGCACTGATTTTTAAGCGGCTGAAGGTACATTTTGCAGATGTCATGTAAAGGAACGGACAGTATGGAAGAAAAGAAAATTGCAATCTGTGCGGAACAGATTACAAAAGTATATAAACTGTATGATAAGCCCTCTGACAGAATGAAGGAGGCACTCGGACTTTCCAGAAAGAAACTCCATAAAGAGCACTATGCGCTAAAGGGCGTGGATATGACGGTGTTTCAGGGAGAGACGGTCGGGATTATCGGCACGAACGGTTCCGGAAAATCCACAATTTTAAAAATTATTACCGGTGTATTGAATCCGACGGGCGGGCATCTGACTGTAAACGGAAGAATCTCTGCACTTTTGGAACTTGGTGCCGGATTTAATATGGAATATAACGGAATTGAAAATATTTACTTAAACGGCACGATGATGGGATTTTCCGAAAAAGAAATTGATGCAAAATTGGATGATATCCTCCAATTTGCCGATATCGGAGATTATGTCTATCAGCCGTGTAAGACATACTCAAGCGGTATGTTTGTCAGACTGGCTTTTGCGGTAGCAATCAATATTGAACCGGAAATTTTAATCGTGGATGAAGCACTTTCTGTCGGAGACGTTTTCTTTCAGGCAAAATGTTATCATAAATTCGAAGAATTTAAGAAGATGGGTAAGACCATTTTATTTGTCAGCCACGATTTGAGCAGTATTGCGAAATATTGTGACCGCGTTATTCTACTGAACAAAGGTCACAAATTGGGAGAAGGCAATCCCAAGGAAATGATTGATGCCTATAAACAGGTTTTGGTAGGACAATACGTAGTACCGGAAACGGAAGATACTCTTTTAGAAGATTCTGAAATAAAAGAGGCAGCACAAAAAGCATCGGGAATGGGCGTGAATCCGGATGCTCTTGAATACGGAACGAAAGCAGCCATGATCAGTGATTATTATATTACCGACAAACGTGGCACACGTACAACCGCCATTATCAAAGGTGAGGAATTTACGATTCATTATTCGGTAACCTTTTCACAGGATATTCCGGCACCGATTTTTGCCTTTACGGTTAAAAATATCAGAGGAACAGAAATTACCGGTACCAACAGTATGTTTGAAAAGGCATTTTTAAAAGGGGTAAAAGCAGGTGAAAAGAAAGAAGTTACCTTTACCCAGAAAATGGATTTGCAAGGCGGCGAATATTTGCTTTCCTTTGGTGTGACAGGCTATGAAAAGGAAAAATTCGAGGTATACCACAGATTGTATGACGTATTAAACATTACCGTTGTGTCGGATAAAGACACAGTCGGCTATTACGATATGAATTCGCGTGTGGAAATAAAATAAAAAGGAATCTGGGAATGGAAAAAAGCGAAAAAATTGGTAAAATTACACTTGATTATGAATATTATCCGGGAGAAGATTTTTACTGCGACGGTGTAGTGGAAGACGAACTTCTTTCCATTGCGAAGAATTATGCACCCGTAGAGTTTCCAAAGATTATCGAGGAAAGAAAGAACTGGCCGATTTTGTATCACTTATCGTTGCAGCGTGAAAATATTGTCAGCTGGCTCCCGATTACAAAGGACATGAAAGTACTGGAAATCGGTTCCGGATGCGGGGCAATTACGGGAGCACTTGCTAAAAAAGCAGGAAGTGTCACCAGTATTGATTTGTCCAAAAAGAGAAGTATGATCAATGCGTACCGCCATGAAGAATGTGATAACGTGACGATTAAAGTGGGCAATTTTCAGGATATTGAGCCGTCTCTTAGTACAGACTATGATTACGCACTTTTAATCGGTGTTTTTGAATATGGGCAGAGTTATATCGGTGGAGAGACTCCGTTTGAGGACTTTTTGAAAATTATTCGTAAGCATGTCAAACCGGACGGAAACATCGTCATCGCAATTGAAAATAAATATGGATTAAAATACTGGGCAGGATGTAGAGAAGACCATCTTGGCACCTTTTTTAGCGGATTGGAAGGATATCCGGACGGTGGCGGAGTCCGTACGTTTTCCAAAAGAGGACTGGAGAACATCTTCAAGGCATGCGGTGAGAACGAATATCATTTCTATTACCCGTATCCTGATTATAAATTCATGACAACGCTGTATTCCGATAAACATCTTCCGCAAAAGGGGGAACTGACAAATAATTATCGTAATTTTGATCGGGACAGAATGCTGCTGTTTGATGAAAAGCGTGTTTTTGACGGAATGATTGAAGAAAAGATGTTTCCGTTTTACAGCAATTCCTTTCTTGTGGTTATCGGTAATAAACCCGATACGGAATATGCCCGTTTTTCCAATGACCGCGCAACGAAGTATCAGATTTATACGGAAATCCTTTCAAAGAATAAAGAAAGAATAGTAAAAAAACACGCGTTATCAATAGAAAGCAGGAAACATATTGCACACATTGCCACGATGTATCCGAAATTGGAAGAACGGTATGACACAAAAGAACTGCGGATTAACCCGGTTTTGGAAGTCGAAGACGACAGTATTACATTCTCATTTGAAAAGGGCGTGCCACTTACAAAATTGTTTGACGAGTGCCTCGAAAAAGAGGATATGGAAGGGTTTTACGCGTTATTTAGGGAGTTTGTAAGACGAATCGGACATAATCCCGAAAAACTGATAGCTGATTACGATCTTGTATTTTCCAATATCCTGGTGGAGAAAAATAATTGGAAAGTCATTGACTATGAGTGGACATATGAGAAACAGATTCCTGTGAAGGAATTGGCTTTCCGTGCTTTGTACTGCTATCTGTTGGAAGATGAAAAGAGAAATAAGTTTAATTTTGATTTAATTTTGGGAGAACTGGACATTTCCCAGGATGAAGCCGAGGAATATCGAAACAGGGAACTTCTTTTTCAAAAGAACGTAACCGGGAAAAGAATGTCTATGCCGCAGCTTAGGGATATTCTTGGTGGAGCAATGGTTGTACCGCAGAATATTCTTATGAGAGCAGATGTTGGAAAAGACAAAGAGAAAATACAGCTGTATTTTGACTACGGTGAAGGATTTTGTGAGGAAAACTCCTGCTTTGTAGAAGATGTATATGATGCACAAGGATTTGTGGAATTTACTTATACGCTTGCACCGGAAGTGAAAAATGTCAGAATTGATCCCTATATGGATACTTGTATGACGACTGTAACAGATGTTTCCCTAAACGGCGAGCCGCTCACTGCACTTACCGGGAACGGAAAAGAGGTAAAAGGTACAGACGGAAATACTTTTTCAATGGTGTTTGCAACGCAGGATCCGAATATTACCGTTAAAGTGAGTGACAAAGTAAGAAGTACCGGAAATGCTTTTCATGTTTCTATGAAGACCGTAAAACTTCCGGAAGAAATGGCAGGCGCACTGGAAAAAGAACTGAGGAAAAAAATCAGATTATGATGGAACGGATCAAAGAGGTAATAAGGGCACCGCTTGTGAGAAAAAGGGATTATGCGTATTACCGGGAACTCAATAAACAATTTATATCATACGATCAATGGGTAAGAAATATAGAGAGGAACTCTTATGAACCGGATAATATCACGGTTATGGGAGGATCACACATTCGTATTGTGGAATATAGAGAATGCGGTCCGACTTTTTGCCTGTCGGATTTTTCTGAAGAAATCCTTATTTTTGCGGCGGACAAGGATCTTGTCGCAAAAGAAACTGTTTCATTAGTGGCTAAAAGCTTTGCAACGAGGGATGATTGTCTTTTACTCTACGGAGACGAAGATGAATGGAATTCTAATCGTACCCTTCGGATGAATCCATGGCTGAAACCGGAGTTCTCTCCGGATACGTTACTGTCTTACCTTTATTATGGAAATTTGTTTGCAGTGCGGGTTGCTGCATTTGTGGACTTAGTGTGGCGCGGTTCACAGGACTACATGGAAAATGTGTATGATTTTGCACTGAAGGCATCCTTGGGGAAACGCAGGGAACAGATTCTTCATGTAAATCGCGTTTTGTATCATTCTCATGATTTAAAGCCGGTGTGCGCTGGAGCGGAATATGATTCTGTTCGGTCAGAGGCCAAAAGCCGGCTGAAATCCCAAATGGAAGAAAAGACAGGACTTGTTTCGGTGATTATCCCTTCAAAAGATCATCCCGAAACGCTGGAAACATGTATATCCTCTGTTGTTAACAGAACAGAGGGAATTGCTTATGAAATTATCGTAGTCGATAACGGAAGCAGTCCGAAAAATCGAGAAATCATAGAAGAACTAAAAAATAAATTTGGATTTAATTATATTTATTCTCCGTCAAAATTCAATTTTTCGGCAATGTGTAATCTGGGCGCGGAACATGCTAATGGAGATTTCTTACTGTTTTTAAATGATGATATCGAGGTACGCCAAAAGAAATGGCTTGCGGCTATGACACACAAAGCTTCACTTGCCCATGTCGGAGCGGTCGGAGCAAAATTATATTATCCGGATTCCAAAGTTATTCAACATGACGGAATCACGAATCTGCGTCTTGGGCCGGTGCATAAACTGCAATTTAAAGAAGATCGATGCAACTATTACTACGGTCGGAATGTAATGACACAAAATGTACTTGCGGTGACAGGGGCGTGTCTGATGGTTCGCAAGGAAGTTTTTGGGGCAACAGGAGGATTTGACGAAGAACTTGCGGTTGCATTCAATGATGTGGAATTTTGCTTCAGATTGTATGAAAACGGATTGTATAATGTGATATGCAATGATATTCATCTGTGGCATTATGAATCTTTAAGCCGCGGGAACGATGAAGACCGGGAAAAGCAGGAACGCCTGCAAAAGGAGCGTTCCCTTTTGTATCAAAAGCATCCGATGCTGTATGCGAAAGATCCGTTTTATCATCCGTATTTGAATAACGATATTCTTGATACGAACTATTCCTATGCATATCAATATTCATACTCCGACGTTCTTGCCGGTGCCATTCCGCAGATTTCCAATGTGAAATGGAAACCGGAATGGGAAAATGAATGTCTGATGATCAGTATCGAATATGCAGGGGACTTGAATGCATGGGAACAAATTGCAAGCAAACCGGGTGCGATGATTTATTTACAGGGATATGCATTTGTTGCCGGAACGGATAATGCCTGCTATCAAAAAGAAATTTTATTGCAGAACACCAAAACGATGGAAATATATACGATATTTGCAAACACCATATATCGCCCCGATTTGGAACAAAATCTGAAAGAAGAGGAACATGCGGCACTTTGCGGGTTTGCATTGTCTTTTTCGAAGGAAGAACTGCCAAAAGGAGAGTATCGAATCGGTGTTTTTGCAAAAAGTACCTGCAGCCGTCAAAAACTATACCGTTTTACGGGTAAATATCTGATGATTTAAGGAGTGCTTATGGATCAGGAAAACAGTTATAAAAAGGCATATGAAAAGGAACATATCAAATGTGCCGATTATGCACAACGGATTGCCCAGTTGGAAGAAGAAAATGACTATTTGCAGTTTCGGCTGGACAGAATCCACAATCATCCGCTGTGGAAATCAACCGCTTCCCTCAGAAAGGTGATGCACTATACAAAACGCCAATTTGACCGTGTAAAAAACTGCGGCGGACCGAAAGGAATTGCGGCCAAAATCGCTTATAAAAAAAGAGAGAAGGAAGCGATGAAACAGTTTGGGACATCAAGTTTCCCGGATGCCGGCGAACGAAAGAGACAGGAAGAGACTGTCTTTGAAAATCCTGTCAAATTCAGTATTCTGGTACCGCTCTATAATACACCGGAAAGTTTCCTTCGGGAAATGATTGACTCTGTGACTGCACAGACTTATCAGAATTGGGA
>JAQXIR010000163.1 GCA_029007885.1 Lachnospiraceae bacterium | reverse complement strand
TCTGAAATCTCTTTTTGAATTTTCAGGGTTGCATTGCTGTTCACTTGTCAAGGTTCTTTTTGCTTCTTTGCTGCGTCCGGTTTCTTCACACGCAACTCGTTTATAGTAGCATGTGCGTCTTCCGTTGTCAACTGTTTTTTTAAGGTTTTCGAAATATTTTTCAGGTTCGACAATGGTATGTCGTTCCGTCCTGCCATATTTCATTTCCTGTTTGTCCAACCGTTTTTACGGTGGGTTTTTATAGTACCATTAACTATTTTAATTGTCAATACTATTTTTCAAGGTTTTAACAATCTTCAAAAGAGCGAAAAAAAGGAATCTCAATCTCTTAAGATTCTTCTTCTCGACAGTGCTTTCTGTCATGGTAACTATCAGGAAAACGGAGAAAGAGGGATTTGAACCCTCGCGCCGCGTAAACGACCTACACCCTTAGCAGGGGCGCCTCTTCAGCCTCTTGAGTATTTCTCCTTATCTGAATATCATCCTCTACCAATATTCAATTGTGCGTCTTTCTCACAACGCAAATGTTATTATACATAAGCGTCATACATTTGTCAATCATTTTTAAACTGTTGAATCGCAGTTTCATAAAGATTGTTTCCTTCTTTGTCAATAACAACAATAACCGGGAAATTTTCTACTTCCAGACGTCGGATTGCTTCTGTCCCAAGGTCATCATATGCAATCACTTCGGATTTCAGAATAGATTTTGATAATAGTGCACCTGCCCCGCCTACGGCTGCAAAGTATACGGCACCGTTTCTTACAATGGCTTCTTTTACCGCATCCGAACGTTTTCCTTTTCCAATCATCCCTTTTAAGCCAAGGTCCAAAAGCGTTGGTGCGTATTTATCCATCCTGCTTGCGGTTGTCGGTCCTGCAGAGCCAATCGGACGTCCTTCTCTTGCCGGTGAAGGTCCCATGTAATAAATAATATTGTTTTCCAAATCTATTGGTAAGGATTCCCCTCTTTTTAAAGTTTCATCCATTCTTTTGTGCGCAGCGTCTCTTGCCGTATAGATGGTTCCGGTAATGTATACATAATCACCTGCCCGTAGGCTCGCAACGTCTTCTTTACTGATTGGGGCTTTTATATGCCGGTCCATTTTATCTCCTTTTTCATTCGTTTATTGTTATTTCCATATCTTGTATTCTTTTTTAATTTTGAACACTATATATATAGAAGAAACTCATTCAAAATCTATCCTTAAATTGTTCTTACAGCATGTCTGTTTACATGACAGCAGATGTTTACGGCTACAGGAAGACCTGCAATATGCGTTGGATAAGTATTAATGTTTACCGCAAGTGCAGTTGTTGTTCCGCCAAGACCACCCGGTCCGATACCGCTTTTATTGATGGTCTGAAGTAATTCTTCTTCCATTTCCCTGACATAAGCAATCGGAGAATGTTCATTCACAGGTCTTGTCAATGCCTTTTTCGCAAGTAACGCACATTTTTCAAATGTTCCGCCGATGCCGACTCCCACAACCATAGGAGGACATGCATTCGGTCCTGCATCTTTGACCGCTGTTAAAATCGCGTTCTTTACCCCTTCTTCTCCGTCTGCCGGTTTTAACATGAAAACCCTGCTCATATTTTCACTGCCGAATCCTTTCGGTGCCACAGTTATGGTTACCTGTTCTCCCGGTACCATACTGTAATGAATCACTGCAGGTGTATTGTCTTTCGTATTTTCGCGAAGTAACGGATCTGCTACAACCGACTTGCGAAGATATCCTTCCACATAACCTTGCCTAACTCCTTCGTTTATTGCTTCTTCCAAGCTGCCGCCAACAAAATGAACATCCTGTCCTATTTCCAAAAAGATAACTGCCATTCCGGTATCCTGGCAAATCGGAATCATATCTTCCCCGGCAATGCAAAGATTCTCCTGCAACTGACTTAATATCTGCTTGCCGAGCTGCGATTCTTCCGTTTTGCATGCCCGGTTCATCGCATCTTTCATGTCCTCTGTTAAAAAGTGATTTGCTTCAATGCACATCTCTTTGATATTCTCTGTAATCTGTTTAACCTCAATGGTCCGCATCCGCTGTACCTCTTAATATCTCATTTCATTCTATATCATTATTCCATCTCATTAATCGCTATAATCTTTAGCTGACTTGTATGAGTGTCCTTTTCATATACTTCGCCAATCCATATACACCCGTTTCCGAGCATAATTCCCTGCCAGTTTGCAAAAAGGTTGGTGCATTCTTCTTTTGCCAATTGTTCGGTAAATGTCTGTGAGAAACCAATCTCTGCTTTTGCAAGATCTTCAGCAGTCTTGTATTTTACACCCTTTATCGTAATCGGGTAAATAATCATTCCGGAAACTTTTTCCCAGTCACCGGAAAGCACACTGTTTTTTGCCTCCAGTGCAAAACTTTCCACTTCCTGTTTCGAATACGAAGTACAAATACTGTAATAATCGCTGTCATCAGATACCGATTTAAGTTCAGGCTCTTCAACATACGTAACATCTTCCGTAGCGTTTGCAGAATCGTTCAAATTTTGAGAACTTTCCATCACATTTTCTGCCGCTGTTCCTTCTTTGCTGCCCGATGTATCGCTATTCTCCTGTAGTATATCATTTTCCGTACCGGCACTATTCACAAAATCCTGTTCCGTATCAGTATCCGGATTCGTCTGCATTTCTCCGACTGTATTTTCCGTATCTGTTTCCTGATTTATCGAATTATCATTCGCTACATTCTCATCAGCCGCTGTTTGAATCTGATCCTGTAAACCATCCAAATCCACTTTAGTAAATTCGTTTTCATTTGTTTTGCCACAACCTGTAACGACAACAATACTTATACAAAACATACAGGTCGCTATTATCTGATAGACTTTTCTATTCTTCATATTTCTGCTCCTGTACTTTCCCTGCCTGATATGTTATATATATATGTCCGATTCCGAAAATGATTGCACTGATTATCAGTGAAATAATTAAAATGCTTCCTCCAAGATATGTCGTATAAGCCATAATACTCTCTCCATCGAAATATCTGTCAAATGTAAATGTTATGGAACTGAGTATATCTCACTTTTTCTTTTTTGGCAACCTTTGACCGTTTTACCCTTGTATCCTTGGGAAAATAATTTTGATTTCCGTTCCTTTTAAAACTTCCGAACGAAGTTCCATTTTTGCATTGCACTGTGCCACAATATGCTTAACAATGGCAAGCCCGAGTCCTGTTCCTCCCGTCGATTTGGAGCGACTCTTATCTACCCGGTAGAATCGTTCAAAAATACGCTCCTGATGTTCTTTCGGAATACCGATTCCTGTATCTTTAACCGTCAGAACAACCGTATCTTCTATATGTTTGACCGAAACATGAACCGTTCCGTTCTCATTATTGTAACGGATTGCATTGTCACACAGATTATATAGCAATTCCTCCATCATTTCTTTTGTGGCCATAACTTCACATGGCTCACCCCAGAATGTCAGACTGACTTTATGATTTTCCGCATTTAACTGCAGCATATCAACGCAGGTTTCCGCAATCTGATAAAGGTTTACCTTTTCAAAAGCATTGGAAACATCCGTAACGTCCAGTTCCGATAAGCGGATGATGTCATTGATAAGGGTCAGCAGACGAGTCGCATTTTTATGAATCTCATGGGCAAAGCGGGTAGTATCTTCTTCTGTCGCCATACCGTTTTCAATCAGTTCGGAATAACCTGAAATAGAGGTTAACGGTGTTTTCAGTTCATGAGAAACATTAGCCGTAAAATCCTGCCGCATTCTGGCACTTTTCATAATGTCTTCATGCTGCTTATAAATTGTGTTCATAAACGGCTTTAACTCATTGTATGTATCAATTTCTTTTGTTCCGTCAAGATTGTTGGCAAGGTCTTCAATCGGCTTTACCAGTTTTATGGTTAAGAAATGCGCTAAAACCATGCATAACAAAAACAGCAGTGCCGCAAGAATACAGATAACCGGTACTGCACTGTTAAAAATACTTAATATACTGTTTGTTTCTTTTGCGACACGAAGCACCGAACCGTCCTCAAGCCTTACGGCATAATAGAACGCATTTTTGTCAAGTGTATCAGAGCGCCTGATTGCATAGCCCTCTCCTGCATCAATCGCTTCATGGACCTCTTCTCTGTCGCTGTGATTGTCCATCGTTCCGATAGAAGCATTGCTGTCATATTCCACGGTTCCGTCCCGGTTAATCAGAGTGATGCGAAGATTTTCAATATTTGGCAGATTGATATTCTCTTCCTCCGCTCCCACAAACATTTCGTTACTTAAAATACGTGCTGTGGTCTTTAAATCTTCTATCACCTGCTTTTGAAACAAATCATAAAATATCGCGCTGACAGACAACAGAGTTAAAATAATTGCTATGGATGCAATTCCTACTAATTGTATGTTGATTTTTTTCTTCACGGTTTTCCCCTAAATATTATTCAATCATATAACCGACATTGCGGATTGTCTTAATCATGCTGCCTGCAGCACCAAGTTTCTGGCGAAGGGTTTTGATATGCATATCAAGTGTTCTGGACTCCCCTTCAAAATCAGTCCCCCAGACACGTTCCATAATGACATCTCTTGAAGTCACAATTCCCGCATTCTGCATCAAAAGCCGCAGCAGTTCATATTCCTTATAAGTCAGTTCTACCGGCTCATCATTGACATAAACAGCATGCTTTTCAATATCTAAAAACAGCCCGTTAATCGAATAGAACTTGTCCTCTTCCATCCCGTTGCATCGACGTAAAAGTGCCTTGACACGGGAGATTAATTCCATAACACCAAATGGTTTGGTAAGATAATCATCCGCTCCCATATCGAGCCCTTTTACTTTATCAATTTCCGTTGTCTTTGCCGTTACCAGGATAACCGGGATTTTACGGCTCTCCGGATTGCTCCGGATTTCTTTTACAATACTGAGTCCATCCTCATCCGGAAGCATAATATCCAGTAAAATCAGATTCGGGAGTTTTTCTTTCATTTTAGCATAAAAATCTTTGGCACATTCAAAATCTCTAATCTGATATCCGCTGTTTTTTAATGCAAATGTTTCGATTTCTCTGATGTTTTTATCGTCTTCCACAATGTAAATAAGAGCCATACATTTCCCCTCCTCCGATTATTCTATCACGTTCTGCTACGGTAAAACGTATTTCTTTTTAAATTCTTTATAATTCTTTTTAAATTCTTCACTGTTATTATGCTTGATATCATCGATATAACCGTGCATATCGTATTCGTCTTCTTTCACCTCGGTAATGCATACGGCAATATTGGAACAGTGGTCGGAAACCCTCTCATAACTTGTTATAATATCGGAAAGGATAAATCCCATCTCAATCGTACACTTTCCTTTTTGCAGGCGCTTGATATGACGCTGCTTTAATTCTGCCTTCAGATAGTCAACCACTTCTTCCAAAGGCTCCACCAATACCACATCCTGATTGTTTTCCTCCTGAAAGATGCGGAATGCCATCTCAACCATGTCTTTGACTGCCTGTGTATAAACCGCAAGTTCTTCCACTGCCTTTTTGGAAAAAGACAATTCTTTTTCATACATTTCTTTTGCGGATTTCATAACATTAACCGCATGGTCGGAAATCCTTTCAAAATCACTCAGGCAATGTAAAATAATGGATAAGGTATGGCTGTCTCGCTCCGATAACGATTTCTGGCTCAATTTTACCATATACGTACCCAGTTCGTCCTCATATCGGTCAATCTCATCTTCCAAATCCTGAACAAACTGTGCCTTTTTCTTATCATATTTTGTAATCAGTTCCATTGCGGTAAACAGAGATTCTTTTGTATATTCTGCCATATTACGGGCTACAAGACGACATTCCTCAACTGCAAAACCCGGTGTCTCTAAGAAACGGGGATCAAGAAGCTTGAAATCTCTTTCTGCGCGGGATTCCAGAACAACTTCTTCCTTGTCGTCCCGAATCGTAAGATATGCCAGTTTTTCCAGCCCCTTCGAAAACGGGAGCAACACAAACGTCGCACAAATATTAAAAATACTATGCACAACGGCAATTCCCGCCGGATTCGCAACATCCTGTAAAAACGAAAAATGAACGAACGCATTAACGGAGTAAAACACAATCATAAAGACAGCCGTACCGATTAAGTTGAAATACAGATGTACCAATGCTGCTCTCTTTGCATTTTTACTTGCCCCGATTCCGGATAAAATCGCTGTAATACAAGTCCCGATATTCTGACCCATAATAATCGGAAGCGCCGTGCCAAAAGTTACCGAGCCTGTCATACAGAGTGCCTGTAAAATACCGACAGATGCTGATGAACTCTGAATAATTGCCGTTAAAACCATACCGGCAAGCATTCCCAAAAGCGGATTGCTGAATGCTGTCAGGATTCCTGTAAATTCCGGTACATCCGCGAGCGGTTTTACGGCAGAACTCATGGTATCCATACCAAACATCAGGATTGCAAATCCGATGAGAATCATCCCGATATCTCTTTTTCGTTCTTTTTTGGAAAATAACAGAAATGCTACACCGATAATCGCCAGAACCGGTGAGAAAGAAGTCGGTTTTAGAAGGCGGATAAAGAAATTACTACTTTCAATTCCGCTCAAACTTAAGATCCATGATGTGATGGTCGTTCCGATATTGGCTCCCATGATAATCCCGATTGTCTGGGATAATTTCATCACACCGGAGTTTACGAAACCAACTACCATGACAGTAGTGGCAGAGGATGACTGAATGACAGCCGTTACCCCTGCACCTAACAATACTGCTTTAATCGGATTGGAAGTCAGTTTTTCCAATATTTTTTCCAACCGTCCGCCGGACACTTTGGAAAGACCGTCTCCGAGCAGATTCATTCCATATAAAAACAGTGCCAATCCACCTATCATTGCAAGCAAATCAAATAAATCCATAGAACCTCCACTTAATCATATTGTTGGATTCATCTTATAACACGTATGTAAAAGCAATAAGGTGGAAATGTAAAATCTATGTAAAATTTTACGAAATGACCCCTGTTACCCGAAAGATTTGCCATTTTGCCACATTTACGGCATGATCTCCTATTTTTTCCAGGTATTTTGTAATCATCATAACATCGATATATTCGTCAGCATTTTTCATTTCCGATTTCAGACCTTCAATAATATCGTTTTTTACTTTATTAAAAAGAGAATCGATTACATCGTCCCCTGTAATTACTTTGTGGGATGCTTCTTCATTATTATTGACAAAAGCGTCTACCGCATTCATGAAAAGTTCTTTTGTGGCCTCTACCATGCCTTCGAGATGAATAGAGTAATGGGATAACTTGTTCATATTGATTCTTAAAAGCAATTCCGCAATATCACTTACATGGTCTCCGACCCTTTCAATGTCCGTAACCGTTTTTAATACAGAAGAAACAATCCGCAAGTCTCCGGCAACCGGCTGTTGTTTTGTAATCAGTTTCAGACACTGTGTTTCAATCTGGCGCTTCATATCGTAAATTGTCAAATCACTTTTTTGAATGATGGCAATAGCGGCTTCATCTTTTACGGCAAGTGCTTCAAAAAGATTCCGATAGGAGCCCTCTACCATATGACTCATTTCTTCAATCTTTTCCTGTAATTCCTGCAATTCATGTTCAAATGTACTTCTTGGTGACATTTTTATTCCTCCCCTTTTGCATCAACCGAATCTTCCTGTAATATATTCTTCTGTCTTCTTGTTCTCCGGTTTTGAGAAAATCTGCTCCGTACTTCCGAATTCAATCACTTCTCCGGTTAAAAAGAATGCCGTATCATCGGAAATTCTTGCTGCCTGCTGCATATTGTGGGTAACAATGACAACGGTATACTTCTTTTTCAATCCTTCCATCAATTCCTCAATTTTTAAGGTAGAAATCGGGTCAAGTGCAGATGTCGGCTCATCCATCAACAAAATATCAGGCTCAACAGCAAGTGCTCTTGCAATGCAAAGTCTCTGCTGTTGTCCGCCGGACAGTCCCAATGCATTTTTCTTTAAGCGGTCTTTTACTTCGTCCAGTATCGCTGCATCCGCAAGACTTTTTTCTACAATTTCATCGAGTTTCTTTTTGTCCTTTATTCCATGAATACGCGGACCGTACGCGATATTATCATAAATACTCATCGGAAACGGATTCGGCTGTTGAAATACCATTCCGACTTTTTTGCGCAAAAGAGTTGTATCTACCGAGGGTGCATAGATATCTTCCTCATCAATCAGGATGGTACCTTCAATCCTGGTCGTATCCACAAGATCGTTCATACGGTTTAAGCATTTTAAAAAAGTGGATT
Source organism: Lachnospiraceae bacterium (assembly GCA_029007885.1). Taxonomy (GTDB): domain Bacteria; phylum Bacillota; class Clostridia; order Lachnospirales; family Lachnospiraceae; genus RGIG8767. The sequence goes on along the minus strand of JAQXIR010000163.1, from coordinate 3,961 downwards.
TTCCACAGCCGGACGGACCGATTAATGCTGTTACCGCATTGCTTTTGATTTCCATATTAATATCTTTTAAAACATGATGATCCGCAAAATGTAACTGCAGATGTTCTACTTTAATCTTCGTTTTTTCCATGATTACTCCATTTTCCAATCACATATTTTGTCAAAAGGTTAATAATAAAGACAATTACGAGCAATACGACAGCAATTCCGAATGCCACATCATATTTTGCTTTTGCCATGCTCAAATACAGTTCAATCGTAAGTGTCCCGCCGGATTCCAGAATTTTGCTAAGGTATCCTTTTGCAGAATTTGGCAAAAGATAACCGCTTCCTGCTGTGAAAAGCAGTGCTGCAGATTCTCCGACAATACGTCCTACCGATAAAATCAATCCGGTAATGATTCCCGGCATTGCCGACGGCAGCAAAATCGTGCGAATCATATACCACTTTGTTGCTCCCATTCCGATTGCTCCCTGCCTGTAACTGTCCGGTACGGTTTTCAGTGCTTCCCTTGTATTTCCGATAATGAGCGGAAGAATCATCAAGGTTAAGGTCAGACATCCCGTCAGGATGGAGTATCCAAAATGCATAACAGTTCCGAAGAAAATCATACCGAATAATCCAAACAGAATAGATGGAATTCCTGATAATGTCTGTGTCGTAAATTCTACCATTCTGACAAAGCGTCCGGGCTTTGCGTATTCATTTAAATAAATAGCAGAACCGATTCCGATTGGAGACGCAATAAGAAGCGTAATCAGCACAATATAGATTGTGTTTACAATATTTCCCGCGATTCCTTCTGTCCCCTTAACGGAACTTTTTACCTGTGTCAGAAAAGAAAAGTTTATGGTGCCAAAGCCCTTTACAAAAACATAGACAATGATAGCCACTAATAGTAGTACAGAAATCAACGCAGATAAATAAATCAAAAACAGCATAACCGCATCTTTCTGTTTACGCATCCTGTTCACCTCCGCTCTTGATAATCTTTTCCAGGATCAAATTAATAATCATAATGAATGCAAAGAGTACAAGTCCGATGGTAAACAGTACCTGTCTGTGCAGGTCGCTGGCATAACCCATTTCACTTACAATTGCCGTCGTTAAAAATCTTACCGAGTTAAATGGCAACGGAATATTCACACTGCTGCCCGATACAAGCGTAATCGCCATCGCTTCTCCGATTGCTCTTCCGATGCCCAACACAATTGCTGTCATAATTCCGGACTTAGCTGCCGGTAAGATAACCTTAAAAATGGTCTGCATATGAGAAGCACCGAGTGCCAGAGAGGAACTCTTTAGTTGCGGATGTACCGCACGGATTGCCGTTTCACTCATATTGATTACGGTAGGTAAAATCATGATTGCCAATACAAGCACTGCCGAAATCAGATTGGCACCACCGGTGAACTGATGCGTCGTAGAATCTTTAAAAAGAATCAGTTCCCACTTATACATGAGTGGATTTAATATCATAAGACCGAGCAGACCGTAAATAACAGAGGGAATTCCCGCCAAAAGTTCTACCGCCGGTTTTACGATTGCCGCCAGTCTTTTGGGCGCTACCTCTGCCAGAAATACTGCTGTCAATACGCCAATCGGCACTCCCAGTAAAACGGCCATTAGCGTTCCCACAATGGAAGTCAGGATAACATACAGAATCCCGAATTTCGGATCTGCCGCAGTAGGTTTCCAGATGGTTCCGAACAAGATTTCTTTTATTCCGACTTTAAAAAGCGCCGGGGTTCCGTTTATGATCATATATACGGTTATGGATAGTACCGCTAATATGGTAAAAGACGCACAGATTGTAAAAATAATCTGTGCCGTCTCTTCCGTAGCGGATTTTCTCTTTTTTACCAGACTGTTCCGGTTTTGTGCATCGCTCATATTATACCTCTTGCATGCCGCAGGGATTCCCTGCGGCACTGCTTATTTGGAGAAAATTCTTTGATTAATCTACTGTGATAAGTCCTACTGATTTGATTACTTCTTTTCCTTCATCAGATTTTAACCAGTCAAATAATGCTACAACTGCTTCGCTCTGCTCGGAAACCTCACCCATCGTAGCCATTACGAACGGTCTGCTTAAGAAGTAAGAACCTGCTTTGATGTTTTCTTCTGTCGGTTCCACTCCGTCAAGAGGAAGTGCGATTACAGTATCGTCAACAACATCTAAGGAAACATATCCGATTGCGCCCGGTGTAGATGCAACTTTTGCCATTACAGCACCTGTGGAATCTAATTCGTTTGCATATGCACAAGCATCTTCAATTTCAAGAAGTTCTTCGAATGCTCCTCTTGTACCGGAACCTGCTTCACGTCCTACTACGATGATAACGCTGTCTTCACCGCCAACTTCGCTCCAGTTTTTTATTTTTCCGGTATAGATGTCAATCAGCTGATCTTTTGTTAATCCTTCAACGGTGTTAGCCGGGTCAACAACAACTGCAATACCGTCGATTGCAACGATGTTTTCAACTGCGCCTGCTTCTTTTTCACTGTCTTTTAAGTTTCTGGAAGAATTTCCGATATCAACACTGCCTGCTGTTAAAGATTCAATACCTGCTGAAGAACCTGTAAATTCTGCTGTAACGGTTACATCCGGATGAAGTTCCATAAAACTTTCTGCTACTGCGTTTGCAAGTTTTTCCATTGAAGTGGAACCTGCCATGGAAATGCTTCCGCTTAAAGTATCTGCTTCCTCTGTTGCTGTCTGACCGCAAGCCATTAACATTCCGGCTGCAAGAATCATAGATGACATGATTGCTGTCATTTTCATAACTGATTTTTTCATAATAAAAAATCCTCCTGTGAAATCTTTCGTTTGTTTTTTACAAACAGTAAGATAACACGGGAGAATTTTTTTCGAAATCAAGATGTAGTAAGAGTTTTGTAATATTTCTGTAAAACCGGATTTTACTTTTTTACTAAAGTTCTACTCCTTCCAAAATCGTTTTTAACATTTCTGCCTGTGCGGAAAGCTGCTCGCTTGCAGAGGCACTTGTTTCTGCTGTTTCGACATTGCTGTTGATGATTTTTACGACTTCTTCTACTTTATCCGTAATCTGTACAATCGCATTGCGCTGTTTCGTACTGCCGCTGCGAATCTCCTGCATAACATCATCCATATTTTTGATGTTATAAGACATTGTCTGAATGGATTCAAATGCCTGGTCTGTTTCTTTGCGTCCGACTGTAATTGCATTCTTGGTTTCTTCTATCATGTCAGCCGTTTCTTTTGCTGCTGCCGCACATTTATCTGCCAGTACGGATACTTCAGAGGCAACTACCGCAAACCCTCTTCCCATTTCACCGGCTCTTGCCGCTTCAATTCCTGCATTTAAGGAAAGCAGATTTGTCTGCTGTGCAATTTCATCAATGGATTGCAGAACTTCAGAAATCCGGTTACTCTTTTCCGTAATCAAAGCCATCGACTGCATCAGGACATCCATTTTGGCTTTTTCATCGTCTGCACACAGAATGGTTTCTGCCGCCACTTCTTTTGCACGCTCACACATTTCCAGATTCTCATCTGCTTTGCCTGCAATTCCTTTGATTTCAGTCATGATTTCATCCATCAGCCGGTTCTGTAGTAACGTACCCTCCGCCAGGTTTTTGGCACTGCTTTCCACCTGCTCGGCACCGGCATATACTTCGTCGGAAGTCTTATCAATCTTTGTAAAGATACTTTTTAGGGATTCCTGTATTTTTACAAGCGACTCCCGAATCGGGATGAAATCTCCGCTGTATTCACCGGTCATAACATCTGCCAGTCTGTAATCGGCTATCTGTTCCAGCCGCATCGAAATATCTTCAATATAATTCTTTAATGCTTCAACAGTTTCATACAGGCTTCCGGAAAGTACTCCTATTTCATTTTTATCACGATAATTGATGGTGACATGAAGATTTCCTTTTGCAATTTCTTTGGAACAGTCCGTTAATTCTTCTAACG
>JAQXIR010000162.1 GCA_029007885.1 Lachnospiraceae bacterium | reverse complement strand
GTACACTATTTGTGGGAGTATGAAAAGTTTTTGTGTTACTTTTGCAAAAAATAGTGTATGATAAAAAATGATTGCTAATTCTATTACGGGGATATCAATGATGAAATTTTTTACACATAAACATACAGCGTTTCTATCTGTTTTAGTACTATGCCTTTGCATTTCTATTATTTTCCCGCACATGACGGCTTTTGCCGAAACGGATTATCGTGCGGAAGCAGAAGCAAGAAAATCTTTGCCGATTGCGACAAATGAAATTGAAAACTGGCCTGTCGGACCACAAATCGGTGCCCAGTCCGCCATTTTACTGGAAGCCAATTCCGGTGCTGTTCTGTATGCCAAAAATATAAATGAACAACTCTATCCGGCAAGTGTTACCAAAATCCTGACCGCCTTAATTGCAGCGGAAAAGTGTGATATGAATGAGATTGTAACTTTTTCCAGTGACGCAATTCACAGTATTAACTGGAGAGAAGATGCAAATATGGGAATTAATGTCAATGATCAGATTACCATGGAGCAGTGTCTATACGGGCTTTTGGTCGGCTCTGCCAATGAAGCTGCCTATGCAATTGCGGAACATATCAGTGGCGAAGGAAATCTTGATGGTTTTGCTGCGCTGATGAATGAAAAGGCAAAGGAACTGGGCTGTACCAATTCCAATTTTGTGACACCTAACGGAATTCATGATGAAAATCACTATACTTCTGCACACGATCTGGCATTAATTGCACAAGCTTTCTTTTCCAATGAACTGCTGACAAAAATGTCTTCTACGACCAGTTACCAGATTCCAAAGACAGCAACCCAGCCACGGGAAGATATGATTGTATGGGCAAAGAGCAAACTTTTACCCGGAAAGGAATACGCATACGAGCCACTTCTGGGCACAAAGACAGGATATACAACTCAGGCAAGACAGACCCTTGTTTCCTGTGCTCAGAAAAACGGTCTGAAATTAATCTGTGTCATTATGAAAGAAGAATCTCCCGATCAGTTTACGGATACGGTTCAATTATTTGAATATGGATTTCAGAATTTTACTGCGGTTACGATTGCCGATAAAGATACACAGTATTCGATAGATACTTCCAATTTCTTTGCCACTGATATTGATTTTTTTGGAAGCAGTAAACCAATCTTAGAAATTGATCCGGATAGTTATATCGTTCTTCCGCTCAATGTTGATTTTACCGAAACGACTTCTGAATTAACGTACGATCAGCTTGCTTTCGATGAAATAGCAAGAATCAATTACACCTATCATAACACTTATGTCGGGCATGCAAGTGTAGTGCCGGTGAAGGATATTCCTGCTACCTTTGATTTCGGCACAAAGCAGATTATTACGGAAGAAAAACCGGATACCGAACAAAAAACCGTTTATATCAATGTTAAAAACGTGATTGTTTTTATCTGTCTGATTGCCATTCTTCTGATTGTTATTCTCATGATTCGTTCCATGATTATCAACACCAGAAAATATCGTCGTCGCAGCCGTATTATGAAACGTCACAAAACGAATACACAAAAACTGGATTGGAAACATTTTAAATAAGCCGGACAAAAAACTGTCCGGCTACTTTTTTTCTTCTTTCTTCTGTTTTTTCATTTCCTTCATCGCATTATATTTCTCTCGAAGAATCTTTACTTCCTCCGAAGAAATGCACTTGTCCGTCTTCACGGCATAGACACCGCCGTCCTCTGATTTTTTGATACGCAGTTTGCTTTTTACATATCCATGGCGAAAACAATATGCAATCGCATAATAATGTTTTCCGTTCGGAGAAATCCATTTTACCTTTTTCTTTAGATTTTTTCCACAACGATAACAATGCACGGACATGATTTCTTTATCATTTAGTAATTGGTTCTTATCATCAAATCTTCTGGAGATATATTTATCATAATCATGAAATCTGACATGAATCTCCTTATCTTTTGTCTGTGGAAGATTAAACGTGTCGTAAGAGAATAATTCCAGCACATCGGGATCTTCGATTTTATCAAAAACTTCTGCTGTATAGTAAGCATCGCTGAATGCACGATGAAATGGAATATCTTTTCGGATATTCAACACATCGATTGCATATTCTAAAGAACGCCTGCTCTTCTTATCTTCATACGCAATGCTGAATAATTTCTGAACATCATAATAACGGATCGGTCTGTCACTGAGCGGTTCCATTCCGTAGTACTTCATATTTCGCTGAAGTTCTAAAAGGTCCAGCGGTCCCCAGGTACAAAAAATACAGTCATCCCCGCACCATTCTAAAAAGCGCTGCATAACTTCAACAAACGGTTTCCCTTTTTCCAGTTCTTCCATCTGTAAATGAATCAGTTTACTGGTAATATAATGCATTTCATGATAAATCTGAGGTTTAATCAGTTCGGAAAATTCACTGATCATATCTCTGTTTTCGTTAAGTTTTACAGCACCGATTTCGATGATTTCAAACGGAAGTGCATTGCCATCTCTGTCTCTTTCTTCCCCGGAACTGCTCTGGTTCCATTCCAAATCAAAAATGATATAATCCATATTCTATCCCTTGTAAATTATGATATCTCTCGTATGCTAGTATAGCATAAATTATTCTACAGTAGAATCTAAAAGAAGATTTATTTCTTCTACATTCAAATCATCCATCAGAATTTTAAGGCGATCGAAAAAGGCCGTCTGTTTTTCATTCTTTTGATAGAGATTCATCTGTTCCAATATTTCAAAAATAGAAGAAAAATCAAATTCATTTAAATGACTGCGGATATTGGATACAATTCCAATCATGACACTGTCTTCCAGAACCGGCATATCTTCTTTTTCTGTTTCCGTTATACAATGATAATGTATCAGAACCTTATGGATATTTGAAAGAAGTTCCCGATATTGCACCTCCAATTCATGATACGTATCATCAATATAAGAATATCGTTTTTCTTTACCTGCCTTTTCCTGTTCTAACGCTTTTTGGGAAAGTGGTTCTGCCCCGATACTTAATAACGTGCTCTTTAAGGAATGAATCTTAATGGTATAATTTTCGTAATCTTTATTTTCCAAAAATACTTTCAATTCAGCCAGATGATTTTCTCCGTCCGAATCTGTTATTTTAAGAATATTAAGATAATCTGAAACCGTATTTCCGCAAAGTTTAATTCCTTTTTTTACATCTACATCAGGAAGTGCAGATTTTAAATAGGTTACGTCTGTATCCTCTTCCTTTTCTTCAGATTTTGCCGGTTGTGACCAGCCTGATGTATATGAAATCTTATCTGCAGGTAGAAATCTTACAAGAAGTCTTTCCAGCTGCAACATATTCATCGGCTTACCCAGATACTCGTCAAACCCTTCTTTTAGCAGAGTTTCCCGTACTCCCCGGATTGCATCTGCAGTAAGAACAATAATCTTTCCTTCACCGCCGGGAGCATAATAGGGATTTTGCCGACGTATTTCTTTCATCGCTGTTACCCCGTCAATTTCCGGCATCATTTGATCCATAAAGACAATCGGATATTGCTTATGCTGACAAATTTCAATTGCTTCCTGTCCACCGGATGCTACATCTACCGTAAGTCCGTAAGAGTTTAACAGTCCCTGTGCAACTTTCAAATTGATTTTATTGTCATCTACTACAAGCGCATTTACATCACAAATATGAAGGTATTCCTTCTTTTCGGATTCTTCTGATTCTCTCCGGATCGTAAAATCCTGTTTCATGACGGTCGCATCCACAACATCCTGTTCTATGATAACCGTAAATACGGAACCTTTACCGTATTCACTCGACACCTGAATCTCACCGCCCATCATATTCACATATGCATTGGCAATCGCAAGACCCAGTCCGCTTCCTTCTATTCCGTAATGAATTCTTTGTTCCAGACGATTGAAACTCTTAAAAATGGAAGATAAATTCTCCTGCTTAATGCCGACACCGGTATCACTGATGATGAATGCCAGTTTTATCCGGTTATCTTTTTGTTCCAGAATTGACAATTCAAATGAAACATGTCCTTCTTTTGTATACTTTACCGCATTGTTCAAAATGTTAATTAAAACACCGCGAATTCGTATTTTGTCACCATAAAGTTTACTTGGCACATTCGGGTCTATTTTCATGCGAAAATCCAGTCCTTTTTTCTGTGCCTGTTGAGAAATAATTAAAGATACATCATCCAACAATTTAATCAGATAATAGTCTTCCGGAATTAATTCCATTTTTCCGGATTCTATCTTTGTAATATCAAGAATGTCATTTATGATGGCTAACAGGTTCTGAGAAGAAATACGGATATTTTCCACATTATTTCGTACTTCCGGACTGATATCCATTCGAAGCAACAGTTCGGAAAACCCGATAATTGCATTCATAGGTGTCCTGATTTCATGGGACATATTGGCAAGAAACGTTGTTTTTGCCTGATTGGCATAGGTAGCCTCTCTGGTAACTTCTTCTAATTTCTTAAACGACTGCATGCGTTCCGAAAGATCCGTTACAATGATAATATAACCAATTAAGTCCTGATATTCATTGATAATTTTATTGATGGCAAGATTACAATAAATATGATTATTCTGACATATCGTATCAATGTCTTTCCGGTTTCCTTCAAATTGAAATACTTCATTTTCTTGCAGTTCAAAAAGACTGTCAATTGTAATATTTTCCGTCATTCCATGAACGCCCAAAAAGGAAAATGCGGCATCATTTAAAATCTGAAGTCTTAATTTGTCATCATATACCAGAACCGGAAGCGATAATGAAGAATATACATATTTTGACATGTTATTGATATTAATTCTGGAACGATTAATAAACGAAATGGCATCATACATGACCACCAACCCGACAAATTGTCCGATTGTACTTCCCGGGAAAGCAGGCTTTCCGATTAGCGGGAATATCGTGTCTAAAATCATACCCGATACAACGAGTACTTCTGCTAAGAGCAGTTTTTTCATTAACAGACGAATATACTCTAATTGCGTATGATACAAGGTATATATTACAGTTATCCCTAAATTGATGGCAATAAAAATGGTATAAAGAACATAAAGAGTATTGAAAAGACCGGGCGTAAAAGAATATGTCATACCAATACTGCTCATATGATAGGAAACCCTGTTTTCAGGGAGAAGAGCAATATAAACTAAAATACCCGTAAAGGAAAAGTATTTAAAAAGCCTGTTGATTTTTAATGGAAGGGTAGATAACTGAAGAATCATTATCTGGGCAAGAATAAAAAAGGCAAATACTCCTATCATACCAAATGTCCGACATAAGTATGCCTTATGAGCATCAACCTGAATATTGATTCCATAAAAACCCAGACTCCAGACAGCACTGGCCAAACACAGTCCGCAGAACAGACGATTTTCCAGGTATCTTAAGTCCCATTTGCGATATAATCTGATTGAAAAATACAGAGCAAAAAGGAAACAGGTAAACAGGAGTTGGGGAGTTAGTATTCTCATATTGTTATACATCCTCTTCAGTATTTAAAAGTGCTTGCTTTATTTGTTCTAAAAGGACTTCCTTTTCAATTGGCTTTGCAAGAACTGCTGCCGGTTTATACGGATAAAAATCCTCTACTACTTCCTGGTCTAATGTGCCGGAAAGAATGATAAACGGTATATTCTGGCAAAGACTGTTCTGCTGAATAATTCTCATTAAGGCTACCCCATTGAAAAGAGGAATCTGGTAATCCAGAATAATAAGATCCGGAGTATGGTCGGAAAGATAGCTGACTGCAAGCTTCGCAGAATTAATCATAATTACATGGTACGAATCCTTCAGGAAATTATTAATCTGTTTTAAGTAGGACATATCATCGTCGATTGCAACGACTGTCTTCTTATTTCCTTTTATACTTTTTTTCTGAAGCGCATCCAAAACCGTACTGATTACCAATTCTTTGCTGACCGGTTTTAAAAGATATCCGTCAATTCCCATTGCAAGAGAATTCATAACAGCATAACGGTCGTTTCTTCCGGTAATCATAATAACCGGTACATTGATACAGGAATTTAAATTACGCAAATGTGCCAATGTCTTGGCACCGTCCATAATCGGCATTTCAAAATCCAGTAAAATAACATCTATTGAAATCTCCTGCGCCAACTGAACTGCCTGTCTGCCACCGGTAGCAATTTCCACATCTGCAACATCCTGAAGATATGTCTTCATAATATTAAGAAATTCGACATCATCATCGATTACCAATACCGTAGGTCTTCCCGTATTCATTTGTATCCTCCACCGATATTTCTTTTCTTATGTACAACTATTTTCATTTTAGCATGACAGTAGGATAGAATGCAATAAGAGCCAATAATCCAAAGCAGATACTGCTTCAATTAGGGTACATCTTTTATTTTACGCAAAAGAAATCGAAACTTATAAAGCCCCACCATAGCAAGCATAGAAAAAAGTGGAGAAAAGACATATAAATACCTTGCTCTGCATTCAAATAACATCAAAAAAATACTTACTCCAAGCAATGACAACGAAATCAGATTTTCGACCCCATCTTTTGTTTTGAATGGCAAAACACAGAAACAAATACAAATAAGGATAAACAACCATAAAATCTGTTCCGCAGTTGCGAAGACAAGATAGTTTGCACCCTTCTCATTTGTATAATAAAAACTACGAAGTACTTTTGTAATACGACTGTTGTCCTCGGGAACCTGATAGTAAAAAGTTCCTTCTTTACTCCATCCGAATGTTCCATCGTTATATGTGGCCATATTTTTTTTAATAAGTAATTTTATATATCCTTTGACACCTAATTCTTTCAGACGTTCTTTTGCAACGGTTATATTGGCATTTTGTCTGGATTCAACGTCCGGAAAACTTTTTGAATATTTTACATCTTTAGAACTGTATATACCTTCATTTTCATCATTAAGTCCCATCATAAAATAGTGGGTCATTGTCATCTGCTTATTCTCATCAAGCTTAGTTTTGTTTTGTGAAACCACTACTTTGTATACTCCAAAAGCGCAACCAACTGAAATTACAATACAGAGTGACATATATGCACATCGCTTCAGTGAAAGAGTTTTTCTTAACAACTTCTCTGCCAACGCAAAAGACTTTAATATAGCAAGTGCTATCAGAATGATGATAATAGTTGGTTTGTAGTAATATCCCAATACGCAGGAAAAGATAATGAGGGAATAGCAAAGATATTTATTTTTTATATTTAAATAAAAAAATACGGCAAGAACAGGAAAAATCATTGCAATGGAATCCGTATACGGAATAACAATCCATGGATTCAGCGCAATCAAAAAAACACCTATTCCCATTCCGCAAACTGTAAGCTTACGGCTATCTGAAATTCGGTAAACACAAAGCGTTGATAAATATACCGAAAGGCAAACAACAAAACTTGAAAACGCAAGAATTAATGCATAGGGGTGAGGAAACATGAATAAATTTGCTATCCGATACAAAATAACCAATGT
>JAQXIR010000161.1 GCA_029007885.1 Lachnospiraceae bacterium | reverse complement strand
GATATCTACAGCTGTCTGATTATCTGCCGCCGTTGAGAAAATCTGGCTCTTCTTTGTCGGAATCGTTGTATTTCTTTCGATTAATCTTGTCGCAACGCCGCCCATTGTCTCGATAGAAAGAGAAAGAGGCGTAACATCCAGAAGAAGGATTTCACCGGCACCTGCATCGCCTGCAAGTTTACCACCCTGGATAGAAGCACCGATTGCTACACATTCATCCGGATTCAAGGATTTACTCGGTTCTTTTCCGGTAATCTGTTTAACTTTTTCCTGTACGGCAGGAATACGTGTAGAACCACCTACCAGTAATACTTTTCCGATATCTGCGGAAGTAAGTCCTGCATCTTTTAATGCGTTCTGTACCGGAATAGCTGTCTTCTCTACAAGGTCTGCTGTCAATTCATCGAATTTTGCTCTTGTAAGGTTCATATCAAAGTGCTTCGGTCCTTCTGCTGTTGCAGTAATGAACGGAAGGTTGATGTTTGTTGTTGTTGCGGAAGAAAGTTCTTTCTTTGCTTTTTCTGCAGCTTCTTTCAATCTCTGAAGTGCCATCTTATCACCGGATAAGTCAACGCCCTCTTTTGCTTTGAAATCCTGCAGCATATAATCTGTAATTCTCTGGTCGAAATCATCACCGCCTAAGTGAGTATCGCCGTTTGTAGAAAGAACTTCGATAACGCCGTCACCGATTTCGATAATGGAAACATCAAATGTTCCACCACCTAAATCGTAAACCATGATTTTCTGTTCATGTTCATTGTCCAAGCCATATGCAAGAGCTGCTGCAGTAGGCTCGTTAATAATACGTTTTACTTCCAATCCCGCAATTTTACCGGCATCTTTTGTTGCCTGACGCTGTGCATCATTAAAATATGCAGGAACCGTGATAACTGCCTCAGAAACTTTTTCACCGAGATAGCTTTCTGCATCTGCTTTTAATTTCTGAAGAATCATTGCGGAAATCTGCTGTGGTGAATATTTCTTTCCATCGATTGTTCTGCCTCTGTCTGTACCCATATCTCTTTTAATGGAAGAGATTGTTTTTTCAGCATTCGTAACCGCCTGACGTTTTGCCGGTTCTCCGACAAGTCTTTCTCCGGTCTTTGTAAATGCTACAACGGACGGTGTCGTTCTTGCACCTTCTGTATTTGCAATGACGGTAGGTTTACCGCCTTCCATAACGGCTACACAACTGTTTGTTGTTCCTAAGTCAATACCAATAATTTTACTCATATCTATTTCCTCCTAAATTAATATAATTTGTTTTATAGTTTATTGTGAAACAGCTACCATACTGTGTCTCACAACGGACTCTCTGTACAAATACCCTTTCTGCAGTTCCTGTGCAATGACCCCTTCCGGGTACTCATCACTCTCTACCTGCATAACCGCATTATGGAACTGAGGGTCAAATTCTTTTCCGAGTGCCTCAATCGGCTTTACTCCCAGATTTTCCAGTTCTGTCATAAGCTGTTTGTAAATCATGTTCATACCTTCTGCAAAAGCAGAATCTTTTTCTTCTTCCGGTATTGCGGAAAGACCTCTTTCAAAATTGTCTACCACCGGAAGAATTTTTTCTATCACACTTTTTGCGCCCATCTCAAACATCGTGGATTTTTCTTTTTCGGTACGTTTCCGGAAGTTTTCAAATTCTGCCATCTGACGTTTGACTCTGTCTTCCAGATCGGCTATTTTTTCTTCGTATGCCTCTGCTTTTTTATCAGCCTTTTTCTTCTTTTTAGAGGATTTTTCATCATCCGTCGAATTCTTCGCTTCCTGCGATTCTTGCGTTTCCTCTTTCTTTTCTTCTTTTTTATTCTGTTCCTCTTCCAGTTCTTCTAAAACTTCTTCGAGGATTTCCTTTTCTTTCTCCTTATCAGCCACAATTTTCATCCTTTCTATTGCTATTTCTGCCAGACCGATTATTTTTTGTATAATGAATCAAGCTGGTGCATCACTGTCTTCAAATTATCAACTACTTTATCATAGTCCATTCTTTTAGGTCCGATGATACCGATTGTACCCTTCATTCCTTCTCCGAGTTCATACGTTGCCGTCACAATACTGCAATCATCCATGGTTTTAATCGGTGCTTCTTTTCCGATATATATCTGAATACCATTGCTGTTCTCATCCGCTAACGTTTCATGAACAAGTTCACCCAATGCCTGTTTTTCTTCCAATGTGCTGATTAACTCGCTTGCCTTTTCATGGTCCGCAAGTTCCGGATAACGGAAGATGTTATTGGCACCGCTCGTATAAATTTGAAGATCTTCTTCATCGTGAATTGCTTCTGCCACCGCATCAATCACTTCACTGATTATTTCACTGTGAATTCCCGCCTGCTGTTTCAATGCGGTAATCATCGCTAGGTTAATCTCTTCTATGGACAATCCGTTCAAATGCGTATTCAACAGAATATTTAATTTCAGCATCGTCTCATCGGAAAATTCTTCATCCACGGTAAGGATTGTATTTTTAATCACATTTCCTTCTATTACGATGACTGCTAAAATCTGTTCTGCATTTACTTTGGATAATTGGATGAATTTTAATTTGTTGCGATGCATCACCGGTGCCGAAACCATCGTAGCATAGTTGGTACTGGTAGCAAGGAGTTTGGCTGTCTGTTTTAACAGATTATCCAGTTTATCTTCCTTTTTCAGAAGTGTCTCCTTTAACTCCTCTACCTCCCGCTGCTTTTCTTCCATCATGGTATCTACATAAAGACGATACCCTGCATCCGAAGGAATTCTGCCGGCAGAAGTATGGGGTTGTAAGATATATCCCATCTCTTCCAAGTCTGCCATCTCATTACGGATTGTTGCGGAGCTTAAATTCAAATCCGTATATTTGGAAATGGTTCTGCTGCCGACCGGTTCACCCGTCTCAAGATAGTTACGAATAATCGCCTGTAAAATTTTCATTTTACGTTCATCCAGCTGCATCCCATCACCCCTTCTTTTGTTGTTAGCACTCAACTCTTAAGAGTGCTAACATCTTTATAGTCACAACATATCACTATCATTGTCTATTGTCAACAAGTTTATCAAAAAATAATTATTAAAAAAGCATAAAAAAACCCGCCGACAAAAATGCCTGCGGGTTTTGTATGTAAGTCTCTTTCCTTATTAAATCAGGAAATCTCCTGCGAATTCTTTGTTGAAAACGTAGTATACTTTGTATTCTTCCGGTTTTACATATAATTCAACATCTTTTAATTCAGATTCTTTCTTACCGAAATCATATACCCATACATCTTTTGCAATCTTTAAAAGATCATCTGTTGAGTAATTCTTTCCGGAAAACTGAAGTGTGATTTTAGCATCTGCTTTTTTTGTTGATTTTGCAGGTGCTGCTTTCTTCACTGCTGCTGTTTTCTTTGCAACGGTTTTCTTTACTGCAGTCTTCTTAACTTCTGCTTTTTCAAGTGTTTTCTCTATAGGTGTTTTTGCTTCTTCTGCCTTCTTCAATGTTGCAACAGGTTTCTTTGCTGTTGTAGCTTTTTCTGTAGCCATTATAATTCTCCCTTTCTCAAATCTTCCACAAATGGAAAATACCATTAAATATTTGTTACGTACTGTAGTGTAACGCACAAAAAGTGCCCTGTCAACGCCTTATCGTCTAAAGATTCCTTTGTTTTTCTGCATTCTTTATGCAAAAATCATAAAATATGCAAGTACAAGTATGCCTAAAACAATCCGGTACCATCCAAATACTTTAAAGTCATGCTTCTTGATATAGTCCATCAGGAAACGAATTACAGCCAAGGACACTACAAATGCAACAGTCATTCCTGTCAGTAGAATCGCCGCTTCCATTCCGCTGAATGAAAATCCAAACTTAACCAGTTTTAGAAGACTTGCACCCAGCATCGTCGGAATTGCAAGGAAGAATGTAAACTCGGCTGCAACAGTTCTGGATACCCCGATCAGCAGAGCACCTACAATTGTCGCACCTGAACGAGACGTTCCCGGAAAAACAGCTGCAATCAACTGAAAAATACCGATTATAAAAGCTGTCTGATAGGTAATTTGTGAAAGTGAAGTAATCTTTGCCTGTTTCCTGTTATTGCGGTTTTCCACAACGATAAACAAAATACCGAACAGAATCAGCATAATTGCAACCGTCATATAATTCTGGAACAACTCGTCACATTTCTCATCCAGTCCCAAAAGCACGAGAATTCCTGCCGGTATGCAGCCTACTATAATTTTCAGCCACATAATCATGATATCTTTTTGAACCACCGGCTTTTGATGCAAATCAAACGGAAATATTTTTTTCCAGAACAAAACAACAACGGCAAGTATGGAACCGAATTGAATAACGACTTTAAACATCTCCCAGAACTGAGGAGTTACATTCAATGTCACAAATTCATTTAAAAGAATCATATGTCCCGTACTGCTGATAGGAAGCCACTCTGTGATTCCCTGAACAACCCCGAACAAAATTGCTTTTATAATTTCTACCATGTTCCTTCTCCCTTATTATCAATCTACTAATTTTGTGAAACTCTTTTTTCTAATTAAGATACTGCATCATACTTTCGTATGCTTCTTTAGCATCCTGATAGCCGAGGCAATACATTTCCTGTAATTTTCCGGCATCTTTTTCCGTCCGGGAAATAGCAAGTTCTTTTGAAGGACGAATGACGAATACTTCTCCCTTTTTCTCCATTTCTTCAATAAACTGCATTGTTTCATTATATGCATTATGTCGGTTCTTCATCAATTCGGCAACTTTAGGATAAGCCGCATAGCGCAATTTAAAAAGAGAAATGTATTTTGCCGGTTTTCGTACATATCCTGCATCTTTGGTCAGGACGATGATGTTCTTCCGGTTACCGTCAGCAATTGATTTACGAATTGGTATGGAATCCGAAATTCCGCCGTCCAGATACGGGATATGATGAATCATGACATTCCGGGAAACCAGTGGTAGCGACGCCGATGCCCTGACTGAAATCATCTCTCTGTCTTCCAAATCAACACGATGGTATTCCGGTTTTCCTGTCATGATATTGGTAACAACCGCATATGCCTTTCCCTGATACCGGTAAAACGTATCATAATCGACCGGATCAAGATAATTCGGAATCAGATCATAGCAGGTTTTAACATCAAACAAATCGCCGGTTGACAGAAAACTGTATACACCCATATAACGTTTATCATCCAGATAATTTGTCAGAACACGGTATGCTCTCTTCTTCTGTTTTGCTATATAGCTTACCATAGCGCATGCCCCTGCGGACACACCGTAGCAGCTTGAAAATTCAATATTTTTCTCTAAAAAGAAATCAAGGACGCCTGCTGTATAGACCCCCTTCATTCCTCCGCCCTCTAAAATAAGACCGGCATTTATCATCAGTAGTTCTCCTTCACAAACTTACGAATCGCTTCCAGCGAACGTTCTACTTTCTCTGTATCGATACAATACGACATTCTGAAATATCCCGGGCATCCGAAAGAATCTGCCGGAACAAGGACAAGATCATATTTTAGTGCCTTTTCACAGAATACTTTTGCATCTTCCTCCAACGCCTTCGGGAAAATGTAGAAAGTTCCGCCCGGCTCTACACAGGTAAATCCCAACTCTTTTAATTCACGGTAAAGCAGATTTTTGTTTGTTTCATACACAGATATATCCGCTGTTACATCAAGATTTTCCGCTACTGCCAGCTGACTCAAAGAAGCAGGACAGTTATGCCCGATTCCTCTTGAAATCTGTCCGCACATAACAACCATCTTTTTCGCATCTTCGCATGCCGGATTAACCGCTACATATCCGATACGCTCTCCCGGAAGAGATAATGATTTTGAGAAAGAATAGCAGGAAATCGTATTCGCATAATATTTAGAAACATAAGGCGACTCTACTCCCGTAAATACAATCTCTCGATACGGCTCATCTGAAATCAAATAAATGATATGTCCGTACTCTTTGGATTTATCCGTAAGAATCTGTGCCAGACGTTCCAGCGTTTTGGAAGAATAAACAACACCGGACGGATTATTCGGTGTATTAATTAAGACGGCCATTGTCTTTTCATTTATCATTTCCGTAAATGCTTCGAAATTAATCTGGAAATCTTCCACATTTGCAGGTACCACTTTTAAAACCGCACCGGTCAAATCCACATACGGATGGTACTCCGGGAAAAACGGTGCAAAGGTAATGACTTCATCTCCCGGCTGTGTTACCAGTCTGAAAGCATGTGCGAGTGCTCCTGCGGCACCGCTTGCCATAAAAATATGGTCTGCGGTATAGTTCATGTCAAAACGCTTATTTAATGATGCTGCTATCTTTTCTCTGACAGAAGTAATACCAAGACTCGGGCTGTAGCCATGTACTTCCATGGAACTTTTTGTCCGAAGAAGTTGAATCATTGTCTCATTAACAGAATCCGGCACAGGTACCGACGGATTCCCGAGCGTATAATCAAAAACATTTTCATATCCGATTTCTTTTCCTCTCGCCGTAGCAAACTCCGATAACGTACGGATTACGGATTTTTGGGAAAGCATATCCACATATTTCTGCACTAACATGTTATTCTCCTTCTTTCTTGAATACTGCAATATATGCTTTTACAACTTTAATCAGTTCTTCGTAGCTCATGGAAGTCGTATTCAGGCATAGATCGTAATTGCGCGCATCATTCCATTCATTTCCGGTA
>JAQXIR010000160.1 GCA_029007885.1 Lachnospiraceae bacterium | reverse complement strand
ATGAATTTCGCTTTCTGTTTTTCTCTTAACTGAAGACCGTACTCAGACATCTTCTTGTTTGCTCTTTTTAATTCTCTGTTAGATTTTTTATCAATTCCTAAATAGATAGGATCTAAACCAAGAGATCTACATCTTTTAAGAACAGGTACTCTATTTACTGCCATACTAATAAACCTCCTAATTAGACTCTACGACGTTTTGGTGGACGACATCCGTTGTGTGGAACCGGAGTAACGTCTGTGATACTTGTTACATCTAAACCGCATGCTGAAAGAGCACGGATTGCTGCTTCACGTCCTGAACCTGGTCCTTTTACAAATACGTCTACTGTCTTAAGTCCATGTACTAATGCTGCTTTTGTAGCTGTTTCTGCTGCCATCTGAGCTGCATATGGAGTAGATTTCCTTGAACCTCTAAAACCAAGACCACCGGCACTTGCCCAAGATAATGCATTACCTTCAGCATCTGTTAATGTAACGATTGTATTGTTAAAAGATGATTGAATGTGTGCCTGTCCGCGTTCAACGTTTTTCTTAACGCGCTTTTTTGTCACTTTTTTTGTAACTTTAGCCATTTTCTAAACTAACCTACTTTCTTCATTAATAAACAGCGTCCTACGCTGTTAAACATTATTTCTTCTTGTTTGCTACTGTTCTCTTAGGACCTTTTCTTGTTCTAGCGTTGGTCTTAGTCTTCTGACCACGAACCGGAAGTCCTTTACGATGACGGATACCTCTGTAGCATCCGATTTCCTGAAGTCTCTTGATGTTTAATGCTGTTTCACGTCTTAAATCACCTTCTACAAGCATTGTTTCATCAATCACTGCTGCGATTGCCTTTACTTCGTCGTCAGTTAAGTCTCTGACACGAGTATCCGGATTAACCTGTGCCTGTGTCAGAATTTTGTTTGCACTTACTCTGCCGATACCATAGATATAAGTTAAACCGATTTCGATTCGCTTATCTCTTGGTAAGTCAATTCCTGCAATACGAGCCATTTACGTTTCCTCCATTTTCCTGTTGTTTTCCAACAAATACTAATTGACTGGGGCATAATGATTTTTGCCCGGCCGGGTAACTACCCGACTTTTCCGATACTGTGTTACATTATTCTCGGTATCAAAAAGTAATCTCCCGTAGGCTCCTACGTTCAATTATCTTTATAAACACGTTCCTTTTATTTCCACGAATAATGCAGATAGGATTTTCTTAACCCTGTCTCTGTTTGTGCTTAGGATTTTCGCAGATAATTCTGATAGATCCTTTTCTTTTAATAACTTTGCACTTTTCACAAATCGGTTTTACTGATGATCTAACTTTCATGTTAAACCCTCCTTTCATAAAAAGACCGTTTTACATTATAGCATGCCAATCCCCTGTTTGCAAGGGATTTTTATTTATCTCTCCAAATAATTCTTCCTTTGGATAAATCATATGGGGATAATTCCAAAGTTACTTTGTCACCCGGAAGGATTCTGATAAAGTTTTGTCTTAATTTTCCACTGATATGTGCAAGCACTTTATGCCCATTTTCCAGTTCTACCTGAAACATGGTATTCGGTAATTTTTCAACAACAGTTCCTTCAATTTCAATTACGTCGGATTTTGACATTTCTTTTCCTCCTGCATCATGTTCTTTTTAAAGAGTTTGATTGTTCTCTTGATTTCTTCATTGCTATATGTTTTTAACGAAGAATCCGTACCCTTTTTAATAATCTGGATATGTTTCTTTCGTTTCTTTTTAGGATTTTCCTTCGGTCTTATATCACCGTCTGACAGATAAACATATTCCTTCGTTTCTTCTATTATGATATATATTTTTCCTTTATCATGTCCTGCCAGTGAAAAAGCCATCATTCCGGTCATATGCTTTCCTCATCTTTCCTGGTCTGTATAGGAAACCTCTTACAGCAAGGTGAGAATTTCCGGTTCTCCCTGTGTAATGAGAATGGTGTTTTCATAATGTGCTGACGGTAGTCCGTCTTGTGCCACTACGGTCCAATCATCCGATAGCCATTCCACATCACATCTTCCCATATTGATCATCGGTTCTACCGCGAGTGTCATACCCGGTTCTAAGCGGATTCCTTTTCTCTTCTGTCTGAAGTTTGGAATTTGCGGGTCTTCATGAAGACTCGTTCCGATCCCGTGACCGACAAGATCTCTTACGATGCCGTATCCGAATTTTGATACGTAATCATCAATTGCATTGGAAATATCATAAAGATGATTGCCTGCTTTGGCCATTTTAATTCCTTCAAAGAAGCTTTGCTTTGTTACATCCATCAACTGCTGAACTTGTGGACTGACCTTGCCGACTCCGTAT
This sequence comes from Lachnospiraceae bacterium, assembly GCA_029007885.1. Taxonomy (GTDB): domain Bacteria; phylum Bacillota; class Clostridia; order Lachnospirales; family Lachnospiraceae; genus RGIG8767. Next base: position 8,124 of record JAQXIR010000160.1, on the reverse strand, counting down.
GTTCTTGCAGCATCCGAATGATAACCTTTATAGATAAGTCCCGCATCCAGACTTACGATATCGCCTTCTTTTAAAATACGGTGCTTACTCGGTATTCCATGAACCACTTCTTCATTGACGGATACACAAATGGAAGCAGGGTAACCGTTATAATTCAAAAAATTGGGAATACAATCATAACTCCTGATCAGTTTTTCGCCAAGCCGGTCAATTTCCCATGTGGAAATACCGGGTTTAATTGCCTTTCCGAGTTCATCATGAACCTTGGCAAGAATCTTGCAGGATTCTCTCATGAGTTCAATTTCTCTTTCCGATTTAATTGATACAGCCATTGTTCACCTCTATACAAATTAACCAAGAATTGCTGTGATTGCAGCAAACACGTCATTCATATCCTTTGTTCCGTCAACTGATTTTAAAATACCTTTCTTGGTATAGAAATCAATTAACGGTTGTGTCTGATCATGGTATACTTTCAGACGATTTTTAACAGTTTCCGGTTTATCATCATCGCGAAGAATCAGTTCTTTTCCGCATCTGTCACAAATTCCTTCTGTCTTTGGCGGAACATGCTCAATATGATATGTTGCACCGCAGTTTACGCATGCGCGTCTTCCGGACATTCTTTTGATGATATTTTCATCGGGCACATCAACATTAATTGCAAAGTCAATTTTGTCTCCCAGTTTTGTCAATGCTTCATCAAGAACTTCTGCCTGCGGAATTGTTCTCGGGAATCCATCCAATACATATCCGTTTTTACAGTCATCCTGTGCAACTCTGTCAAGCAGAATCTTTACTGTTAACTCATCCGGAACAAGCTGTCCCTGATCCATATATTTTTTGGCTTCCATGCCAAGTTCTGTTCCGTTTTTTATATTCGCACGGAAGATGTCTCCAGTTGAAACATGAGGAACTGCATATTTGTCGGCAATCATTTTTGCCTGTGTTCCTTTTCCTGCTCCCGGTGCACCTAACATAATAATTTTCATAATGTCCTCTTTTCTGATTAACCTCTAATTAGCCAGTAAGGGACAAAACGAATTCGTCCTGTCCCCTTAAGCCGGCTTTAGTCATTTAAAAAACCTTTATAATTACGTACTAACATCTGTGATTCAATCTGCTTGATTGTCTCTAAGATAACGCTGACAATAATGATAAGGCTTGTTCCGCCGAATGAAACACTTGCTCCGAATACTCCGTTAAATACAAACGGAAGCACTCCGACGATTGTAAGACCGCATGCACCGATAAAGATGATGTAGTTTAATATCTTATTCAGATAATCGCTCGTCGGCTTACCCGGTCTGATACCCGGAATAAAACCACCCTGCTTTTTCATATTGTCTGCGATTTCCAACGGATTAAAGGTAATGGATGTATAAAAATAAGCAAAAAAGATTACCATTAAGATATATACCACTAATCCGATTGAATACTGCGGTGTAGCAATTTTACACCAGTAACTGGAATTCATTCCTTTTAAGATTTCTGCCCAGACTCCGGTAGCATTTACACCGAATAAGGAGCAGATAATAATCGGAAATTCCATAATGGAGGAAGCAAAGATAATCGGAATAACGCCTGCCGTATTAACCTTGAGCGGAATACTGGTAGACTGTCCTCCCACCATTTTTCTTCCCTGTACTTTCTTAGCATACTGTACGGGGATTTTTCTCAGTGCGTCATTCAAAAGAATAACGAGTACAACCATGAAAAGGATAATTGCAAGAATGATGACTGCTGCAACCACTCCTACCGCAATTGCCTTTCCCTTAATAAACTGTTCGCAAAGACCTGTGAGGTCCTGTGGCAGTCTGGAAATAATATTGATGATCAGGACGATGGAAATACCGTTTCCAACTCCGTTTTCCGTGATTCTTTCACCAATCCACATTAACACTGCACTACCGGCTGTTAATGCTGTAATGACTGTAATCACATTCAGCGCATTGTACTCTGCAAGCAGACCGCTTCTTCCGAATCCGACTGCCATTGCCGTTGCCTCAATCAATGCAAGTCCAACTGTCACATATCTTGTAATGGACGCAATTTTCTTTCTTCCTTCTTCTCCGTCTCTCTGCATTTCTTCCAATTTCGGAATTGCAATTGTCATAAGCTGCATGATAATGGAAGAAGTAATGTATGGCGTAATATTTAATGCAAAAATTGACATATTTAAGAAAGAGCCGCCCGTAAATGCATCAAAAAAGTTAAATGCATCACCGCCCTGAGCTGCGAACCATCTTGCGAAGTAGGTTCTGTCAACGCCCGGAACAGGAAGCTGTGATCCTAAACGGATCACAACTAACATTGCAAAGGTATAAAGAAGTTTTTTTCTTATTTCTTTTATCTTAAATGCATTTTTAAGTGTTGTAAGCATTAAATCACCTCAACTGTTCCACCAAGTGCCTCAATTTTTTCTTTTGCAGATGCACTGAAAGCATTTGCTTTTACATTGAGTTTTTTGGTAAATTCTCCGTTTCCGAGGATCTTAACTCCATCTCTTGGATTCTTAATCAGTCCGACTTCCATCATCTTTTCGATGGTAACTGTAGAACCGCTTCTGAATCTTTCTAACTCACTGATATTAATTGCGACGATTTCTTTTGAATTACGATTGGTAAAACCTCTCTTAGGAAGTCGTCTGTATAATGGCATCTGACCACCTTCAAAGCCCGGTCTTGGTGCTCCGGAACGAGCTTTCTGACCTTTGTGACCTTTACCGGCTGTCTTACCGTTTCCTGAACCGTGTCCACGTCCTCTTCTAAAATTATCACTATGTTTGGAACCTTCAGCAGGTCTTAAATTTGATAATTCAATTGAGTGTTCTGTACTCATTGTGACACCTCCTTTTTTCTTATTCTGCTTCTTCTACTTTAAGCATATATCCTACTTTTTGAATCATACCTTTTGTTGCATCGTTATCCGGTAAAAGAACGGATTTATTAAGCTTTCTAAGTCCCATAGCTTCAATCGTTGCTCTGTTTTTCGGAACAGCACCAATAGGAGATTTTACTAAAGTAATCTTTAACATTTTCTGTTTTTTTGCTGCCATCTTCCTATTCCTCCTAACCGATAACTTCTTCAACGGATTTACCGCGATTCTTTGCTACTTCTTCAGGAGATTTCAAAGCAGAAAGTCCTGCGATTGTAGCAAGAACGACGTTCTGTTTATTGTTTGATCCTAAAGATTTTGTACGGATATTCTTGATTCCGGCAAGTTCACATACGCTACGTGCAGGACCTCCGGCGATAATACCGGTACCTTCAGGAGCCTTCTTTAATAATACGGTTGCGGAACCGAATTTTCCTAAATAATCATGTGTAACCGATTTATTCTCATCGAGTGCTACTGTCACCAGATTCTTTGTTGCATCTTCTTTTCCTTTGCGGATAGCTTCCGGAATTTCAGCTGCCTTTCCAAGTCCGGCACCAACGTGACCTTCGCCATCTCCAACTACAACTAAAGCAGTGAAGCGGAAGTTACGACCACCTTTAACAACCTTGGTAACACGTTTGATCGAAACAACTTTTTCGGTTAATTCCATGTTTGTTGTATCAATGATAGTATGTTTCATGTGATTTTCTCTCCCTTTCCTAGAATTCCAAACCAGCTTCTCTTGCTGCTTCAGCTAATGCTTTAACCTTACCCTGGTATATAAAGCCGCCTCTGTCAAAAACAACTTCCTTAATACCTTTTTCAATTGCTTTCTTTGCAATTACCGTTCCTAAATATGCTGCTGCATCAACGTTATTGGTTTTCTCTAATTCTGCTTTTACTTCCTTTTCAAGTGTAGAAGCTGCAACTAAAGTCTTTCCAACGGTATCGTCAATAATTTGAGCATACATATGATTATTGCTGCGGAAAACTGCTAAACGCGGTCTTTCGGCTGTGCCGCTGAAACGGTTACGTGTTCTTAAGTGTTTTTTCACACGAACTTCTTGTCTTGATTTCTTACTAACCATTGTTTACTCTCCTTATCTATTTTTTACCTGTCTTACCAACTTTACGTCTGATTACTTCATCAGCATACTTGATACCTTTGCCCTTATAAGGTTCCGGTCTTCTCTTGTCTCTGATTTCAGCTGCGAATTGGCCAACTTTTTCTTTATCAATACCTTTAACAATAATGATGTTCTGTCCATCAAGTACTGTTTCAATGCCTTCCGGATCTGTCATTTCAACCGGATGGGAATATCCGAGTGATAATGTCAGTGTTTTTCCGGATTTTGCTGCTCTGTAACCAACACCGTTTACTTCCAGTTTCTTTTCATAACCTTCTGTAACACCTACTACCATGTTGTTGATCAGAGTTCTTGTTAATCCGTGCAGGGATTTCATTTTCTTTAAATCATTCGGTCTTGTAACAACTACTTCTGCTCCTTCAACCTTGATTTCCATCTCTGCAGGTAATACTCTTTCAAGGGTTCCCTTGGGACCTTTTACAGTCACTTTATTATTTTCTGCAACCTCAACAGTTACGCCTGCCGGGATCGCGATTGGCATTCTTCCTATACGTGACATGCCCGTACCTCCTTACCAAACGAATGCAAGAACTTCACCGCCAACGCCGAGTTTTCTTGCTTCTTTATCTGTTATTACTCCCTGATTTGTGGAAATGATTGCAACACCGAGACCACCGAGAACTTTCGGGAGTTCTTCTTTGTTTGCATAAACACGAAGACCCGGTTTGGAAATTCTCTTTAATCCGGTAATAATCTTTTCGTTTTTATCAGCACCATATTTTAATGTAATATGGATGGTTTTGAAATTACCGTCTTCGATAACATCATATTTTGCGATATAGCCTTCATCTAACAGAATCTTTGCGATTGCTAATTTCATTTTAGATGCAGGAACATCTACTGTATCATGTTTTGCAGTATTTGCATTACGAATTCTTGTAAGCATATCTGCAATCGGATCGCTCATTGTCATTTGATTTGCCTCCTTGTTCATTTATACGAATTTTACCAGCTTGCCTTCTTAACACCGGGAATCTGGCCTTTGTATGCTAATTCACGGAAGCAGATTCTGCAGATTCCGTATTTTCTTAAATAAGCATGTGGACGACCACAGATTTTGCAGCGGGAATATTCTCTTGTGGAGAATTTCGGATTGCGCTGCTGTTTAATCTTCATTGCTGTCTTAGCCATGAAATTACCTCCTTATTGATTGAATCAACTGCTCGAATTATTTTGCAAATGGCATATTGAATAATCTCAATAATTCACGTGCTTCTTCGTCAGTTTTTGCAGTAGTAACAAAAATGATATCCATACCTCTTACTTTGTCAACTTTATCGTATTCGATTTCAGGGAAGATGATCTGTTCTTTGATTCCTAATGCATAGTTACCTCTTCCATCGAAGGAATCAGCACTGACTCCTCTGAAGTCACGTACACGGGGTAATGCAAGGTTTACCAAACGATCTAAGAATTCGTACATTTTATCGCCACGTAATGTTACTTTACATCCGATCGGCATTCCTTCTCTGATCTTAAAGTTTGCAACGGAATTCTTTGCTTTTGTAAGCACTGCCTTCTGTCCTGTGATTGTTTCCAGATCAGATACGGCTGCCTCTAAAAGTTTTGCGTTTTCTTTTGCTTCTCCGACGCCCATATTGATTACAATCTTATCAAGCTTCGGAACCTGCATAACATTTTTATATCCAAACTTTTTCGTTAATGCTTCAACTATTTCGTCATTGTATAAATCTTTCAGTCTGCTCACGCTTCCTACCTCCTTCCTTAGAATTAATCAATTACGTCGCCGGTTGATTTTGCGTAACGTACTTTTTTGTCTTTTTCAATTTTAAATCCGATTCTTGTTGCTTTTCCTTTGTGAACATACATTACATTGGATGCATCAATCGGTGCTTCTTTTGTAATAATGCCACCATTCTGGTTTGCAGCAGACGGTTTTGTGTGTTTCTTAATCATGTTAACGCCTTCAACGATTACTTTACCGTTTTTAGCGTCAACGGACATTACTTTGCCTTCTTTGTCTTTATCTTTTCCGGCAATAACTTTTACAGTATCACCTTTTTTGATTTTAAACGTTGCCATACTGCACCTCCTATAATACTTCCGGAGCCAGAGATACAATCTTCATAAACTGTTTTTCACGAAGTTCTCTTGCTACGGGTCCAAAAATACGTGTTCCTCTCGGAGTCTTATCTTCTTTAATGATAACTGCAGCATTCTCGTCAAATTTGATGTAAGAACCATCTTTACGACGTGCGCCTTTTACGGAACGTACAACGACAGCTTTTACAACATCACCTTTTTTTACAACGCCGCCTGGTGTTGCATCTTTAACGGAAGCAACGATTACATCACCAATATTTGCATATCTTCTTGTAGATCCGCCCATAACTCTGATGCATAATAATTCTTTTGCACCTGTGTTGTCAGCAACTTTAAGTCTGCTTTCCTGTTGAATCATGCTAAATCTCCTTCCAATCATGATACCCATCCATATGGGATCATTCTTATTATTTTGCTCTTTCGATAATTTCTACAAGTCTCCATCTTTTATCTTTCGATAACGGTCTTGTTTCCATGACTTTTACAGTATCACCAATGTTGCATTCATTGTTTTCGTCATGTGCTTTTAACTTATATGTTCTCTTTACAATCTTGTTGTAAAGAGGATGTTTTACATGGTCCTCAATTGCAACGGTAATTGTTTTATCCATTTTATTACTGGTAACTTTACCGGTACGTGTTTTTCTTAAATTTCTTTCAACGATTGATCTCCTTTCCAACTCTCACTGATAATAAACAACTTATTCAGCCGCTTTCTGTTTCTGTGTAATAACGGTCTGAATTCTTGCAATATTCTTTCTTACTTCTTTAATTCTTGCAGTGTTGTCTAACTGATTTGTAGCGTTCTGGAATCTCAAATTGAAAAGTTCTTTTTTAGCAGCCACTAATTCGTTTGCTAATTCTGCAGCTGATTTCGTGTTTAAATCTTCTACATACTTATTAGTTTTCATTTGATACACCGCCTTCCAAGTCTGCTTTTGAAACGATTTTACATTTGCAAGGGAGTTTGTGCATAGCAAGACGTAATGCTTCTTTTGCAACATCTTCGTTTACGCCGCCGATTTCGAACATTACTCTGCCCGGTTTAACAACTGCTACCCAGTATTCCAATGTTCCTTTTCCGGAACCCATACGTGTTTCAGCAGGTTTTGCCGTTACCGGCTTATCCGGGAAAATCTTAATCCAAACCTGGCCACCACGTTTTGTATGACGTGTCATCGCAATACGGGCTGCTTCAATCTGGTTTGATTTAATCCAACAAGGCTCTAAAGCCACAAGTCCATATTCACCGTTTGTGATCTTGTTACCGCGTAACGCCTTTCCAGCCATACTGCCACGGAACTGTTTACGACGTTTCACTCTTTTTGGCATTAACATTATTTATCGCTCCCTTCCTTATTTGCTTTTGTCGGAAGTACTTCGCCCTTATAAATCCAAACTTTAACACCAACTTTACCGTATGTGGTATCTGCTTCTGCAAAACCATATTCGATATCTGCTCTTAATGTCTGAAGCGGAATAGTACCTTCACTGTAGAATTCTGTACGAGCCATATCAGCACCGCCTAAACGTCCAGCTACAGCTGCTTTAATACCTAAAGCGCCAGCTTTCATAGTTCTGCCCATGCAAGATTTCATAGCACGTCTGAAGGATACACGGTTTTCAAGTTGAGTTGCAATATTTTCAGCAACTAACTGTGCATCAACGTCTGGTTTCTTAACTTCTTTGATGTCTACCATTAACTTCTTACCGTTAGTGTAAGCAGCTAATTCAGCTTTTAATTTTTCGATTTCGGAACCACCCTTACCGATAACAACACCAGGTTTACCAGTATAGATGATTACTTTGATTCTATCGGATGCTCTCTCTATTTCGATTTTGGAAACCTGAGCGCTTTCAAGTTTTTCTTTTAAGAATGTTCTTATTGCATGGTCTTCTACAAGGTTATCTGCAAAATCAGCTTCTGCATACCATCTAGAGTCCCAGTCTTTAATAACACCGACTCTTAAACCATGAGGATTAACTTTTTGTCCCATGTTTGCCCTCCTTATCTTTCATCAAGCACGATTG
>JAQXIR010000159.1 GCA_029007885.1 Lachnospiraceae bacterium | reverse complement strand
GTCTTTAATAACATTTACGGTGATATTGCGGTCGATTACGGCAAGGACATCTAAGTTTAACTGGTTGATATCACATTCCACTTTCAGAATATCCTTTTTTCCCATTTTGTTGCTTCTTGCATTTTTGATGATTGCAACGGTACAGTCAAGTTTATCCAACTGCAGATGATGATAAATGGAAAGACTTTTACCGGCTTTGATATGGTCCAGCACAAACCCTTCCTCAATTTTTCCTACATTTAACATATTCGTTTCCTCCAAGTATTAATCTACATGAATCTCAAGCAGTGTTAAAATCAGCGCCATTCTGACATAGACACCATACTGTGCCTGTTTAAAATATACGGCACGCTCATCGTCATCAATTTCTACGGAAATCTCATTGACACGCGGAAGCGGATGCAGAATCAGCATGTCTTTTGGTGCCAGCTCCATTTTCTCTTTTGTCAGGATATAGAAATCTTTCAGTCGGATATAGTCTTCTTCGTTGAAGAAACGCTCTTTCTGAACACGTGTCATATACAAAAGATCAAGCTTTGGCATAACTTCTTCGAGTCGGATAACTTCCTGATAGGCGATTCCTTTTTCTGTCAGCATTTCCGTAATATAGTCCGGTACACGCAACTCTTCCGGAGAGATAAAGATAAAGGTAATGTCCTGATAGCGGGAGAGTGCATTGATAAGAGAGTGGACAGTACGTCCAAATTTCAAGTCTCCGCAAAGTCCGATGGTAAAGCCGCCGAGTCTGCCCTTTAAAGAACGAATCGTTAGCAGGTCGGTAAGGGTCTGCGTCGGATGCTGATGTCCGCCGTCTCCGGCATTGATTACGGGAATTTTGGATTTGGAAGCCGCAACCATCGGTGCACCTTCTTTCGGGTGACGCATTGCACAGATGTCAGCATAACAGGAAATGATACGGATGGTATCCGAAACACTTTCTCCTTTTGCGGCAGAAGAAGAGCCGGCATCCGAAAACCCAAGCACCGAACCTCCCAAATTTAACATAGCTGCTTCAAAGCTAAGCCGTGTTCTGGTACTGGGTTCGTAAAAACAAGTCGCAAGTTTTTTCCCCTCACAACTCTTTGCATATTTGGGCATATTTTTCTCAATGTCATTTGCAAGATCAAATAACTGATCGAGCTCTTCCACGGAAAAATCAAGTGGATTCATAAGATGTCTCATAATGGGTATTCTCCTTTTTGTCTGTTTCGAAAAAAATCGAAGAGAAAAATTTCCCTTCGATTTTTGAATTTACAGATATGATAATAAGTCTTCAACCGGCTTACGTCTTGGAGCAGCCGGCTCTTCATCCGGATATCCGATTGGAATTAAAGCAATCAGGTCACGGTCATCCGGAACATTTAATAATTCGGATGCTTTATCCTGATCAAAAATGCCAAGAATAACGGAACCGATTCCTTTCTCATAAGCAGCCAGACAGAAAGTCTGGGATGCAACACCGGCATCAAACATCTGCCATGCATCTTTACGGAAAGTCGTATAAGAACCATCACGTTCAAAACCGGAACGGTTTTTAATAACGGTAACGGCAATCAACATAGGAGCATTTTTGATAATAGCACCATTATTCGGAAAACAAGTAGTCGCTTCGCTTGCTACTTTGTCCTTCAAAGCGCCTTCTACCGCAATATAGCGGGTAATCTGTGTATGTTTCCAACTGGGACAATAAGAAGCAGTTGTAACAATATCAGCAAGAAGATTCTTGTCGATTGCATCCGGTTTAAACTTACGGATACTTCTGCGTCCTAAAATACATTCTTTTGCTGTCATCAAAATACCTCCTTTTGGTTGTTTTCTATAGTATCATATCATAAGGATTTTTGCGTTTCAATCTAATTTTTTTGGTTGCTTTATTTTTATTTCCCGTTATAATAATGAATAACGGATACACCCGAAAAGGAGGATGTGAAAATGGAATCCACGATGGAATTTATAGAAAGAAAAAGATGGTTGTTTTTAGGACTGCCGTTTACGTTTACAAAATATACGGTTAAGGAAGATATGATTACCGTTAATACAGGATTGCTCAAAACAGCGGAAAATGACTGCTATATGTATAAGGTACAGGATGTGGAGCTGACTGCAACATTAGCGGAAAGAATCGTAGGACTCGGAACCGTTAAATGTTATACAGGTGATACCACCAACCCAATTTTGCTGCTGGAACACATTAAAAATGCAAAAGCCATTAAGAACTTTATTTTAGATGCATCCGAGAAGGCCAGAATGAAGAGACGTACATTAAATACGCTGGATATCGGAACAGGCGAACTGTCTGATCTTGATCCTTCGGATTTGGATTAATCAGTAACGGGGAATTTTATAGAATGCAATGGCAGGCGTAGTGTTAATAAAGAACAAGAGCGATATGGGGAATCTTATATTGCTCTTTTTATTTGGATATTCATAAAGATGCTTAAGATTTATGGCAGGAAAGGAAAACAATATGGAACTTGATATGACAAAGGGAAGCCCTTCCAAATTGATTATGAAATTTGTAATCCCGATTATTCTGGGCAATATATTTCAGCAGTTATACAGTATGGTAGATACCATTATCGTTGGCAGGTTTGTGGGGGTACAGGCACTGGCTGCGGTTGGCTCTACCGGTACCATCATGTTCTTAATATTAGGATTTATGATGGGGATTACATCAGGATTTACGGTTCTTACTTCCCAGCGTTTCGGAGCAGGGGATTATGAAGCCATGAAAAAAAGTATTGGGAATGCTTTTTTGCTTTCATTTGGCGTGACCGTTATCATGACTTTGATAAGTGTTTTGAATATGGATTCTCTTCTGAGATTGATGAATACACCGGATGATATTTTTGATATGGCAAAAGAGTATATCATGATTATCTGCTGGGGAATGGCAGGTATGGTTCTGTACAATCTGATGTCAAGCATCATGAGGGCGGTCGGAAACAGCAAAGTACCGTTGTACTTTTTGGTTTTTTCATCCTTTGTTAATATTGTACTCGACCTTGTATTTATTATTAATTTTCATTTAGGAGTTGCCGGAGCGGCTTATGCAACTATTATTTCGCAGGGACTTTCCGGTATTTTATGTATTTTTTATATCATGTGGAAAGTGCCGATACTACAGGTGAAACGCTCACATTTTAAACCGGATGAAAACTGTATCAGAAACCAGTTACGAATCGGTATCCCGATGGCATTGCAGTTTTCCATTACGGCAATCGGAGCAATTCTTGTTCAGGCATCTTTAAACCTGCTCGGTTCAACGGTTGTAGCTGCATATACAGCAGCAGAGAAAGTCAGTGAACTGGTGACACAGCCGTTTACTGCCATGGGAATGACAATGGCAACTTACGGCGCACAGAATCGGGGAATCAATGACTTTGACAGGATAAAAAAAGGCGTTCGCAGTGCTAATGTTATGTCTGCGATTTATGCGGTTTTCGTTTATCTGCTGTCGATTCCGCTTATTCCGTTTATGGTTCGGCTGTTTGTGAGCGGAGATATTGCCGAAATTCTACCGTATGTGCGTGAATTTTTATTAGTCTGCGGTCTGTTTTACATCCCGCTTGGTATGATTTTCATTTATCGGAATATTTTGCAGGGTGCCGGGTTTTCGTTTGCTCCGATGATGGGCGGAGTGGTGGAACTTGTCTGTCGTGCCCTGCTGGCATATTTTGCCGCAAAAAACTTAAGCTATCTTGGCGTATGTCTGGCAAACGTGTCTGCATGGCTGGTTACAGGAATTTATCTATGGATTTCTTACCTGATTATCATGAGAAAATTCAACGGGAAAGCAGCTTCTCATACAGAAGCCCTACAATAAACCAACAGGGCGCGTAATCGAGGCGTACGACACTTTTGATATTCCATTTGGCTTTGGAGTAATCCCAGGGACAGAGACCTCTTTTTATTAGCCATCTCCCTGTGCAGTATTCTGCAGTAAAAATCGTACACATATAGAGAAAACCGCGTAAAATCCAATGGAAATTTTTCAAAAGACGACTGATTGGTTCAAGCAGACATCCTGCCCCGTATATGGGGAACATCCAGAAAGAGGTCTTGCCAATCAGCGTTAAATCCCGCTTGCGAAGAGCGTTTGCACCGGTAAACAGGATTTCGAGGCACCAACCGAAAATGCCGCATTTTAGAAAGTTTAGCAATAGTTTTTTCATAATAAAAGAATAACCGGTTTGGCGGATTTTATGCTATAATGGCATAGATGTGTATAAATAATGTAAGAGGAATGATAAGATGAAATACGAAGAGGCGTATTCCTTTATAGAAGAATGTAATAAACTCGGCAGTGTTCCGGGATTAGCATCCATTAAAGAACTGACAAATGAACTGGGGAATCCGCAGGATTCCCTTAAATTTGTGCATATAGCGGGAACAAACGGAAAAGGCTCTGTGCTTGCGTATCTTTCATCAATTCTTCATATGGAGGGAAAAAAAGTTGGAAGATATATTTCCCCAACGATATTTACGTATCGTGAGCGTTTTCAGATAAACGGCAGAATGATAAGTAAAAAAGATTTTGGATTTTATTTGGAACGTGTAAAAGAAGCATGCGAACGTATGGTGGCACGGGGATTTAATCATCCGACTTCCTTTGAAATTGAAACAGCACTGGCATTTTTGTATTTTAAAGAAAAGGAATGTGAGATTGTCGTACTGGAAACGGGGATGGGCGGTGCTCTGGACGCAACGAATATCGTAAAGACAACGGTTGTCAGTGTACTTGCGTCAATCAGCATGGACCATATGCAGTTTTTGGGAAACTCACTTGCTAAGATTGCACAGGAAAAATGTGGAATTGTCAAAGAAAACATCCCGGTTGTTACCATGCAGCAAACACCGGAAGTTATGGAAGTAATAGAAAATATATGTAAACAGAAAAATGCACCGCTTATTGTGGCAGATTCGTCTTCCTTGAAACAGAAAAAATACGGTCTTTTGAAACAATCGTTTTCTTATGAAGGGGAAAAATATGAGATTAAGATTGCGGGACTTTGTCAGTTTGAAAATGCTTTGCTTGCCATTAAGGCTGCTCAGACGTTGGGGGTATCTTTAAAATCCATAAAAAAAGGACTGGCCGGGGCAGAATGGAAAGGGAGATTTTCGGTAATCGGAAAAAATCCGTATTTTATCGCAGACGGCGCACATAACGAGGATGCGGCAAAGAAACTGATGGAAAGTATGCATTTCTATTTTACAAACCGCAGGATTATATATATAATGGGAATGTTTAAAGATAAAGAATATGAGAAAGTCATAGAACTTACAGCACCGGCGGCAGATCAGATTATTACGGTGGCAGCACCGCATAATCCGCGAGCCTTGCCGGCATATGAACTTGCACAGGCAGTAAGTGCGGTAAATCCACATGTGACGGCAGCCGACAGTTTAGAAGAAGCTGTCGAAATGAGTTATCTGTTTGCCGAAAAAGATTCCGTTATTCTGGCATTCGGCTCGCTCTCTTATCTGGGGGAACTGATGACGATTGTGGAAAAGGGCAGTGCAGTCAGGAGTGATACACATGGTAAATAAGAAAAAAATAGAAGAGGCAGTCAGATTATTGTTAGAGGGCATCGGTGAAGATGTGAACCGGGAAGGATTACAGGAGACGCCGGAGCGGATTGCAAGAATGTATGAGGAAATTTTTGCGGGAATGGAAGAGACACCGGATAAGCATCTTGCAAAACGATTTACAGTATCGAACAATGAAATGGTGCTCGAAAAGGACATTGTTTTTTACTCGATGTGTGAACATCATCTGCTTCCGTTTTATGGGAAAGCACATGTAGCATATATCCCGGACGGAGAAGTCGTAGGTCTTAGTAAGCTCGCAAGAACTGTTGAAGTCTTTGCAAAACGCCCGCAATTACAGGAGAGAATGACAGCACAGATTGCAGATTCCATTATGCAGGAACTGCATGCCAAAGGTGTAATGGTAATGATAGAAGCCGAGCACATGTGCATGACGATGAGAGGAGTCAAAAAACCGGGCAGTAAGACTGTAACATGCGTTATGAGGGGAGCATTTCAGGATAATGAAAGACTGCAGAATGCTTTTTATCAGATGCTTCATAATTAACGGAAACGTTTCGGAATAGAGGAGAAATGGAACGAATTAACAGGATTTTACATCATCCGGATTATCAAAACTATCTGGAAGAAAACATTGCGGCAGAAAAAGACAGAGTATTTTGCCGACACAATATGGAACATTTTTTGGCAGTCGCACGAATTGCAATGTTGCTCAATCTGCAAGAAAACTTGCAAATTGAGCAAGAAATCGTTTATGCGGCTGCAATTTTGCATGATATTGGTCGTTTTAAACAGTACCGGGAACAAATTCCCCATGAGCTGGCAAGCGCAAAATTGGCCTTACCAATCTTAAAAGATTGTGGTTTTTCGGACGAGGAAATTGCCTATATCTTGGATGCAATCACTGCACATCGAAGGAATGAGGGAGCGGACAATCTTGCAGACTTGCTATACCGTGCCGATAAAATGAGCCGTGACTGCTTTGCCTGCCCGGCAAAAGCAGCCTGCAACTGGCCGGACGAAAAAAAGAACCATATATTAATATTATAAAATATTTTGAAGGGGATATAATGCTATGTTCATCGGAAACAAAGAATTTGACACCGCATCACACACATATATCATGGGAATCTTAAACGTAACGCCGGATTCTTTTTCGGACGGCGGAGATTTTAGAGCACTCGACAATGCACTAAAACATACGGAAGAGATGATAAAGGACGGAGCGGATATCATTGATGTCGGGGGAGAATCAACAAGACCGGGATACCATATGATATCGGATGAAGAGGAAATGGAAAGAGTCGTTCCGGTTATCGAAAGCATCAAGAAAGAATTTGATATTCCGGTATCATTAGACACCTATAAATCGGCTGTTGCAAAGGCTGGAATCGCGGCGGGAGCAGACTTAATCAATGATATCTGGGGATTGAAGTATGACCCTAAGATGGCTGCTGTCATTGCCAAAGCGAATCTGCCGTGCTGTCTGATGCACAACAGAAAAGAACCAAATTATACGGATTTTCTAAAAGATGTGGTGAATGACTTAAAAGAAACGGTTTTGCTTGCTAAGAAAGCAGGAATCGGAGAAGATAAAATGATTCTTGATCCCGGTGTCGGATTCGGAAAAACATATGAACATAATTTGCAGATAATCCGTTCGGTGGAAGTATTAAAAGAACTGGGATACCCGATTCTTTTGGGAACTTCCAGAAAATCGGTGATTGGACTGACACTGGATGTTCCTGCAAAAGAAAGAGTGGCAGGAACGGTTGCAACTACGGTACTTGGCGTGATGAAGGGCTGTGCGTTTGTACGGGTGCATGATGTAAAAGAAAATGCACAAGCAGTGAAAATGACAGAAGCAATCTTAAATAGTTAAGCGGAGTAACATTATGGATCAGATTCGGATTGATAATTTATGTGTATTTGCCCACCATGGGGTATTTGATTTTGAAACAAGACAGGGACAGAACTTTTATGTGAATGCGGTTCTGTATACAGACCTGCATAAGGCAGGAACTTCAGATAACCTGCAGGATTCTACAAATTACGGGGAAGTTTGCGAGTTTATCAATGAATTTATGACGACGAATACCTACCAATTGATTGAAACGGCGGCAGAACAGATGGCAAAAGCAATCTTACTGCAGTTTCCGCTCGTAGAAGGAATCACTTTGGAAATCAAAAAACCGTCAGCACCAATCAATCTGCCGTTTGAATCGGTATCGGTACGCATAGAACGCTCTTGGCATGATGGATACCTTTCTTTTGGTTCCAATATGGGGGAGCGGGAGAAATATATTAGAGAAGGTCTAAAAAAACTGGAAGAGCATGATTCGTGTAAACTGCTGGAATGTTCGAAATTACTTTGGACGAAACCGTATGGTGGTGTGGAGCAGGATGACTTTTTAAATGGTGCATGCCGCATAAAAACACTGCTTACACCGCAGGAACTGCTTTCCCTGTTACATGAAATTGAACAGGAAGCAGGCAGGGAGAGAAAAATCCATTGGGGACCGCGCACACTGGATTTAGATATACTTTTTTATGATGATAGAATTCTGGAAAGCCAAGATTTGACGATTCCGCATCCGGATATGGGAAACCGGTTATTTGTCTTAGAGCCGATGAATGAAATTGCACCGTTTAAGCATCATCCGGTTACAGGGCTTACAATCCGTCAGATGCTTGAAAAACTGAAACATCGACAGGACCGTAAGTTGGCTGGTGATAAATAGGAGCCGGCTTGTCATATTCTGCAAAATAAGCATACTGGGAAGTGATATTGACATAGGAAAATATACCGGATTGGATGATTTCATCATTTGTTCCGTCGATGTTTATCCGCTTAAGCGCAGGATCTGAAACAGAACTTTTCTGATAATAAATTACATTTCCGTAGACATTGAAAAAGTCAAGTCGGTCTTTGGATAAAATTTCTTCCTCACCGGATGCAAGGTTGTACCGGTGAAGTTCATAATTGCTCTCCAAGTCCATAAAATAGACATAGCCATCCTGATAAATCGGATGATACAAGTTGTGCTCCCATACAAGAGAAACAGAATTTGTCGTAGTATCAAGTGCATACAGATAGTGATCGTCATTGTAACCGGCAAAATAAATTGTGCCGTTTACAACACAGGCAGGAGAGACCATATCGGTTAAGACGGTGGTCTCATTTTTTTTATCGATTCGGATACTGTCAAGATAGGTTCCGGTTTTAACGGTATAGTGCTGATAATACAGATTGCTGCCGCATAAAGCAATAATACCGGCAGGGTCACGTTTTAAGCAGACGGCATCTTTCCCGTTTTTCTTTGAACGGTATACACCGGTAGTCTGGCGAAGATATCCGAGTCCGGAACCGCTTCCGGCACCTGTCTGGTAATAATAAAGAAAATGGTCGTCTGCGTTAATGGATTCCACACTGACATTGCCTACACATTTTATTTTTGTCTCGTCAGCATTCATGGAATATAATTTGTTGTTATCATATGGGTTGGAAAAGTATACAATCCCGTCGCGTTCACAGAAAAGTCCGCGATTGTTCAGATTACCCGCAGTATTACCGGTTACGGAAAGATCGTTTAACGGAACATACTCTGATAAGAAGAACAAAATGGCAAACATTATGGCAACGATTATCAAAATAAGAATGGCGGGAAGATACTTTTTTTTGCTCATGTAAAACTCCTTTTTATATCATGAAAAAATCATGTAAAATCTATATTTATTTTACCATTATAGACGGATATTTTCTTGCTATCAAGTACAATCTGCGGTAAGATAAAAAGTACGAAAGGTAGAGGATATTATGGATTTATTGGACTTAAGAAAACAATTGGACGAAATTGATAAACAGATGGTTTCGCTCTTTGAAAAAAGAATGGATATCTGTAAAGAAGTTGCCGAATATAAGATTGAAAACGGCAAGCGGATTCTGGATAAAGAGAGAGAAAACCAAAAGATAGCCACAGTCAGTGCCATGGCACATGATGATTTCAATAAGACGGGAATTGGGGAGTTATTTGAACAGATTATGGCAATCAGCCGTAAACTCCAGTATCGGATGCTGGAAGAAAAGTCAGGAAACGGCAATCTGCCGTTTTTTGAGGTGGACCATATCGAATCGCCAAGAACGAGAGTAGTTTTTCAGGGAGCGGACGGTGCTTATTCGCAGGCGGCAATGCAACAGTTTTTCGGAGAGAATATAGAGAACTTTCATGTAGAGACTTTCCGTGATGCCATGGCTGCCATTGAAGAAGGAAGAGCAGATTTTGCAGTGCTTCCGATTGAAAATTCAACGGCGGGAATCGTCAGTGAAATCTATGATCTTTTGGTAGAATATGAAAACTATATTGTTGGAGAACAGGTTCTTAAGATTGAACATTGTCTGCTTGGTCTTCCGGACTGTGATCCTGATAAGATTGAACTGGTTTATTCCCATCCGCAGTCTCTGATGCAGAGCAGCCGGTTTTTGGGAGCACATCCGAACTGGAAGCAGATCAGTATGCAGAACAATGCCTTTGCAGCAAAAAAGGTGGCGGATGATAAGGACCCGGTACAGGCTGCCGTAGCAAGCGAATACGCCGGCAAATTATACGGACTGAAGGTTTTACAAAAAGGCATTCAGAATGACAGTACAAACTGCACTCGTTTTATTATCGTAACAAATCAGAAAATCTTTAAGAAAGATGCCGGGAAAGTCAGTATCTGCTTTGAGGTTGCACATGAAAGCGGTTCTTTATATCATGCATTATCACACTTTATTTACAATCACTTAAATGTATGTAAGATTGAGAGCCGTCCGATTGAAAAACGCAACTGGGAATATCGGTTTTTCCTGGACTTTGAAGGAAATCTTTCTGACCCTGCCGTAAAAAATGCACTTCGCGGACTCAGGGAAGAGACTATTAATATGAAAATACTTGGTAATTACTAAATTAAGATACAGTAACGGTAACGGAGGAACTATGGGGACAAAGATGTTTGCGGCAATCGATGTGGGTTCATATGAACTGAATCTGAAAATCTTTGAGTTTTTGCCGGATAATCGGATGAAAGAGATTGATTCGGTAAGATATGGTCTTGACCTTGGAACAGATACGTTTACAACGGGAAAACTTCCTACGGAAAAGATTAATGAATTATGTAAGATTTTAAAAGAATTTGCACTGATTATGAAATCCTACAAAGTGACTGCCTATCAGGCATATGGTACCAGTGCAATCCGGGAAACAAAAAATACAAAAATTTTACTGGATCAGGTAGAACAAAGAACAGGAATCCATATTGAGGTGTTGAGTAATTCCAGACAACGCTTCTTAGATTATAAATCGGTAGCATCCAAAGGGGATGACTTTGACAAGATTATTGAAAAAGGAACGGTTATTGTGGATATCGGCGGCGGCAGTATCCAGGTTTCTTTATTTGACCACGACACGTTGATTGCAACTCAGAATATGAAACTGGGAGTGTTGCGGCTTCGTGAATATATTCAGATGCTTGCGGCAAATCCGAGTAAATGTGAAATGCTGCTCGATGAAATGATAGGCTCGCAGCTTGCCGTATTTAAGAAACTGTATTTAAAAGATCGCGAAATCGAAAATATGATTGTAGTAGATGACTATATTTCTCTGTTACTGCAGAAAAAGAAAATCGGTTCTGCGAATGCGGGATATATTGAAAGTTCCAAATATGAACAGTTTTTGGAAAAGATTAAAAATTCATCTTCAGAGAGAATCCGGAAGGAATATGATATTGCAGATGAAAATATGCTTCCGTTTTTCATTTCCGCAGTAATTATCAAACAGAGTGCAAAGGTTATGGGGGCAAATTTAATCTGGGCACCCGGTGTCACCTTATGTGACGGGATTGCGTATGAATATGGAGAAAAGAGCAATCTCTTAAAGCCGGATCATAATTTTGAAGAAGACATTATCGCCTGTGCTCAAAATATCAGTAAGCGCTATATGGGAAGTAAAAAACGTAGCGAAACACTTGAAAAGATTGCACTGACAATTTTTGATACGCTTAAGAAAGCGGCAGGACTTAGCGCAAGAGACAGGTTATTACTGCGGCTTTGTGCAATTCTGCATGATTGCGGCAAGTATATCAGCCTGTATGACCTTGGAACATGCAGTTACAATATTATTATGGCA
>JAQXIR010000158.1 GCA_029007885.1 Lachnospiraceae bacterium | reverse complement strand
ATGATGTACATCCGCCTCTTTATTATGCACTGTTAAATGTAGTATCTTCTTTTTTTACGGGAAGTTTCTCTAAATGGTTTGGGAAAGGACTGAGTATTTTCTTTCTGGTTTTGACGGAAGTATTTCTTTATAAATTGACCGTTTTATATATCGGAAAGAAGAAATCAGCGGTAATCCCCGGAATGATTTGGGGAATTGCAGCAGGAACTTTCTTCCTGGGATCTTTGGTACGCATGTATGCAATGCTGTGCTTTTTCTGTGTATATACGGTTTATGCACACAGTAAATTGTTGATGCGAGAATTTCGAAAAAAGGATTATATTAGGTTGGCGCTCTCCGTTATGCTTGGCGGATTGACACACTATTATTTCTATTTGTTCCTTGCCTTATACTGTATGCTGTATTTTGCATTACTGCTGTTGCGTAAAACGGATAAGGCGACAATTATGAAATATTGTATGTCCGTTATCTGCGGAGGGATTGCGGCGATTCTTGTATTCCCGTTTATGCTGCAGCATATTTTTGGCGGATATCGTGGAGATGATGTAAAATCAGTTTTCTTTAGCTTGACCTTCAACTTTACGGGCTTTATGAAAATTTTGAACAAGAGTATATTTAACGGGTATGGAGTATGGTTTTTGCTTGCACTCGTAATTTGCTTTTGTGTATATCGAAAATGGGATAAAAATTATGTAAATCCAAAAGCAAGCGTTCCTTTTCAATTGTGGGCTGTAATGCTGCTTGCAGGTGTACTTTATGCGTTATTCATGATGAAAATATCCATTTCGGTAAGAAGTGCATACATCAGCCCTTGCTATGCGATTATCGGCTGTTCCGTATCAATTGCCATTATCAGGATGCTTGATTGTATGGGGGAAGAGAAACGGTTTTTAACACTTGCTGTTATCGGTATTGCACTGACACTTATAGTAGTTCCCAAGAGACTGACTGAACAGAAAGAAAAATATATACCGACCATACAACAGGAACAGATTCTTGCGCAGGTTACGGGAAAAGACTGTATTTTTGCATATAAGGTATGGGATAATCTGTTTACCAATCAGATTGCATATCTTTCAAAAGCGGATGAAATATATTGTGTGGAAACTTCACAACTGTCAGAGGATGATTATCCGGAAAACATGACAAAACGAAGGTCTGAGAATGAACTTCTTGTATTCTTACCGAATGATGAGGATAAAGAAACATATATTCAGACAATAGAGATGCGTCTTAATATGCAGGCAAAAGAATTGATATCAGGAAACTTCTGTGTGTATCAGATGCAGTGACAGAGGAAAAGGAGAAAACAGATGGCAGAAACCGGGAACAAAAAGGTGATTTTTGTAACGATTACGATGGGTGGCGGAGGATCGGAACGTGCTATTTCCATTTTGGCGGAGCATTTTGTAAAAATGGGATTGCAGGTAACAATCCTGATGATAGCCGGTAATGACATTGCTTATCAGTTGAATGAAAAAATAGAAGTAAGACAGGTCGGTAACAGCAGCAACGGAAGTCTTAAGGAGCGTTTAAAGAGAATAAGCTCCATGCGAAAAGTATTTCGGGATAATAAAAATGCCAATATTATTGCAATGGGAACCGTAGCCAGTATTTTTACGCTGCTTGCGGATTTCGGCTTAACAAATAATGTGATTATTTCGGAAAGAAACAATCCAAACCGGATTAACGGAAAACCATATTCCAAAAAGATGAAAATGATTCGGGACTTTTTGTATAAACGTGCAGATTATTGCGTCTTTCAGACAGAAGATGCAAAGGACTATTTCCCTAATTTTCCCAAAGAAAAGGCTCGAGTCATCCCAAATTCCATTTCACCGGATATGCCGTCTCCTTATGAAGGGGAGAGGACAAAAGAGATTGTTACGGCAGGACGTTTAATCCCGGAGAAAAACCAGAAAATGTTATTAAGTGCATTTGCGGAATTTTTAAGAACGCATCAGGAGTATGCACTGCGTATTTTCGGAAGCGGTGAATTGGAGCAGGAGTTAAAACAGTATGCCAAAGAACTTGGCATTGAATCAAAGACAGAGTTTATTCCGTTTACCAGCCGGTTGCATGATGAGATGAAAAAGAGTGGAATATATGTATCGACTTCAAACGGAGAAGGAATTTCAAATGCGATTTTAGAGGCAATGGCAATGGGAATTCCAACCATCGCAACGGACTGTCCGATTGGTGGCTCTAAAATGTGTATTGACACCGGTAATAACGGAATTCTGATTCCGGTAGGGGATGTCAATGCTTTGGTGGAAGCGTTGAACAAAATCGCAGGTGATGGGCAGTACGCTAAGCGTCTCTCTCAAAATGCCGTTTTGGTAAGAGAACGCTTTTCAGAGGAAAACATTGTGAAAATGTGGGAAGAACTGCTGGAATAGATGAATTCAAGAGAAGGATAAATGCTATAGGAAGTACGGGAGAGTATGAGTATGAAAACGTATATAGAGAGCTTTTTCGATAAAAAGAGGAACATATACATCATGGAGGGTATCCTTCTTATCATGTCATTGTTTCTTCATTGGTATCGATTGGATGAAATTCCGTTTGGGATTCATGTAGACGAAGCGGGAATGGGGTATGATGCGTGGTGTCTTGCGAACTTCGGAGTGGACAGGTATTTAACAAAATTCCCGGTTTATCTGACGAATTTTGGAGGAGGACAGAGTGCTTTATATGCTTATTTATGCGCGCTTTTGCTAAAAATGACAGGAGGGGCACCCACTGTCTTTATTATGCGTATGCCGGCAGCAATCATGGGAATCATCATGCTGTTAACGGGTACGATGCTTATAAAAGAAGTAGCAGGGGAAAAGGCAGGGCTGTTATCCATGATACTGTTTACGATATGCCCTTACTTTATGATGCAGTCCCGATTCGGACTGGATTGTAATCTGATGCTGCCGATTAGTACAATTGCCCTTCTTTTTCTGGTAAAAGCTTTAAAAACGAGAAAGAAGAGATTTTTTGTTTTATCCGGGATTTTCTGGGGCATTACATGTTATGCATATGCAATCAGTTATCTGATAATCCCCTTTTTCCTTTTACTGACACTTCTTTATCTGATTTATACAAAAAATATAGAATGGAAAGAAGTTGTTCTGCTTGGATTTCCGATAGCAGTCATTGCACTACCACTGATTTTGTTCGTAATGGTAAACACATTTCAACTCAACGAGATTACAACACCGCTTTTTACAATTCCGAGACTTCCCAGATACCGCGCTGCCGAATTTACGTTGGACAGTGATGTTTTGGTGGCTAATACAAAAAAAATCATGACGGATATTTTTTTCGGGGATTCTATTAAG
>JAQXIR010000157.1 GCA_029007885.1 Lachnospiraceae bacterium | reverse complement strand
CGCGTTATCTTAAACGGTCTTGGAAAAGATGCAGCTAAGATTATTTCCAGAATTAACGGCTTTACATTTGTTGAGACAGAATACGATCCGTATACAAATACTGTTAAAGAAATTGAAAGAAAAGCATATTCCGAAGGTCTTCGTGCGAAAGTAAATTGCTATGGAGCAAACTCTGTTCCGGAAGGTGTTGCAATCATGTGGAAAGAAAATGTAGACGTATCTATCACAGGTAACTCTACAAACCCGACAAGATTCCAGCATCCTGTTGCAGGCACATACAAAAAGGAAAGAATTGAAGCAGGAAAGAAATATTTCTCAGTAGCATCCGGCGGTGGTACCGGACGTACACTTCATCCTGACAACATGGCTGCAGGTCCGGCATCCTATGGTTTCACAGATACTCTGGGACGTATGCACTCAGATGCACAGTTCGCTGGATCTTCTTCCGTACCGGCTCACGTAGAAATGATGGGACTTATTGGAATGGGTAACAACCCGATGGTAGGTGCTACCGTAGCAGTTGCCGTTTCCGTTGAAGAAGCAGCTAAGGCTGGTAAGTTCTAACTTAAAAATTAACGATACTAAAAAATGCCGTAATCTTTAAGGGTTACGGTATTTTTTAGTGTAAAGATTTTGCTAAAATTTTAAATGATGCAGTTTTGCCTATCATATAGATATGTTATACTGAAAACTCATAAAGAGGTGAGTGTTTGAAGGCTGGAAATGTCATTTTAGAAAAATTGAAAGAAAAATTGAAAGAGTCACTTTTGGCTGTTGTTCCGATTATTGTCATTGTGCTATTGTTAAGTTTTACGATTGCACCGTTATCAGCCAGTATTTTGCTATGTTTTATAATTGGTGCCATTTTGCTGATTATTGGAATGATGTTTTTTACACTGGGTGCTGAAATGGCGATGACTCCGATTGGAGAACGAGTTGGTACCTGTATGACAAGAAGTAAAAATATCCTGGTCATAATTTTTCTTTCCTTTTTTCTGGGCTTTATGATTACAATATCAGAACCTGATTTACAAGTTCTTGCAAACCAGGTTCCATCTGTCCCGAATGCAGTACTAATTTTTGCGGTTGCATCAGGAGTCGGATTTTTTCTTGTCATGGCACTTCTTCGTATGTTCTTTAATGTTTCACTTCCGGGAATTTTAATTATTTTCTATGCAATTGTATTTATTTTGGCATTATTTGCCCCTGATCATTTTTTAAGTGTAGCATTTGATTCAGGCGGAGTCACAACGGGGCCTATGACAGTTCCTTTCATCATGGCACTCGGTGTCGGTGTATCGGCTGTTCGTAATGACCGTCATGCGGCAGATGACAGTTTTGGACTTGTTGCCCTTTGCTCCATCGGTCCGATTTTGGCAGTATTGATTCTGAGTATGGTTTATCAACCGCAAAATGCTTCTTATCATGCGTTTGTAATGCCCGATATAAGCAATTCAATAGAATTGGGTAATTTATTTTTTCGAGAAATTCCCGCCTATAGTATAGAAATTGCCGTTTCCCTATTACCGATTGTGCTGTTTTTTTCTGTTTTTCAAATAACGGTATTAAAACTGCGAAAATATCAGTTAATGAAAATTTTAATTGGGTTAATTTATACATATATTGGACTTGTTTTGTTTTTAACAGGTGTAAATGTCGGCTTTATGCCTGCCGGTAATTATCTTGGAAGGATGCTTGGTGCTATGAATGCGTCATGGATTCTTGTTCCGATCGCAATGATTATGGGATTTTTTATTGTGAAAGCGGAGCCTGCAGTCTATGTCCTAAATAAGCAGGTTGAAGAGATTACGGATGGTGCAATCACAGCCAATAAAATGGGAACGGGACTTTCTATCGGTGTTTCCCTATCGCTTGGAATTGCCATGATTCGTGTTTTGACAGGAATTTCGATATTGTGGTTTATCATTCCCGGATATGCACTTGCTCTTGGAATTTCCTTTTTTGTACCCAAAATTTATACAGCGATTGCGTTTGATTCCGGTGGGGTTGCATCGGGACCGATGACAGCAGCATTTCTGCTTCCGCTTGCACAGGGAGCGTGCTATAGCCTCGGAGGGAACCTTTTTACAGATGCATTCGGTGTTGTTGCAATGGTGGCGATGACTCCGCTTATTACAATTCAACTTATGGGAATCGTTTCCCACTTTACTGTAAAACGAAAAGAAATGAAAATGGTTTTGGCAAAACCTTCCAAAGCATTTGCCGTGTTGGATGAAAATGCCATTATAGAATTATAAGAAAGGCTTTTTATGAGTGAATTATTTTTAATGGTGGCGATTATCGAAAGAAATCGTACAAAAGATTTTGCAAAACTGTATAATCGTCATGATGTTTCCATCAATCTGATTACGATGGGAAAAGGAACTGCAGGCAGCGAAATTTTAGATTATTTCGGATTACAGGGAACTGAAAAATCGCTTATTTTTTCTATCGTTACAAAAGAAACCTGGAAAAAAATTAAATATGATTTAGAAAAAGAAATGAAGATAGATGTACCCGGAACAGGAATTGCTTTTATCATACCCATGAGCAGTATCGGTGGAAAAAAACAATTGGAATTTCTGCTTGGAAGCCAGCACTTTGAGAAAGGAGAAGAGACGGTTTTGAAAGATACAAAATACGAGTTACTGGTCACAATTGCAAATCAGGGATATACAGAGCAGATTATGAGTGCAGCCAGGAAAATGAATGCCGGTGGTGGTACCGTCATTCATGCAAAAGGCACCGGAATGGAGGGTGCTGAAAAGTTCTTAGGAGTTACGCTGGCGGCCGAAAAAGAAATTATTTTTATTGTGGTAAGAAGCGATATGAAAAATGATATTATGAGAGCGATTATGGAGGAAGCAGGACTGCAATCAGAAGCAAAATCCGTTGTGTTTTCTCTTCCGGTTACAAGCACCGCAGGAATGAGACTGCTAGAGGAAACGAAAGAAGAATAAAAAATTTAAAAATCTGTATCTTCTCTAACCGGTTCAAAATCAGTTGCAGTTTCTTCCGTTATATGGATACCTTCTCCGTCCGGGATTTCGCCCTGCAAAACTTCGGAAATAATCGTAATACGTTTCATGGCACGACTATAATTTTCAGCGGCAGCTGTCGCTTTTTCTTCATCGTATGTTTCAGACTCATATAATTCATGATAAAGAGATACCGCTTCCTGCATATATTCACCGGCTTCTTTTGTGATATTCTCAATGCTGATAAATTTAGAAGGAATATCCATTTGTGCCAAAATTTGGAATTGTTCATTCATTTCATCAAGACAGGAGAGCAACTGTGATACAGCGGTTTCACTGTCCGGTTCTATTGCATTCATCTTATCAGATATGATTGTAACATTATCTGTAAAATCACTCATAGTTTCTTCAAATTCCGTAAGTTCAGCGTCTTTTCCGCATCCCGGGAAACAAATACATAAAAGAATCAGAAGAAATAAAATACGGATTTTTCTTTTCACACGATAACTCCTTAAAATATCCTGATACAAACATAAATCAAATTTATCATACCGTTTCATATAATGCAAGATGAACTTCCTTTATTGTATTTCATAAGGTTGAATGCTATACTAATAGGAAATACGATTTTCAAAGAAAGTTCATGAGGATTAAAATGACAAAACAGCAATTTCGCCAATTAGTCGCAGACAGTATTGTTTTACTTGACGGAGCAATGGGTTCCAATTTAATAAAAAGAGGAATGCCGCAAGGAGTATGTCCGGAGAAATGGATATTAGAGAATCAGGAAACGGTCATTGCGTTGCAAAAAGAATATGTTGAAAACGGAACAAAAATTCTGTATGCGCCGACTTTTACGGCAAACCGTCCGAAATTAGAAGAATATGGATTGGAAAATCAATTAAAAGAGATTAATAAAGGTCTTGTTGATATTTCCAAAAAGGCTGCAGGGTCAAAAGCATTGATTGCAGGTGACCTTACCATGACCGGCATTCAGTTAAAGCCGGTAGGACCGATGGATTTTGAAGAATTAGTAGAGATTTATAAGGAGCAGGTACAAGCATTATTAGATGCGGGAGTAGATCTTTTTGTCGTGGAAACGATGATGAGTTTACAAGAGACAAGAGCGGCAGTCATTGCAATCAAGGAACTTTGTGAATTACCGATAATGGCGTCGATGACGTTTGAAAAGGATGGCAGGACACTTTTTGGAACAGATGCAAAAACAGCAGCGATTGTACTTTCAAAATTAGGGGTTGATGCAGTCGGAGCAAACTGTTCTACCGGACCTAAGCAAATGGCTTGTATCATTTCAGAAATGGGATCAGTAACCGATATCCCGATTATTGCAAAACCAAATGCCGGAATTCCATATATCAATGAAAACAAGGAAACAGCATATGACAATACACCGGAGAATTTTGCAAAAGAGATGAGCCTATTGATTGATGCAGGAGCTTCTTTAATCGGAGGATGTTGTGGAACGACACCGGAATATATTGCCGCATGTAAGGCTAGTGATTTTAAAAGAAAAGAGATGGTCCGGGATAGAAAGAAATTACACTATCTGACAAGTGAGCGACAAACGCTGGCATTTGGTCTTAATGACAGTTTCCTGATTATTGGAGAGAGAATCAATCCGACAGGGAAAAAGGCACTACAGGAAGAATTAAGAAACGGAAAGCTGGAACGAGTCATTCAATTTGCCGAAGAGCAGGAAGAAAATGGTGCCTCGGTTTTAGATGTTAATCTGGGCATGAGTGGAATAAATGAAAAGGAAATGATGTTAAAAGTAATCGATGAATTGCAGACGGTTACGAATCTGCCTCTTTGCATTGACTCCAGTCATGTTGATGTAATAGAAGCAGCTTTGCGGCGATATCCGGGACGTGCTTTAATTAATTCCATTTCCTACGAGAAAGCAAAATTTGAAAAACTGATTCCGATTGCAAAAAAATACGGAGCAATGTTTATTCTGCTTCCTCTTTCTGATAAAGGACTTCCGAAAGATCTGGATGAAAAAAAGGAAATTATTCGCTTGATTTCCCGGAAGGCATTTGAAGAAGGGTTTACCAAGGAGGATATTATTGTTGACGGGCTTGTGACAACTGTCGGAGCCAATAATAATGCCGGGGTTGAGACACTTGATACAATCCGATATTGCAAAGAAAATGGTTATGCTACTACCTGCGGCTTATCCAATATTTCATTCGGGCTTCCCGAAAGGGGATATATCAATGCCGCTTTTCTTGCGATGGCGATTGCACAGGGACTTACTACAGCAATCGCGAATCCGAATCAGACTCTTTTGATGAATACTGCACTTTCCTGTAATTTACTTAAGAATTGTAAAGATGCGGATATTGCATATATTGAAAGAATGAATGCACTAAAAGAGTCCGGAATTTGTTTAGAGAATAAACCGACCGTCAGGGAAAAAACGAATTCGCAGGAAATGATAAAAGAACAGGAACCAAACGATTCTAAGAGCAGTTTGAAAGAAGCGGTACTTAAAGGGAAAAAATCTACCATTGCGCAACTTACGCAAAAATGCCTTGACGAAAATGCGGAACCTTCGTTTTTATTAAATGAAATATTGATTCCTACTATCAATGAAGTGGGGAATTTATTTGAAAAAGGAAAGTATTTTCTTCCGCAGTTAATTGCAAGCGCGGAAGCAATGAAAAACTCAATTGAAGTGTTAGAACCTCTTTTACAGCAGGAAAGTAACGGCAGACAGATGCCTGTAGTTGTGATTGCAACAGTAGCCGGAGATATTCATGATATCGGGAAAAATCTGGTTGCTTTGATGCTCAAAAACTATGGCTTTAAAGTAATCGATCTTGGAAAAGACGTAAAAAGAGAAGTAATTATTGAAACAGCCATCAAAGAGAATGCACAGATTATTGCTTTATCAGCATTGATGACGACTACTATGAAAGAAATGGAAGAAGTGATTAAGCTTGCTAAGGAAAGAAATGTTCAAGCAAAAATCATTATCGGCGGTGCTGTCATTACACAGGACTATGCGGATGAAATCGGGGCTGACGGATATTCAAAAGATGCGGCTGAAGCCGTAAAATGTGCATCCCGACTTTTAAATCTTACATCAGAATAGGACATAGGAGCAAAGAACAATGGACGAAAATGCAATTTTAGAAACACTCAAAGAAATCAAAGAACAAAACCGTAAGAAATTACTTTATCAAAAATGTCTGACAGCATTCATGCTTGTCATTACCATTGCTTTTCTTGCAGTAGTACCCGGTGTGTTATCAACAATACAAACTGCAAAGACAACGATGGCTTCCTTAAACATCACAATCGGGAAAATGGATACTGCCCTGGACGCTATTACAGAGATAGCACAGAATAGCAGTCAGGGAATGGAAGAAGCCTTGGAAAATATCAATTCAATCGATATTGACACGCTAAATGATGCAATTTATGATTTGAATGAAGTTGTGAAACCAATGGCAGATTTTTTTGGAAAGTTTAAATAAGCAGGAGGAATGAATAACATGAATGGTGCAGATATTATGGTAAAGTGTCTGGAAAAAGAGGGAATTACCGATATTTTCGGATATCCGGGAGTTGCAATTGCACCTTTTTATAACAGTATTTTATCTTCAGAGATCAGAACAATTTTAATTCGAACAGAACAGAATGCTGCTCATGCAGCGAGCGGATATGCAAGGACTGATTCAAAACCGGGTGTTTGTGCGGTAACTTCAGGTCCCGGCGCAACGAATCTGATTACCGGTATTGCAACAGCATTTGCAGACAGTATTCCGCTTGTATGTATTACCGGACAAGTCAATTCCGAACTCTTAGGAAGTGATGTGTTTCAGGAGGCTGATATTACCGGAGCCTGTGAATCATTTGTAAAATATTCCTATCTTGTTAAGGATGTAAATGACATTCCAAGAATCTTCAAAGAAGCGTTTCATATTGCTAATACCGGCAGAAAGGGACCGGTTCTGATTGATGTGCCGATAGATATTCAGAATGCTACGGTTTCCAGATTTAAATATCCGGAAGAAATCAATATGCGTACATATAAGCCAACAATCAAAGGAAATGCCGTGCAAATTGCTAAAGTAATCAAGGAGTTGGAAAAAGCCAAACGTCCGCTGATCTGTGCGGGAGGCGGAGTGCTGCTTAGCAATGCACAGCAGGATTTGCAGCAATTTGCAGAAGAACATCAGATTCCGGTCGTAACGACAATGATGGGAATCGGTGTTATGCCTACCAAACATCCGTTGTATTTTGGAATGGTTGGAAATAACGGAAAGGCATATGCAAACCGTGCAATGAATGAATCGGATGTACTGATTATGGTTGGAGCAAGAGTAGCCGATCGTGCCGTAAATCAACCGGATTTGATTACACGCAACAAAGTATTGATACATATTGATGTAGATCCGGCAGAAATTGGAAAAAACGCAGGACCGACAATACCGCTTGTCGGAGATGCAAAACATATTTTTGAGGAACTTAGAAAAAAGGAATGGAATGCTAATTATGATTTGTGGTTAGATGCGTTAAAGGATTATCGAGTATCAATGGCCACAAATAGAAATCCAAATCCGTCTTACGTAGACCCTGCCGGTTTTATTACAATGCTTTCAGAGCGAATGAAGGAAGATGCCATTTATGTAGCTGATGTTGGACAGAATCAGATATGGTCATGTGGCAATTACATTATGAAAAAGGGAACATTTATGACTTCCGGCGGAATGGGAACAATGGGATATTCTATTCCGGCTGCCATGGGTGCAAAATTGGCAAATCCTAACAGACAGGTTGTAGCTGTCTGCGGAGACGGTTCTTTCCAAATGTCAATGATGGAACTTGCTACAATGAGACAACATCATATTCCTGTTAAAATCATTGTTATGAATAATCATTATCTTGGGATGGTAAGAGAATATCAGCATTATACCTATCATGATCATTATTCGGTAGTCGATCTTTCTGGAAGCCCTGATTTGTCAAAATTGGCGACTGCATATGATTTGCCGTTTATGCGTGTTCAAAATATGGAAGAAGCTCCAAACTGCATCGATGCTTTTTTGCAAAATGATGAGTCCTACTTAATGGAAATTATGATTGATCCGATGGATCTTGTAAAATAAGGAATGGTGACTAAAATGAAAAGAATATATTCAGTATTGGTAGAAAACAGATCGGGTGTTCTGTGCAAAGTGGCAGGTTTGTTTTCCAGAAGATGCTTTAATATTGATAGTCTTGCGGTAGGGGAAACGGATGATCCCGGTGTTTCCTGTATGACAATCGTCAGTTCCGGTAATGAACGAACCATTGAACAGATTGAAAAGCAATTAAATAAAAAGCTGGATGTTATTAAAGTAAAA
>JAQXIR010000156.1 GCA_029007885.1 Lachnospiraceae bacterium | reverse complement strand
ATTGTTACATAAGAAGAATTTGTAATTTCAACCTGCGCCTTTTCGATAAAGCGTCCGTTCTTCATATCTACGTCATATATTTTTATTCCATGATTGTCTCCTGATGTATAAGTGGAAACATACGCCACATATCTATCCTTTTTCATGTTATGTTCCTCCGAGTGTTTCCTTTGGAATGTTCTTTTACTGTTCTATCTTATCATACCCTCAATATTTTGTTAATAATTTTTTCACTTTTTATTGACTTTCTATATCGTTCTAGTATAATTATATTCGGTTCGCGGTTTAGTATCTGTAAACTTTTGGTTTATATACATTGCGACAATTGAGAAATGGGGGAATTTCAATGAATATCGGCAATCGACTGAAAGAACTCCGCATCATGAAAGGGCTTACCCAGGAAGAACTTGCAGACCGAGCAGAACTTTCCAAGGGTTTCATATCACAGGTGGAACGCGATCTTACTTCTCCTTCCATTTCAACACTTGTAGATATTTTACAGTGTCTTGGAACGGATTTAAGTGATTTCTTTACCCGTGACGTAGATACACAAGTCGTTTTTCGTGATCAGGACTACTTTGAAAAAATTGATAATGAATATCACTATAAAACCGAATGGATTATTCCGAACGCACAAAGAAATATTATGGAGCCTATCCGTCTTACTCTTGAGCCGGATGGGCAGACATATCCGGATAATCCTCATGAAGGGGAAGAATTCGGTTACGTTCTCTCCGGTTCAATTACCATCTGTATCGGCAAAAGAACAATTCGTGCCAAAAAAGGAGAATCCTTCTATTTTACACCTGATTCCACACATTATATAAAAGCTTCCGGAAAAACAGGTGCCTCTATTATATGGGTCAGCAGCCCTCCCAGTTTCTAGACTATTTTACGTTAGAAAGGCAGATAAAATACTATGAGTACTAAACTGATTGATCTTCAACACATTTCAAAATCATACGGCAACAATATTGTCCTGGATGATATGAATCTTTATATACGGGAAAACGAATTTTTAACTCTGCTTGGACCCAGTGGTTGCGGAAAGACAACAACACTTCGTATTATTGGCGGATTTGAAAATCCGGACAGCGGTTGTGTACTCTTTAATGGGCAGGATATTACGAATCTTCCTCCCAACAAACGTCAGTTAAATACAGTGTTTCAAAAATATGCGCTCTTTACGCATATGACGATTGAAGAAAACATTGCTTTTGGCCTTAAGATTAAGGGGAAGTCTGCACAATATATCAAAGACAAAATTAAGTATGCTTTAAAACTGGTTAATCTTGACGGATATGAAAAACGTATGCCGGATTCCTTAAGCGGTGGTCAGCAACAGCGTATTGCAATTGCCAGAGCAATTGTAAACGAACCAAAGCTTCTTCTTTTAGATGAACCGTTAGGAGCACTGGAATTAAAACTTCGTCAGGATATGCAGTACGAGTTGATCCGTTTAAAGAATGAGCTTGGAATTACCTTTATCTATGTTACACACGATCAGGAAGAAGCTCTTACTATGTCAGATACAATCGTTGTTATGAATCAGGGATATATCCAGCAAATCGGAACTCCGGAAGATATTTATAATGAACCCGAGAATGCATTTGTTGCGGATTTTATCGGTGACAGTAACATTATTGACGGCATCATGATTCGTGATGAACTTGTCTCTTTCCTCGGTGCTAAATTCCCTTGTGTAGATAAAGGGTTTGGGGAAAACAAGCCTGTCGATGTGGTCATCCGTCCGGAGGACGTCTGTCTTGTAGCTCCCGAAAACGGAGTAATTCAAGGTGAAGTTACACACTTAATCTTTAAAGGTGTACATTATGAAATGGAAGTAATGGCAAATGGTTTTGAATGGCTTGTACATTCTACGATGATGTTTCCTGTTGGGGCAAAAGTCGGCATCAAAATTGATCCGTTCAATATCCAGATTATGAATAAGCCTGCTTCTGAAGATGAGGAGGCGGTAGGCGTTGAAGAATAAAAAGAATTTACTGGCATCTCCTTTTATTATTTGGTCCATTGCATTTATCGTATTGCCGCTTTGTATGGTTTTCTACTACGGGCTTACTGACAAGACAGGGGCATTTACACTTGACAATATAATATCGATTGCAACTGCGGAGCATTCTAAAGCATTATGGCTATCTCTTCTGCTTTCTTTTATTTCTACTGTAATCTGCCTCTTGCTTGGCTATCCGCTTGCTTCTATTCTGGCAAAATTGGGAAAAAATAAAAACAGTCTGATTGTTTTTATTTTTATTCTTCCAATGTGGATGAACTTTTTGTTAAGAACCCTTGCATGGCAGACACTTCTTGAGAAAACGGGAGTCATCAACAGTGTTTTACAATTTTTGCATCTTCCCACTCTCAATATTATTAATACTGCCTATGCGATTGTCTTAGGTATGGTTTACAATTTTCTGCCGTTTATGGTTCTGCCGCTCTATAATTCTTTAACAAAGATTGATCCGAATGTTATAAATGCAGCGCGCGACCTTGGTGCAAACGGTTTACAGACTTTTATAAGAATCACTCTTCCGCTTTCCATTCCCGGTATTATCAGCGGAATCACTATGGTATTTGTTCCGGCGCTTACAACCTTTGTGATCAGTTCGCTGCTTGGCGGAAGCAAGATTCTTTTAATCGGCAATGTAATTGAGCAACAGTTTACACAAGCAAGCAACTGGAATCTCGGAAGCGGTCTTTCCATTGTTTTAATGCTTTTTATTATTATCAATATGGTTGTTACTTCCCTGTTTGATAAAGATGGAGAGGGGGCTGTATTATAATGGGCCGAATTGCAAAACGAATTTATATCATTTTGATTTTCGTATTTTTGTATGCTCCTATTGCAACTTTAATTGTTTTATCGTTCAATGCCAGCAAGACACGGGCAAAATGGGGTGGCTTTACTTTAAAATGGTATGTTTCTCTGTTTCAAAACAGAGATATTATGGAGGCCCTCTATACAACATTATTAATTGCCCTGCTTTCCTCTTTGATTGCTTCCGTCATCGGAACGATTGCCTGCATTGCAATGGATAGTATGAAAAAACGTCCCAAATCCATTCTTTTGGGTATTACCAATATTCCGATGTTAAATGCCGATATCGTTACCGGAATTTCTTTGATGCTTCTTTTTTTAAGTTTTGGCTTAAAATTCGGATTCGGGACGATTCTACTGTCCCATATTACATTTAATATTCCTTATGTGATTTTAAGCGTTATGCCGCGTATGAAAAACATTAACCGAAATACGTTTGAGGCTGCCTTAGATCTTGGTGCTCCACCGCTTAAAGCATTTTTTAAAGTTGTTTTTCCGGATTTATTGCCGGGAATTTTATCCGGTTTTTTACTCGCCTTTACAATGTCATTGGATGACTTTATCATTACTCATTTTACAAAAGGACCCGGAATTGATACACTTTCCACTAAAATTTATACGGAAGTAAAGAAAGGTATAAAGCCGGAAATGTATGCATTGTCCACAATTATTTTTACTGTTGTACTTTTGCTTCTTATTCTGGTTAACAAACCGGAAAAAGAGGAAAAGAAAATATTACACTAAATCTATGAGGAGGATTTTATGAAAAAAAGAATTTTATTGCCGCTTTTATGCATCGCTGCTTCTCTTTTGTTAGGTGCATGCGGAAATTCATCAGGGGAAAACGGTAAAGTTGTTGTCTATAACTGGGGAGAATATATAGATCCTGAAACAATCACAATGTTTGAAGAAGAAACCGGTATTAAAGTAATCTATGATGAATTTGAAACAAATGAGATTATGTATCCGAAGGTTGAAGCAGGCGCATCCTCTTATGATGTTGTTTGTCCTTCCGACTACATGATTCGTAAGATGATTGAGAACGACTTACTTGCCGAAATAAACTGGGATAATGTACCAAATGTAAAGAAAAACATCGGCAGTCAGTATTTTGAGCAGTCAAAAGAGTTTGACCCGGAAAATAAATATTCCGTGCCTTACTGCTTTGGAACCGTTGGAATTCTTTATAATAAGACAATGGTGGACGAACCTGTTGACAGTTGGAATATTTTATGGAACGAAAAATATACCGACAGCATTCTGATGCAGGACTCTGTCAGAGATGCTTTTATGGTTGCATTAAAGAAAAACGGTTTTTCCATGAATTCTTTGAATGAGGAAGAATTGAATATTGCCAAAGATGACCTGATTTTACAAAAGCCTCTTGTACAGGCTTATGTCATTGACCAGGTACGTGACAAAATGATTGGTAATGAAGCTGCTATCGGTGTTATTTATTCCGGTGAAGCAATATACACACAACGTGAAAACCCTGATTTAGAATATGTGATTCCAAAAGAAGGCACCAACGTCTGGATTGACAGTTGGGTGATTCCTAAAAATTGTGAAAATAAAGAAAACGCTGAAAAATTCATTGATTTTATGTGCCGAGAAGATATTGCATTAATGAATTTTGAGTATATTACTTACTCCACTCCAAATGATGCGGCACGTGCTTTGATTGAAGATGAAGATTTAAGAAACTCTAAAATTGCTTTCCCGAATTTTGATGAGTACGAGAATTTAGAGACCTTTACCTATCTTGGGGACGAAGGAGATTCCCTTTATAATTCTCTCTGGGAAGAGGTAAAATCACATTAATCCTAATAACGAAGGCAGCATTACCGGAATTAGTAATGCTGCCTTTCTTATTAATTTTCTTCTGTTATTTCTTAAGATTCTTCACACCCGCATGTTCTTGGTTCCGAAAAAGTTGAAAAAGGTCTTGCGTCCTGACATGGGCATGATCTGTCTCTATCCCTGTCTCTGTCTCTGTCCCAATTTGAACGGTCTGATCTGTTATCGTTGCAGCCACAGCCACTTCTGCCATCGTTATTGCAATTGCCAAAACAGCCGTTATTTGATCCGTTACAGCAGAACAGTAAAATTAAAATCAAAAAACAACAATTCATAGAATCTCCTAAATGATTTTATCTTTAATTCTATGATATGACAGACTTAAAAATTGGTTACCCCTCTCTGCAGAATGCTCTTAGGCTTTCCATATTATCCGGATTATCAAATTCATCCTTTCTTGGGAGCAATTCTTTTTTGATAAATTGATAAGTCTTCTTCTCTCCTTCTTTTGCCAGTTTTATTAATAAAAACTCCAAAAGTAATCTTGTTTTTTCATGCAATGGTGCCGGATCTTTTCCGCTTCTGTAATATTGAAGCGGGCTTTCATCCGTATAACTCTCTTTATTATATACTTTACATGCAGCAATTCGGTCTGCAAGCATTTCTACGATGTATTTTACGGGCATCGGTGCCGGGGCCATGCCGCCCTTCACATGGCGCGTACTGTAATCAATCCAGTATTCATAATGATGTTTATTTCTCCCTTTATGATGTAACCATGCGCTGGAATATCCGATTGCCTCTCTTTCTGCGTTATTGGGACTTCTATCCCCCTGATAATATCTGGCTCCCACAATAAATTCACTCGGGCTGTATTTTGAAAGGTCATGCATAATTCCTTGTTTGTATAGTCCGACACAAAAACAGCCTTTCATTACAAGATATTTATGATATGTGATTGTTTTCAGATGCCCTACAACATTCATTGTTATTCTCCTACCAGAACTTGAATGCTTCTTTCTTTTACGACTAATTCGCTCTGGTTTTTCAGTAATATTGCTTTTTCATTTATTTCATGGGATGCTGTATCCAGATAGCTTTTCCACTTCATCTTAGGAGGCAGTTTAGGCAATGCAAACTTATGCGGCACCCAATGCATATTGACTGCCAGATAAACAAAGCTTTTTGCATAATCTTCACAATACATCATTGCAAAATGTCTGGTTAAATCGTCATAGTGAATTCTCCACGCATCTTCGCTGTGATAGGATAAATCCGGATAACCACAGGAAAGTGTGTCCAGCATGCTGCATTCCATATTTTTTGTAAAGACCGGATGGGATTTGCGAAAGGCAATCAGGCATTTCACAAATTCAAATAATTCTCGATTTTTATTCTGATCATTCCAGTTTAGCCATGTAACCGGACTGTCGATGCAATACGGATTATTATTCCCCTTCTGTGAATTTGCAAATTCATCTCCGGCAAGAATCATCGGTGTTCCCTGTGAAAGAATATTGAGTACAAAGGCATTTTTCATTTGCTTTAAACGTAAATCAAGAATGCTCTTCTTTCTTGTCTTTCCTTCTTCACCGCAGTTCCATGAACAATTATACGGATTCCCGTCCCGGTTATTTTCTCCGTTTTCTTCATTGTGCTTTCTGTCATAGCTTACCAAATCAGCAAGGGTGAATCCATTATAGTTTGTCATATAATGAACCTGTCCCAATACTTCTGAAACCGATTTCATATGATGTAATGTTGTTTCCAACATTCTTTCATCACTCTTTAAGAATCTTCTCATATCATACATATAGTCATCTTTGTAAGTAGCAAGATTCTTATAATTGGGACGTGCTTGATCCGGATAAATATCCCATAAAGGGAAATCCGTACATAATAATTTTGTATGTGCTAAAACGGGGTCTCTGCCAAGTAAAGCAGTCGGAATTCTTTCCCCCATCAGATGTATTCCGTCAATATGGTATTCATAGACCCAGAATCGTAATACTTCCAGAATATAGCTCTGTTTCATACTATTGGGAAAATAGAACTGCATAATCAGTTCCATATGATTTCTGTGAAGTTCCTTCACCATTCTTTTAAAAGAATTGATATTATCCTCGGGTTTCGCACAATAGGAACTCTTTGGAGAAAAATAAAATGCTTCTTTATATCCCCAGTAATTCAGGGAAGGCTCCGTTTTTTGATATGCAATCGGAATTTTCTCCTGCATTACAGGAGGCTCCAATTCCAGAAATTCATAGGAAGGCATAAGTTCAATAGCTGTAATTCCCAACGAAGAAAGGTATGGTATTTTTTCTGTCAGTCCCTCAAATGTACCGTGTTTTTCAACTTGCGCACTCGAGTGTTTTGTAAATCCCCTAACATGCAGAAGATAAAGCAAAGATTTTTCATATTCCGTTTCCGGGAAAGCATCCTCTCCCCACTCAAAATTATTGTCATAAAATCCGCATCGTAATTCTTTCGGTGTCTTTCCCCATTTTTCATTTCCGACTATCTTTTTTGCATACGGATCCTGAAAAACAATGTCCCCGTTGTAATAATTATACGTATATTGTTTCCAATTCATTCCCTCAATTCGTAAACAGAACAAATTCCCGATTCTGCTTTCTTTCGGAAATGAAATTCTGCTTTCTTTTCCTGTGGCATTTTCATATAAAACAATTCCGCAATCATTTTTTACTTCTGTAAATTCGGCCGCAAAATTTATGCTTCCGTCTTCATTAATCGTTACTCCAAGAGGATATGGATTTCCTTTTAAAATGTTAAGCGTTTCTGTCATATCTGTTCTCCCATGATTCATACAACTTATTTTACCATAAAAAGAAATTTGATACTATTGCTATTTTTGCCCTATCTTTGTAAAATGGAAGAAAGATTTCAGGAGGGAAAAACATGGAAAATGAATTTGATGACAGAGATATGACTGTAGATATTACTTTAGAGGATGATACCGTTGTTACCTGTTCTATTGAAACGATTTTGTCTGTAGACGATAAGGATTATATTGCATTACATCCAATAAAAGGACTTTCCGAAAACGAAGATATCATCTGGTTTTACGGATACAGTGAAAATCCTGATGACCCAAACGAAGAACCGGTTCTTCGCTATATTGAAAGCGACGAAGAGTATGAAGCTGTTATGGATGCTTTTGATGAATTCTTGGATAACTGTGAATTTGAAGAACTCTGATACCCCATCAGAGTTCTTCCTTTAAAAATTCGGAAGGAATTTTGTGTTTATCCTTTTCTCCGTTAAGGAAGCAAATGATCAGTTCCTTTTTGGCTCTGGTTAGTGCAACATAGAACATTCTTCTTTCTTCTTCTATTTGCATTTTATCGGTGCTTTTTTTATGCGGAATAATTCCTTGATTACAGTCCGGCAAATACACCGTTTCAAACTCCAATCCTTTGGAGCCATGGAAAGTCATAATATTTACTCCCTTCTCCTTACTTCTTTTCTCTTTATTTTTCCATTCCTGCAGATTGATTTTCTCAACGTACTCAAGAAGTTCTTCTTTGTTTTTGAACTGTTTCATCCTCTCCTGCAATTCATCGGCAATATTTTGATATTCCTCATATGCCACATGATTTTCAATTGAGACTTGCCTTAAATAGGTATCATATCCAATTGCTTTCCGAATATAATTGACAGAAGAAAAAAGATCCATCTGTTTGAGTTTTAAAAGGTCGTACTGCATTTTATGGATATGTTGTAACATATATGGTTTGTCCCTGTAATAACTGCTCAATTTCTCCATTGATAGTTCTTTTGTACTTACTGCTTTTCTTGAAAAATATCTTACCGGGCGATTCATGACTGCCAAAAAATCCTCTGTTTTCAAACTCCCTTGCGCAAGATTTAAATAATGTATAAAATCCCGAAAAATAAAATGTTCATAAGGATTATAGACAGGTTCTTTCATACAAAACATAACTTTTTCTTTCATCAGCCACTCTGCAAAGCGCGAAGCCTCTCTATTTGTTCGAAAAAGGCAGGCACATTCTTCCAATTTGTTCTTTTCCTGTTTCCTTTTTAGTGCATCTGTCAAAAATTCATATTCTTTCTCCTGTGTTTCAAATCCTTTTACGACTACCGGATTCCCCACCTCTCCCGCTGCTTTTATATCTTTTGGATAGCGTATCGTATTTTTGCATATTACTTTGGATGCAAACTCAACAATTTTTCCGGTAGAACGATAGTTGATATTCAGAAAATACTTTTGACAGTTTGGAAAATCCTCTTCAAACTGCATCATACTTTTCGGTGTGGCACCCCGAAAACTGTAAATAGACTGGTCGTCATCCCCAACAACAAACAGGTTGTTCCTTGGATATGACAGTTTTTTTATTATTTCATAGGAAACTTCGTTAATATCCTGATACTCATCAATCAAAATATATTGATATTTTTCAGAAAAATAGGCGGCGATTTCAGGATTTTTTAAAAGCATTTCTTTACAAAGAAGCAGCATATCTTCAAAGTCAATTTTCTTAGCTGCCCGTAATTCACGATTGTAGTTTATATAAATCTTTAAGAATTCTTCATTTGAAACAAAAAGGTCATCAGGCAAAAGCCCGGTTTCCCCACTGTTTTTATAACTTGCGATTTTCTGCAGAAAATGTGTTAAATACTCATTATCTGCTATTTCCTTTTTCAAAACATCATAATAGGCAGTCCTGAGTATCTTTTTTTTCTGGGGAAGTGTCATAATATCGGAAACATGATAATGATAAATTTGAGAAATCATCTGAAAAAAGATGGCATGAAATGTACCGAATGTGACAGGATAATAGGTATCCTGCATAAGAGAAGAAAAACGTTTCTGCATTTCATATGCAGAAGCTTTTGAAAAGGTGATAACAAGAATATGAGACGGTTCAATGCCGCATCCATCAATCAAATACTGAATGCGTCTTGTGATAACAAAGGTTTTTCCGGAACCCGGTCCCGCCAATACCATGGCAGGACCTTCTCTATGACATATTGCTCTTTGTTGTTCGCTATTAAGCAAGTGCTTCCTCGAGTTTTGAAATTCCGATGTCTATTCTTTTTAAAGACTCTTCTTTTCCGAGCAGTTCCATAATCTCTGTTGCACCTGCCGGAGTCATTTGCTTACCGGAAACCGCTGTTCTTACCGGCCATAATACATATCCGTTCTTCACACCTTTTTCGTTAATAAAATCAAGCAGCATCTGATACAGTGCATCATTGCTGTAGTCCTCCTGTGCAGCCAAAAGTGGTCTCAATTCTTTTAGCACCTGATAGGAACTTACTGTATCAGTTTTCATCTTTTTATGGGTATACATGGAAATATCATATTCCGGAAGTTCTTCCAGGAAATCAATCAATTCACAAATATCCGGGAAAACTTCAATTCTTGTTTTACAGATTTCAGCAATTTTTCTAAAATCCATATCGTGATGGATTGTCTTAAGCAGATAAGGCAGTGCCTTTTCATAATACGCATCAAAATCCATCTTTTTGATATATTCCCCGTTCATCCATTTCAATTTAGTATAATCAAACACTGCCGGAGATTTTGACATATGATGATAATCAAATTTTTCTACCAGTTCCTGTAAGGAAAAGATTTCTTCGTTTGAATCTGTCGGGCTCCATCCGAGCAGTGCCACAAAATTAACCACCGCTTCCGTCAGAAAACCTTGTTCAATCAAATCTTCATATGAAGAATGTCCGCATCTTTTTGAAAGCTTATGGTGCTCCTCATCTGTAATCAACGGGCAATGCACATAGATTGGAACTTCCCATCCAAATGCCTCATATAAACGATTATACTTTGGTGAGGAAGATAAATACTCGTTTCCTCTGACTACATGTGTAATCCCCATTAAGTGATCGTCTACAACATTTGCGAAGTTATAGGTTGGGAAACCGTCTGATTTTATTAAAATCATATCATCCAATTCCGCATTGTCGACTGTGATATCTCCGTAAATCTCATCACAAAATGTCGTTGTGCCTTCTGTCGGATTATTCTGGCGAATAACATACGGTATGCCGGCTTTTAATTTTTCTTCAACTTCTTCTTTTGTCAATGACAGGCAATGTTTGTCATACACGTTGATTTCCTTACCATCAACCACACGATTTAGTGAGGCGAGTCGTTCCTTATCGCAGAAACAATAATATGCTTCACCTTTATCCACTAACTTTTTTGCATATTCCAGATAGATACCGCTAGCCTGACGTTCACTTTGTACGTATGGTCCGAACCCTTTGTCTTTATCCGGTCCTTCGTCATGAATCAAACCTGTTTTTTCAAGTGTACGGTAAATAATATCGACTGCGCCTTCCACATAGCGCTCCTGATCGGTATCCTCAATTCTTAAAATAAAATCCCCGCCTTCATGCTTCGTAATCAGATAGGCATATAATGCTGTCCTCAAATTTCCGACATGCATTCTTCCTGTCGGACTGGGGGCAAAACGGGTTCTTACTTTTTTCATAATTCTTCCTCCTGACATTCCGTTATTCTTTATCCGGAATCTTTTGTAATGCTCTGTTCTTAAATTCGTTTACATTCTTTTGTGCCTGTGCTATCAGAATATTGGTTCCGGCACCTGCGATGCATCCTCCCGGACATGCCATTCCTTCAATCAGACATCCTTTTTTCTTGCCTGCTTTTGCTAACATCAGAATCTTTTTACATTCCGTGAGACTCTCTGCATGTTCAATATTGACTTCTACATCCGGATAGTATTCTCGGATACATTCTTCAATTGCACTGGCAACACCTCCTGCAACACCGTATCCTCTTCCTGCGCCCGTTGCATCAAGCATCTTTGTCTCTTCCATGTCTGCCGGTATAATGCCTTTTGCTTCAAACATTCCGGTCAGTTCTTCAAACGTGATGACAAAGTCGACATCAGAACGAACCGTTCTTCTGGATGCCTCCAGTTTTTTGGAAGCACATGGTCCGATAAACACAACCTGGGCATCCGGATGATCTTCTTTTATCTTTCTTGCCGTTGCAACCATCGGTGTTAATGCATTCGAAATGTTCTCAATGGTTTCCGGGAAAAATTTCTTCGCAAGCATAGACCACGACGGGCAACAGGAAGTCAAAAGAAACGGAAGTTTTCCGGTGTCCACTTCTTTTACATAATGCTCCGCCTCACTCATTGCTCCGATATCTGCACCGATTGCCGTTTCATATACATCAAAAAAGCCAAGTTCTTTCAATGCTGTTTTGAATTTTTCCGGTGTCACATTTTCTCCAAACTGTCCTACAAATGCAGGTGCAACCTGCGCAATGATTTTTTTACCTGATTGTAACGCACGAATTAATTGAAAAATTTGTGATTTATCCGCAATTGCACCAAACGGGCAGTTCACCATACATTGTCCGCACGAAACACATTTATCATTATTAATGACGGCTCTTCCCTTGTCATCACTTTCAATCGCGCCGACACCGCACGCCACCGCACATGGTCTGACTTGATGGGAAATCGCATCATACGGGCAGATTGCCTTACATTTTCCGCACTTAATACATTTTTCCTGATCAATAACCGACCTGCCGTTTACCATGGAAATTGCGCCACGCGGGCAAACCTCCCTACATGGGTGCGCTACACATCCCATACACTTATTCGTTACTTCATAACAATTTGTCGGACAGGAATTACATGCCGATGGGATAACCTGCATAAGCGGCGGCTCATAATATTTTTCAGAAATATTACTTTCTTCCAATCCTTGTGTTAAATGGACCGGGATATTTTCAGGCCGTAAAGAAAGCCCCATGGCAAGGCGTAATCTTTCTCTTACGATTGCGCGCTCTCTATAAATATTTTCCCGATATTCCGGTTCATCATAATCTACAATTTTATATGGCAGTGCTTCCATATCATCTTTCAAGTTCTCTGAATGATAAGCAAGGTTTGCAACTTCCTGAAATATTCTGCGTCGCATCTTGCGCACCTGTGTGTCGATACCCCGCATGCTGTCCTCCGATTCGTATTTATCGTCTGTTAACGTTCATCTCCCATAAAAAACAATGCAATCGTTCCGGGACCTGAATGGGCACCGATTGTAGGTCCCACATAATTGATCAAAAATGACTCAATTCCAAAGCGGCTCTTTACTTCATCTGCAACAAACTGTGCATCTTCCGGGCAGTCCCCATGGCTGATAAACACAATGTCATTACTGCCGCGATAGCTTCCAACTTTTTTCTCCATATAGTCAACCAGAGAACGTAATGATTTCTTTCTTCCGCGTACCGTATACATATTGGAAAGATGTCCCTCGTTATCAACATGCATAACCGGTTTT
The DNA here is from genome assembly GCA_029007885.1 of Lachnospiraceae bacterium. Taxonomy (GTDB): domain Bacteria; phylum Bacillota; class Clostridia; order Lachnospirales; family Lachnospiraceae; genus RGIG8767. The sequence continues at coordinate 9,208 of JAQXIR010000156.1, read as the reverse complement.
ATATTAACCATAGACCCAACGATTGCTGTTGTTTTGCTGACTCTTCCACCGCGATACAAATGGAACAAATCATCCACCGTGAATGCGTGTACAAGGTTTAATTTATGTGTTTCAATCCAGTCCGCTGTTTCTTCTAAACTCTTTCCGCTCTCCTTCATTGTGACGGCTTTATGAACAAGCAATCCTTCCCCTAAGGATGCCGCAAGAGAATCGATTACGATAATCTTAACATCCTTTTGTTCTTCCATAATTTCCTCGGAAGCAATTCTTACACTGTTATAGGTTCCGCTTAATCCTGAAGAAAATGAAATGCAAAGAATGCGTTTGCATTCTTTTAAGGCTTCAAGCAACACTTCTTTTGCTTCTTCCGGATTAACCTGCGATGTTGTCGGCATTTCGCCTCCACGCATTTTATTGTAAAAATCTTTTTCTTCCAGTTGATTATCTCCTGTGTATGTCTCACCCTCAATTGTATAAGAAAGATACATAATCCCAAGATTATGTTCTTTAAAATACTCTTTGGGAAGGTCACTCGTAGAATCCGTTACAATTTTAAAGTCTTCCATGCTCATCCCCTCTTCTTAAGTTGATTATTTTCATTTTGATATCCCGTTAATCATAACACTTTTTTCTCTGTTCTACAAATATTAATTTTTATCTTGTGTCCTTACAATCCGTCTGTATAATTCCTTGCCGTGAAACGGAATAAGCGGTGATAAATAATACTCACCGGAAACTGTGCGGTTTAAAACCATTGCGAATAAATATAAAATAAGACCTGCCGCAAACCCTGTTATCCCGAAAACAGATGTCAGAATTAAAGAAATCATTCTCAAAAACTTTACCGCATATCCATATTCGTAACTAGTCTGAGTATATGTGGCAACTGCCACAAATGCCATATATAACATTACCTCTGCATTAAACCAACCACTTTTTACGGAAAATTCCCCCAAAATCAGGGCTGCCAGTACACTTAACGGGGTCGTCAGCATATTAGGCGAGTTTACTGCTGCAAGTTTCAAACCGTCTATCGCCAGTTCTAAGACAAGAAACTGCCAGATAAGCGGCAAGTGAATTTCTTCTTTTACCTGAATAAAAGAAAAGGATTCCGGTATCCATTCCGGGTACATCATGAGTAATAGAAATAACGGTGTAATCAGATAACTGGCAATACTTATCAGCATCCTGGAGATTCGTAAATAAGTCCCGGTAATCGGGGGAAAATAATAGTCATCTACCTCTTCCATAATATCAAATAATCCTGTCGGAAGAATCATCGCAAACGGAGAATTATCGGTAAAAATTACAATGTTTCCTTCCAGTAATTGTGCAGCAGCCGTGTCCGGTCTTTCCGTATAGCGAAACTTCGGGAAAGGATCATACCATTTTCGTTGATACAAACATTCTGCTAAAGACTCCTGATTTACCGTCATGGCTTCTGCCTGTATGGACTGTATTTTTTCCATTACTTCATTTAAAAATTTTCTGTTTACTCTGTCTTCCATATAACAGACAGCAATATCCGTTTGTGATACGTTGCCGGCTCTTGTCATTTCCATAATCAAACGATTATCCCGTATTCTTCTGCGAATCAGAGCCGTGTTACATACAACTGTTTCCACAAATCCGTCTCTGGAACCTCTTAAAGTCTTTTCTTTATCCGGTTGTTCCACATTTCTTGCCGGATATGTTCTTGCATCAATATAGACACATTCTTCCTGTCCGTCTAAAAATAAAACGATAACCCCCGATAGAATCTGTATGATAATTTCATCCCACTTTCGCCCTTTTGAAACTTCCGGATACGGTAGTGATTTCTTGATACATTCGTACGCATTCCCGGGAGTCTCCTCATCTTTCATTTTCATAAAAAACTCCGAAAGTTTCTGCATAATTTCATCTTTACAGAATCCGTCAATAAAGTAATAACATCCCTGCTTATCTCCCATCTTAAAAGAATGGTATAAGATATCAAAATTTTTATCAGTTTTCAGTCTTTCGTTTAAATAATTTACATTTTCTTCCAGCGATTTTGCAATACATTCTCCCATAAAAAAACTCCTTTTTCGTTTTTGCTAAAAGCATTCACGAAAAAAGAGTTTCTTATACGATTTTATCATTTGCGGCTATTTCGCTGTTGTACTGCCGAATCCACCGTTACGAATCCCCTCACAGTCATCGTCTAAGGTAATTCCGTATTGTAAAAATATTCCCTGCATAAAGCCGCTGCCTTTTTCTACCTTTAATTCTTTTCCTTCATTAGAATCATTTGTAATCTTAGCGAAAATATGACCTTCATTATCGGAATAATAATAATCACTGTCAATAATGCCAACGGTATTATTGAGTTGCAAACGATATTTAAATCCCAGCCCGCTTCTCGGAAAAAGCTGTAATACCCAGTCTTCTTCCATTTTAACGCGGATTCCTGTCGGAATTTTAATTGTCTCACCCGGTTTTAAAGTAAACGTAAACGGTGCAAAAAAATCATATCCGGCGCTGCCTCTTGTCGCCCGTTTCGGAAGCTGTAACATTTCATACATAGAAATTATTTCACTTTCCGATACTTGTGATAATTCTCCTTCTATGCCACTTTTAAATTCATCAAAACTAACTTTATAAAACTGTGCAACTCTGTTCATGTCTTTTCTCCGTTACTTTAACTATAATCCTGACAGTGTAAAATAGGGATGAGCGGGTCAGTCCGTTTTAAGGTCTCCTGCACATTGATAACTCTCTGGTTGGAGCTTCCTTTCCAAAGTAATTTGGGATCTTTAAGTTCAATCTTAAATTCTCCGTCTACTACTACATCCACATATTTCATCATCGGATAATGCCATATTTCTTCCCAACTGTATCCGGTATACAGCCATATTGTCTTATCGGGAAATTTTTCTTTTATCTCTTCCATCAGCTTTCTTACTTCCAGCCTGTTTGCCGAATGTAAAGGGTCGCCTCCGGAAAATGTGATACCTGATATGTAAGGCTTCTCTAGCTGTTCAAAAATTTCTTCTTTCGCATCTTCATCAAACAAAAGACCTCCGTTTGGATCCCATGTAATCGGATTATGGCATTCTTTGCAACAGTGGGAGCAGCCTGCCACCCATAGGACAACCCGAAGGCCGTCCCCATTTAGCATATCATCTTTTGTAATATTATGATATCTCATTCTTACATAGATTTCCTTTCTGCAATTTCAGCCATTTTTGCATCATTCAAGCGGGTATCCCCGTGCACACGGGAATAAGATAAGTATCCGTTCATACGGTCGATTTTTGTCAAATTGCGGCTGCCGCATTTCGGACAAACATCCATCTCCAGTTCCTGATGTCCGCAGTCATCACAGTAGGCAAGAGAAAGGTTGACACCTTCATAAAATCCCATATCCATGGCTCTTCTAATCAATGTCTTAATTGCCTCGATATTGTAATCAATCGGATATTTTACATACTGAATTTTGCCACCGTTAGAAAGTTCCCAGAAGCGGTATTCCAAATTTTGTTTCTGAATCGGTGTAATGTCTTCTGTTACGTGACAATGGAAACTGTTTGAAACATATTCCCGGTCTGAAACGCCTTCGATAATTCCGTATTTTTTACGGAACTGTTTTACCTGTAAGCCACATAAGTTTTCTGCCGGTGTTCCGTAAATCGCATACAGATTACCGTCTTCTTCCTTAAACTCATTGATTTTCTCATTAATATGTTCTAAAACTTCAAGCGCAAATGAACCGTCTTCAACAAGCGACTTCCCGTTATAAAGCATCTGAAGTTCATTAAAGGCAGTAATTCCAAAAGAAGCGGTTGCCGATTTTAAAAGCGGCTTAATCTTATCTGTTAGTTTCAGATGTCCACCCAAGAATCCACCTTCACAATATGCCAGCGGATTGGTGGAAGCTCTCATTTCTCCCAGATATGCATATGTACGGATATGCAGCTGTCGAATTAAATTCAAATAGTAATCCAGTACTTCATAGAAGTCTTTGTTTTCATGTCTTGCTTTTGCAAGTATCATAGGCAGATGTAAAGAAACTGCACCAATATTAAATCTTCCGACAAAAACAGGTTTATCATCTTCATCTGCCGGATGCATACCGCCTCTTTCATACCATGGAGACAGGAAAGCACGACATCCCATCGGGGAAATAATTTTCCCATATTGTTTGTACATGCTGGCAATATATCCCTTTCCAGTCAGACTCAACCAATCCGGATACATTGTTTTTGCCGAACATTTTACGCCTGCTTCAAACACATCTTCCAGCGGTTTTCCGGGACCATGCAGGTTTTCATCATATAAAAATACGATTTTCGGGAATAATACCGGTTTTTTATGGTCTTTTTTTCCCTGTCCTCTTCTTCTGACATTCAGCATGGAAATCGTTGCAAGTTTTGCAAACCTACCGGTTCCCGTTCCTGCCGTAATGGTGATGAACGGATAATCTCCACGGCTGCTGGCAACCGTATTAAACTTATATTCCCATCCCTGGAATCCTTGTTCCATTTCTTTTACAACATCCGCATATGCTTCAGCTTCTGCCGTCTCTTCATCGACTCCAAGTTTCTTATATTTCTCAAGATAGCGTTTGTAGGATTTTTCAGCATACGGCTCTAAAATATTGTCTACACTCGGTACGGTAAATCCGCCGTACTGCTGGCTTGCCGCACTTAAAACAATGTCACCGATAACATCGAATGCAACATCGAGTGTTTTGGGTTCGTTATACCAGATATTTCCCATTTCAAATCCACCCGAGAGTACATTTTCCACATCAAAAAGACAGCAATTCATGGTATCACGTCTTGCCGACATATCATGGACATAGATATAACCGTCTCTGCATGCCTGAATTTCTTCTGTTGTCATAAAGAATTTCTGATATAATTCTTTATTTAACTGATTAAAAATAAGAGATCTCTTAGTAGATACCAATGCAGAATCCGTATTGGCATTTTCTTTGTCACCAACGTACATGATTGACTGGCTCTTTTTATAGACATCATCCAGCATGCGCACAAAATCCTGCTTATAGTTACGGTAATCTCGATAACTCTTTGCAACAATCGGCTTAACCTGTTCCAATGCACTTTCAACAATATTATGCATAATCGGAATCGGAATCTCGTCACTGTCTAATTCGTCTACTTTATCTACTACATATTTGCAAATTTTCTTTTTCTCTTCATCAGTAAATTTTGTCAATGCACGGTAGGCACTCTTCCCAACCGCATTCACTACTTTCTGTACATTAAATTCTTCTGTACTACCGTCTTTTTTGATTACATTGACCTGTCTTTTGGGCTGATATAATGTTCCGTAATCAACGGTTTCTTCTTTTGTAGTATCCAAAATCTTATCCATAATTATGTACTCCTTACATTCCCCAACATGATATTGTAGTTTTCATTTTCAAAATACAACATATTGTATTAAAAGTATAGTGGAATAAAAACGCACTGTCAACGATATAAAAAAATAAAATGTAACAAAAAAAGGATGGCTATTTTGTTAAAATAGTCATCCATAAATTTTCAAATTTACTTATTCTTCTTTTTTGTCGCGTTTATCCTTTGCTTTTCTGCATTTGATTCCCAGAAAAACAACTGCAATAATTCCTACCGCAAAAACGGCAAATACAAGTAAATAAGATAAAAACATGTTGATAAAAGAAATCAAATTTACCATATCATTACTCCCATCTTTTTCTCTGTTTATCATATCACTATGACCTAAAAAGCGTCAAGCCTTCATCAACAAGAAGATTGTTGCCGTCTGCAGCAGCTGTTGCCAGTTTGTCGCAACGTTCGTTTTCAGGGTGTCCTGCATGCCCTTTTACCCAAGTATAGGTCACCTGATGTGCTTCCATCGCTTTTAGCAGCCGTTTCCAGAGGTCAACGTTTTTTACCTCTTCATTTTTTCCCCGTTTCCAATTCTTTTTCACCCAGCTGTCTATCCAATGTGCATTAAAGGCATCTGTTACATACTTGGAATCCGAAATCACTTCTACCCGGCAGGGTTTTGTAAGTGCTTCCAATCCAGTAATCACAGCCATCAGTTCCATACGGTTATTTGTCGTTCTTTTATATCCGGCACTATACTCCCTTTCATGCAGTTTTCCGTTTCCATCAATATAATGCAGGATACATCCATATCCACCCGGACCTTCCGGATTCCCCCTTGCAGCACCGTCTGTGTATATTGTTACATTCATGTAAGCACCTCCCAGACTCCGTCCTTTTCAAAATGTTGTGCCATTTTTTCTGCTGTTTTTGTAATGCCGTCTCCATATCCCATTATCTCAAGCAGACGAATTGCGTTTCTGCTCGTTGCTTTTCCCCTACAGAGTCGATATGGGAAAGAAATATCTCCTTGTGTCATAATTTCTTCAAAATGCATATTTTCATAGTGATTTTTTAGAATCTCTGTTAGTTCAATATCATGTGTTGCTGCCAGGCAGTAACCATAATTTGAAGATAGTTTTTGCAAAATAATTGAGGATGCGGCAATCCGTTCAATCGTATTCGTTCCTCTTAACACTTCATCGACAAAACATAATATCGGTACTTGTGTTTCTTTTGCGGCTTCTATCATACGTCTGATTGACTTGATTTCAGCCATATAGAAACTGTCACCGGCAAAAATATTGTCTTTTAAGGTCAAAGAAGTATATATTTTAAAGCAATCCGCCTCATAGAAGTCTGCCGCAACAGTATGAATGCTCTGTGCAAGAATTGCATTTACCGCAACCGTCTTTAACATTGTTGATTTACCGGAAGCATTTGAACCGGTTATCAGAATGCTCTTTTCTAATTGAATATCATTTTTTACAGGATCTTTTAATAGAGGGTGATAACAGTTTTTTGCCTGATATGCATTCTTTTTGTACACCGGCACTGCATAGTCCTCTAAATAAGTCCGGTATTCACCGACAGCCAGATAAGCATCCAGTCTTCCGATAATTGTTATCATCTTATCTATATTTTCCCAATGTTTCTTGACTTCTTCCAGCATAGAATTAAATTTTATAATATCCAGATGGAAGAACATCCGTATATAGTCAACAAGAATTTCCGTAGGATTTCCTGTCATTCTGCTTTTTGACATGATGAGGAAAGAAAATCTCTTGAATCTTGTAAATTTTCGTTTTTGTTCCTTTAGTAGTTTTATATCATCTTCAATGCATGGAATGTTTTCCCGTGAAATAATATCCACCTCATTTAAAATCCGGAATACATAAGCAAAGCAGGTAATATAAGGATCTATGATTTCTTTTTCCTTAAAATAAGAAATCAGATTGATTAAAATTAATGCAAAGATAGCTGCTATCCCAAATCCAATGTTCACCCAAAGCAGCAGAATTGCAGGGATAAATAAAAGGTCGATAAAAATATCCTTTTTACTGTTTCTCTCCTTAAGAATATCTAAATTGTTCAAATAGTCATATACACTGTATTTTCCGGTATATCCCATGTCATGAAGTGCCAGTTGAAGTTTCATCCTATCTTCTTCATGTGTCATAAAATATTCGGTTTTCTTTTCAAAATCTTCCCAGTCTTTTTCATTTGTCGAAGGATTCCTGAGAAGATAATATAAGTATTCTTCCCCTGCAGAAGATTTGGCATAATTTATCTGCTTGAATAAATCATCCATATTCAAATCATTCCACGTTATTTCATCAAGCGAAAAATCTGTCTGATGATTTTTGAAGTACCCGTCAATATGTTCAAATTCCCCATCTTTATAAACTCTGTTTGACGGTTTCCCATAATCGGTAATCAGCCTTTTTTGGTACTGCCGATAGAGTCTTTTTTCATTTACATATCCGTTTCCGAAAATAAGTAGAATGATAATTGCAGCTATTACGATAAATCCAATTACTTCCATCCGTTTGTCCCTTCCACATGTTCAAAAAATGACGGAACAGTCCTGCTGTCCCGTCATCTTTTGTTTTACAAAATATTTTATAAGAAAATATATTTGCAGATAAAGAGAATTGTCAGTACATACATCAATACACTGATCTTCTTTTCTTTTGCTTTTCCGCAGATTAAGTTGATGATTGTCCAAGAAATAAATCCGATTGCAATACCTTCGGAAATGCTGTATGCAAGAGGCATAGCAGCAATTGTCAGGAATGCCGGAATTCCTTCTGTATAGTCTTCAAAATTAATCTTTGCAACAGAGCCCATCATGAAGAATCCTACCGTAATCAATGCCGGTGCGATAGCAAAGGAAGGAATTGTTAAGAACAACGGGCTGAAAATAATAGCAAGCAGGAATAACAGACCTGTAACAACGGCTGTAAGACCTGTTCTACCGCCTTCTGCAACACCGGATGCACTTTCTACATAGGTCGTTGTGGTAGAAGTACCAAAAACTGCTCCGACACTTGTTGCAATAGCATCTGCCATTAAAGCGCCTTTAATTTTCGGCAATTTTCCTTCTTTATCCAGCATGTCTGCTTTAGAGGAAACACCAATCAAAGTTCCTAATGTATCAAAGATATCAACAAATAAGAACGCAAAGATGACAACAATAAAGTTTAAAATGCTGACATCGCCCCATGCAGCCGTATTGAACACCTGTCCGAATGTATTTCCAAACGGTGATAAATCAAAGCTTACAAAAGCTGCTGGGATAACAGAGTACATACCAAGATCCGGATTTGGAACATACAGACCGCAAAGTTCTGCAATAATTCCTAAAATCCATGTAGCAAGAATACCGAATAAAATACCGCCTTTTACTTTTTTAATCAGTAAAATAGCAGTAATCAGAACACCAATCAAAGCAAGAATGGCGCCCACTCCCACAGAATGGAAGTTCTCACCTTTGAATGTCTGATATGTAACAAGTGTTGCATCACTGTTTACAATCAGCTTTGCATCCTGCAGTCCGATGAATGCAATAAAAAGACCAATACCAACGCTGACAGCAGATTTTAATGTCAACGGGATGGCATTAAAAATTGCCTCACGTACATTGGTAAGGGACAGCACGATAAAAATAATACCTTCAGCAAAAACTGCCATCAATGCCATCTGCCAGGAATATCCCATTCCGATAACTACCGTATAAGCAAAATAAGCATTCAGTCCCATTCCCGGTGCCAGTGCAAACGGATAATTTGCAAAAACAGCCATTAACAGTGTTCCTACGAAGGAAGCCAGTGCGGTTGCGATTAAAACTGCCTGTGCATCCATTC
>JAQXIR010000155.1 GCA_029007885.1 Lachnospiraceae bacterium | reverse complement strand
TATTACAGCAACAGGACTTCAATCGTGTAGCAACAAAAGGTGGAGGTCAACCATTCGTATCATATGGAGATTTAGAAGCACCAATAGTCGTTGTACCGCCTATTGAGGTTCAAGAAGCTTATGCTACATTTGCAAACCAAGTCGACAAATCAAAATTTATACATGCACTAAGCATCAGATTTTTATATACAAAAGGAGGAAGCAAATTTGGAAACAAATTTTGACTATCTGTTAACGAAAACAGAATATGCAGACTTTGCTACTCAGGCAGTTGAAGCAGAGAAAAGCCTTGCAATTTCTCCGGCAACTTGTGCTATTTTATCAAGAAGAGCATTAGAGTTAGCTGTAAGATTTGTGTTTTCATATGATGCAGAGTTACAGCTTCCTTATCAGGATAATGTCTCCAGCTTAATACACGAGAGTACATTTCGTAGCATTATTGAACCACGACTATTTCCGATGCTTAAATATACAATTCATCTGGGAAATGTTGCTGTTCATACCAATAGTAATATCAAGCGTGACGAAGCGATTATTGCACTTAGAGACTTGTTTGAATTCTGTGACTGGATTGACTATTCCTACTCAAAAGAATATGAGGATAAAACTTTTGATGAATCATTGCTTTCATCTGGTGATGAAAAGCGTGTTAAGCCGGAGGAATTGAAAAAACTATATGATAACCTGAGCAGTAAAGATAAGAAACTTGTTCAGGTGCTCAAGGAAAATGAAGAACTGCGTGAACAAATGGCGCAGGAGCGAAAATACCATAATCAGACGAGAGAATTTCATGTTGATTCAATTAGTGAAGCGGAAACACGCAAGAAATATATTGATGTGGAATTGCAGGAGGCCGGTTGGATAATAGGGAGAAATTGTACAGTTGAAGAACCGGTAACAGGTATGCCTAATGCAACAGGTGTAGGATATGCTGATTATGTATTATGGGGGAAGGATAATTTGCCGTTAGCAGTAGTGGAGGCAAAAAAGGCTTCCGTAGATACAATAGTAGGAAGCCAACAGGCAAAGCTTTATGCTGACTGTTTGCAGAATAAATACGGTCGCAGACCACTCATTTTTACGACTAATGGCTTCGAATTTTATTATACAAACGACTTTTGTGGCTATCCAAGAAGAGCAGTGTCAGGTTTCTTTACTCAAGATGAATTACAACTGGAGGTGGATAGAAGAAAGCAACGTGTTCCATTGGAACGTATAGAGATTAGTAATAAGATTACCAATAGACCATATCAAAAGGAAGCAGTTACAGCAGTATGTGATGCAATTTCAAAAAAGCATAGAAAAATGTTGATTGTACAAGCGACCGGCTCCGGAAAAACTAGAGTTAGTATCAGCATTGTAGATGTTCTGCGTAGACATAATTATGTGAAAAACATTCTGTTTTTGGCAGATAGAACAGCATTAGTTAAGCAAGCAAAGAATAATTATACAAATTTGCTTGAGGATTTATCGTGTTGCAATTTATGTGACAGTAAAGATGATCCGGAAAACTCAAGAATGATATTTTCTACTTATCCGACGATGATGAATGCAATAGATGAAAAGAAGAATAAACTTGGACAAAGGCTATTTTCACCTGCGCATTTTGACCTAATCATTTGTGATGAAGTGCATCGTTCAATTTACAGAAAGTATCAGGAGATTTTTGAGTACTTTGATGCAATGCTTTTGGGTATGACAGCAACGCCTAAAAATGAAATAGATAAAAATACATATAGCATTTTCGATCTTGAAAGGGGCGTTCCAACTTTTGCGTATGAATTGGGAAAGGCAGTAGAGGAAGGATATCTTGTTAACTATTCCACACTGGAATATAAGACAAAGATTATGGAAGAAGGAATTCACTATAATGATTTGTCGGAGGAAGAAAAAGAGGAATTTGAAGAAACATTCGAACATGATGACATGATAGATGAAGATATTTCAAGTTCGGCTATTAATACCTGGCTTTTCAATAAAGATACGATTGATAAAGTTCTAAAAGAATTAATGGAAAAGGGATTAAAGGTAGAAGGTGGAGACAAACTTGGCAAGACAATTATATTTGCAAAGAATAGTTTACATGCAAAGGCAATTGTTGAGAGGTTTAATGTGTTGTTTCCGGAGTGCGGTGGAGATTTTATTAAGCAAATTGATTATAGTATTAAATACTGTGATTCTTTGATTGATGATTTTAGCACAAAAAATAAAATGCCACAGATTGCAGTATCGGTTGATATGCTTGATACGGGGATAGATATCCCGGAAATTTTGAATTTGGTATTTTTCAAAAAGGTAAGAAGTTATGCGAAATTTTGGCAGATGATTGGAAGAGGAACAAGACTCTGCCCTGATTTGCTGGGTGAAGGTATTGATAAAGAGAAATTCCTTATTTTCGATTTTTGTAATAACTTCGAGTATTTCCGTGTCAATAAAAATGGCAGTGAGAGTGGAATACAAGAAACTCTTTGTGAAAAGATTTACAATACAAAGGCTATGATATGCCGAGAATTGCAATCACCTGCATTTACGAAAGATGAGGCATATGCCTCTTATAGAAATGACTTAGTTGATGAACTTCATAAAGCAGTTATTGAATTGAACGACAGTAGTTTTATGGTTAAGAGACATTTGCGATATGTTGAGAAGTTCCGCAGTATATCGAGTTGGAATAACCTTGAAACAATCGAGATATCGGATATTAAGGAGCATATTTCACCGCTGATTAAGCCACAAAAGGAAGATGAACTTATAAGAAGATTTGATTATCTTATGTATAGTATTGATTTGGGTTTGCTGCAAAGTAAAAATGTGCAAACTCCAATTAATATTGTTGTTCAGACGGCAGAATTATTGTCTGCAAAGTATACAATTCCACAGGTTGTGAAACAGAAAGAAATTATTGAACGAGTTCAGATGCCGGAATTTTGGGAGGATGTAACGATTATTGAACTGGATACTGTAAGAATTGCTCTACGTAATTTGATACAGTATTTGGATAAAATGATACGAGAAATATATTACACTAACTTTACGGATACGATTGTTGACACGAATGAAGGGGAAGCAATTTATGATTCACATGATTTAAGGAATTATCGAAAAAAGGTAGAGTTCTATTTAAAAGAACATAGCAATAATCTGTCTGTATATAAACTGCGTAATAACAAGAAACTATCAGAAGGTGACTTAAAGGCTTTAGAAAGGCTTCTGTGGGTGGAATTGGGAACAAAGGCAGACTATGAAAAGGAATACGGAGATACCCCGATAGGGCGTTTGGTACGTAGAATTGTTGGGGTAGACAGAGAGGCGGTAAATGAGGCCTTCAGTGAATTCCTTACAGAGCAGAAACTGAATATTAATCAGATTCGGTTTGTCAACCTTATTGTGGATTACATCGTAACTAATGGAAATATTGATGATAATAAGGTCTTAATGGAAGAACCATTTCGCTCGGTAGGAAGTATTACAACGTTGTTTAAAGACGATATGGGAACGGCAAAACGCATTATGGAGGTAGTGGAAAACATCAGGCGCAATTCTGAGGAAACTGCTTAGGGAACTTGGCCTTCCCACCTCCCGAAACGGTTGAAAAAACAGAGACTTTATGATAGTATGATAAAGAAATTGTACCGGCAGGTTTTGAGAAAAGAGTGCACAACATAAGGAGGTCAAGGGAGTGGAACAGTACAAGCAGGAATTTATTGAATTTATGGTGGAAAGCAATGTGCTCAAATTTGGTGATTTTACATTAAAAAGCGGCAGAAAGTCTCCGTTTTTTATGAATGCCGGAGCATATGTAACGGGTTCCCAGCTCCTTAGACTCGGAGAGTTTTATGCAAAAGCAATCCATGATTGCTACGGAGATGATTTTGATGTTTTATTCGGACCGGCTTATAAAGGAATTCCGCTCACGGTAGCAACGACGATTGCATACAGCAGACTGTACGGAAAAGAAATCCGCTATTGTTCAAATAGAAAAGAGATAAAAGATCACGGAGATACGGGAATTCTGCTTGGCAGTAAGTTACAGGATGGTGACAGGGTTGTGGTAATAGAAGATGTCACAACTTCCGGCAAATCCATGGAAGAAACGATTCCGATTGTACGGGCACAGGCAGATGTTACGATTGTTGGTCTGATTGTTTCCTTAAATCGTCAGGAAAAAGGAAAAGGTGATAAGAGCGCACTGGATGAAATCAAAGACTTGTACGGATTTGAAACGAATGCGATTGTTACCATGGGAGAAGTTGTAGATTGCCTGTATCAAAAAGAGTGCGGCGGAAAAGTACTGATTGACGATGAAATGAAAGCAAAAATTGATGCTTATTATGCACAATACGGTGCAAAATAGAAAGGAGCCTTTGACCGATGGAAGAAAAGACATATAAGATGATGAATGGTGCGGGCGCACTGAATATTGTTCTGGGAGTAATTGGAATTGTTGCAGGTGTTGCGGGCGGAGTGCTCTTAATTGTCAGCGGAGCAAAATTATTATTAGGAAAAACAAAGATATTATTCTAAAGAAAATGGGCATTTCCGGATAGAGGGGATGCCCATTTAGGCTATGAGGAGATAAGGATGTTTAAAAAATATATATTTACCGATAAAAATTATTCCCCACAAAGCATTATGTCAACCATACTTGGCATTATTTCCGGTGTTTCCTTGTTTTACGCGGTGTATTTTACGTATCAGAATCAGGGAATTGCCTTGCCACGTTACGGAGCCTCGGTACTTTTGATTCTTATCCTGGCATTTGTGGGATTAATTATGGGAATCCTTTCTAAATCAGAACCGGATCGGTTTTATTTCTTTTCGTATCTGGGTATTGTATTAAATATATTGGTATTATGCGGGATTAGTTTTCTATTATTTGCAGGAGCGTATGGACTATGATAGACGAGCGTTATGAACTTTCTATGCACAGGATAAGGGAAATTGCAAAGGAACAGGAGTGTAAAGAACCGTTTGCAGATTATTTTAAAAAGGCGGCGGAATTTCTTTTACTGATTGATCAGACAGTAGAAATGGCGAAAGACGGCAGTCTGTTTACGATGGATTTGCCCCAAAAGAAGGAATTGAATCATAGAATTTATGAAGAGATTTTACCGGAGCATTATGAACAGAGTTATTGTAACCCGGCATATGCGGTAAAATGTCTGTCCAAGGAATACGGACAGATTTTATCGGCACTTTTTGCGGAATTGCACAGCCTCATTCCGTATGCGTTTGAGTGTAAAGAACTTCCGGACAGAATGGAAAGAATTGTCATCCGGTTGGAACTTTTTGTGGAAATTTATGTGATGTTTGTGACAGCCTTTAAAGAGTCTTCACTTCCCGAAAGAAGGAATTTACAGGAAACGTATGCTTCGTTTGCGTTTGATTATGCGGAAGATATGATGGAGTCGGCTGTTTTTGACCAGTTTTCTTTGGAAAATGATTTTGCAACAAAGATTGTAATGGAAAGTGATTTATCAGACCCGTCCTATCTTTACTCCTACGGAGAATACATCACGGAAAATGAGGAAAAGATGTCTCGTTTTCTGGCAAAACTGCCGCAGGAATCCATTCAGAAAATGGCAGATACATTTACGGAAGGATACAGAATCGGATTTTTGATGACCGGAAAGGATATTTCCATTAAAAAAACTGTCAATATCCGTTATTTTATCGGATTTGAGCGGGTAGTGCGGGCAGCCGTTCATAACTTCGAAAAAATTGGGTTAAAAACATTAATCTATCGCGCACAGCCCAGCTTTTTCCTGGGAAGAGGAATTCAAAAGAACGGCTATTTTGCAACGATTGCAAACAAACAGTTTGAATGCGACCACGAATATGACAAAGCATTATATTTTACGAGTAAGTATGTGACAAGAAAATTAGAAGCATATAAAGCGGCTCTGGAAAAATATCGTGTGCAGGCAAATGATTTTGGCGGCCCTGCCGTTATCGAATCATTTGGAGAACCACCGTTTTCCCCTGCAAGTAAAAAGGAATCCTTACAGTTTTCTGCGCAGGAACGGAAATTATCCGTCGAGTATGCCGCAAAGGCAGGAGAACTGTTAAATCACTACGTAAAAGGAGAGGAACGCAGTTTTACCATCATTGCATTTCCGATACCGCAGATTGGAGAACGGTTTGAGGAAATCTTTGAAGAAACGATAAAAATAAATACGCTGGATTATCAAAAATACCGCGACATCCAGCAGACAATCATCGATACACTTGATAAAGCATCTTATGTCAGAGTAAAGGGATGCGGTGAAAACAAAACATCTCTGACGGTTGCACTCTGGAAATTGAAAAATCCCGAAAAAGAGACAATCTTTGAAAACTGCGTGGCAGATGTGAATATTCCGGTCGGAGAGGTGTTTACATCACCTGTATTAAAGGGAACAAACGGTGTGCTGCATGTGACGGAAGTTTTCTTAAACGGGCTGCAGTATAAAGACTTAAGTCTGACATTTGAGGACGGGATGGTTACAGAGTATTCCTGCAGCAATTTTAAGGACAACAATGAGGGAAAAAAGTATATCAAGGACCATGTGCTGCATCAGCATGATACGCTGCCGATGGGTGAGTTTGCAATCGGAACAAATACGGTTGCGTATGTCGTGTCGAAAAAGTATGGAATTTCTAACGTCATGCCGATTTTAATTGCGGAAAAGACAGGCCCTCATTTTGCAGTCGGAGACACCTGTTATTCCCATGAAGAAGATATCATGACCTATAATCCGGATAAAAAGGCCATCGTTGCAAGAGAAAATGAAGTATCTGCATTGCGAAAGAGCGATCCGGCGAAAGCATATTTAAATTGCCATACAGATATTACCATTCCTTATGATGAACTGGGAGAACTTACGGCAGTTACACGGCAAGGAGAAGAATATCCGATTATCAGAAACGGAAGATTTGTACTTCCCGGTACACAAGAGTTGAATAAGCCCTTTGACGAATAGAAGAAAGTTTAGTAAGATACTATCAGGGTATTATTATTGAGAAAAAGAATACATGAGAGGAGACTATGAAAAATGCCACAGGTTGGGATTGTAATGGGCAGCGATTCGGACATGCCGGTTATGGCAAAAGCTGCCGATATTTTAGAAGAACTGGGGATTACTTATGAGATGAATATAATCTCCGCACATCGCGAACCGGATGTGTTTTTTGAATATGCCAAGAATGCAGAGGCAAAGGGATACAAGGTGATTATTGCGGGAGCAGGAATGGCAGCTCATCTGCCGGGAATGTGTGCGGCAATTTTTCCGATGCCGGTCATCGGCATTCCGATGCATACGACTTCCTTAGGGGGCAGGGATTCTCTGTACTCTATCGTACAGATGCCGTCCGGAATACCGGTTGCGACGGTTGCAATAAACGGTGGTGCCAATGCGGGACTGCTTGCAGCAAAGATTCTTGCAACTTCGGATGACAGTCTTCTTGAAAGATTAAAAAATTATACGGCTTCTTTAAAAGAAAGCGTTCAGAAAAAGGACGCAAAACTGCAGGAAACCGGTTATAAAAATTACGGAAAATAAAAGTACATGGCGGAGGATAAGAAAATGGATTATAAGAACGCTGGTGTCGATATTGAGGCGGGATATCAGTCAGTGGAACTGATGAAAAAATATGTAAAAGAGACAATGCGTCCGGAAGTGCTTGGCGGAATCGGAGGTTTTTCCGGTGCATTTTCGCTGGATAAGATTAAAAATATGGAAAAGCCGACGTTAGTATCCGGTACAGACGGATGCGGTACAAAAGTCAAACTTGCTTTTCTGTTAGATAAACATGATACAATCGGAATCGACTGTGTGGCAATGTGCGTAAACGATATTGCCTGCGCAGGAGGAGAACCGCTCTTTTTCTTAGACTATATTGCATGCGGTAAAAATTATCCGGAAAAAATCGCCACAATCGTAAAGGGCGTAGCAGACGGCTGTATTCAGTCAGGTGCAGCATTAATCGGTGGAGAAACAGCAGAGCACCCCGGACTGATGCCGGAAGACGAATATGATCTTGCCGGTTTTGCAGTAGGACTGGTGGACGAAAAAGATTTGATTACCGGAAAAGATGTCAAAGAAGGTGACATCTTAATCGGAATGGCATCAAGCGGGGTACACAGCAACGGATTTTCTCTGGTGAGAAAAGTATTTGAAATGACAAAAGAAAGTTTAAATACGTATTATGATGAATTGGGAACAACGCTTGGTGAGGCATTAATTGCGCCTACCAAAATCTATGTCAAAGCATTACGCTCCATTAAGGAAGCCGGTGTTACCGTAAAGGCATGCAGCCATATCACAGGTGGCGGTTTTTATGAAAATATTCCGAGAATGCTTCCGGATGGTATGCACGCTATGATTAAAAAGGATAGCTATGAGGTACCTGCCATCTTTAAACTGATGCAGAAAACAGGCAATCTGGAAGAAAAGATGATGTATAATACGTTCAACATGGGAATCGGTATGATTGTAGCGGTTGCACCGGACGATGCAGACAAGACCATGGAAGCAATCAAGGCTGCGGGAGAAACTCCGTATGTAGTCGGCGAAATAAAGGCCGGTGAAAAAGGAGTAACTTTATGCTAAAGATTGTAGTATGTGTATCGGGCGGCGGTACGAACTTACAGGCAATTATTGACAGGATTGCCGACAAAACGATTACGAATACGGAAATTGCGGCAGTCATAAGTAACAATCAGGGAGCTTATGCACTGGAGAGGGCAAAAAATGCCGGAATCCCTTCTTACTGTATTTCTCCGAAAGAATATGAGTCAAGGGAGCTTTTTAACAAGGCATTTGTAGAAAAAATGATGGCGCTTGCACCGGATTTGATTGTACTGGCAGGATTTTTAGTGACGATTCCGCCGGAAATGAT
Organism: Lachnospiraceae bacterium; assembly: GCA_029007885.1. Lineage (GTDB taxonomy): Bacteria > Bacillota > Clostridia > Lachnospirales > Lachnospiraceae > RGIG8767. Next base: position 3,626 of record JAQXIR010000155.1, on the reverse strand, counting down.
TCAGAAATTTCCGTTTCGGATTATCAACATTCATCCGTCATTAATTCCATCGTTTTGCGGTGTGGGTTATTACGGCTTAAAGGTACATGAAGGTGCACTTGCACGTGGTGTTAAAGTGACGGGAGCAACGGTACACTTTGTGGATGAAGGGACGGATACCGGTCCGATTATTTTACAGAAGGCTGTTGCAGTCAAAGAAGGAGACACTCCGAAAACATTACAGCAGCGTGTGATGGAAGAAGCAGAGTGGGTGATTCTGCCAAAAGCAATCAATCTGATTGCCAATAACAGGATAACCGTGAAGGATAAAGCAGTACATGTTACAGAATAAACTGTCTTAGGAGGCAAACCATGAAAGTATTGATTGTTGGCAGCGGCGGTAGAGAACATGCCATTGCAATGAGTGTAAAAAAGAGCAGTCGTGTAGAAAAACTGTATTGTGCTCCGGGAAATGCCGGAATCGCAGAAATTGCAGAGTGTGCTCCAATCGGCGCAATGGAATTTGATAAATTGGTAGCATTTGCAAAAGAAAAGGAAATAGATTTTGTTATTGTCGGAATGGATGATCCGTTAGTCGGAGGTCTTGTTGATAAAATGGAAGAAGCCGGCATCAGTACATTCGGACCGAGGAAAAATGCTGCAATTCTTGAAGGAAGTAAAGCATTTTCCAAAGACCTGATGAAAAAATATCAGATTCCGACTGCAGCATATGAAAACTTCGATTCTCCGGAGGCTGCACTGCAATATCTTGAAACAGCAAAATTCCCAATTGTTTTAAAAGCGGACGGATTGGCACTCGGAAAAGGTGTGTTAATCTGCAACACAAAAGAAGAAGCCATTGAAGGTGTTAAATCCATTATGATGGATAAACATTTCGGAGATGCCGGTAACAGGATGGTAATCGAGGAATTTATGACGGGACGGGAAGTGTCGGTTCTTTCTTTCGTGGATGGAAAAACCATTAAGATTATGACTTCCGCTCAGGATCATAAACGCGCCAAAGATGGAGATCAGGGATTAAATACCGGCGGTATGGGTACTTTCTCACCGAGCCCTTTTTATACAGAAGAAGTGGATGAATTCTGTAAGAAATACATTTACCAGGCTACGGTAGATGCAATGGCTGCGGAAGGCAGGGCATTCAAAGGAGTTATTTTCTTTGGACTTATGTTAACTGAAGATGGTCCGAAAGTATTGGAGTACAATGCACGTTTCGGTGATCCGGAAGCACAGGTTGTACTGCCAAGGATGAAGAATGATATTATAGACGTGATGGAAGCCTGTGTAGAAGGAACACTTGATCAGATTGACCTTCAGTTTGAGGACAATGCGGCAGTATGTGTTGTTTTAGCATCTGACGGATATCCTGTTTCCTATGAAAAGGGAAAAGTAATCAAAGGACTGGAGAATTTCAATGATAAAGACGGATATTATTGCTTCCATGCCGGTACGAAACAGACACCGGAAGGCATTGTGACAAACGGCGGAAGAGTGCTGGGTGTCACTGCGAAAGGAGCAACCTTACAAGAAGCAAGAAAAAATGCATATGAAGCAACAAAGTGGATTGATTTTGATAATAAGTACATGAGAAATGATATCGGAAAAGCAATTGACGAAGCATAGAGGTATTATGTATGGACTATTCGGATGGAACGTTATATTACACACCAAGAAACTGTAAATCCTGCGGGGAAGCTATGGAATACAGAGGACTTGGGGAATATGTATGTGAAAAATGCGATATTCGGGAATTTGACGATTACGGAAAGGTACGCAATTACATTGAGACCCATAGAGGTGCGACGGCAATCGAAATAGAACAGGAAACGGGAGTGCCTAAGCGCGTAATCAGACAGCTGCTACGCGAAGAGAGAATTGCAGTGTCAAAGGACTCTAAAATCTTTTTGAAGTGTGAATCGTGTGGATGTGACATTCTTGCAGGACATTACTGTGCGAAGTGCGGAGCTGATATCCGTAAGAACAGCATGCTTATGAAAGGACCCTCTCGGAAAAACATATCCGGCTTTGGTCGTGTTGATAAGAATAATGACGGAGAATTTCGTTTTCGAAAAAATTATGACAGATAAACGGAGGTTATCATGAAAGCACAAAAGGAAAGAAAAATCAGTGTGTTTTTAAAAGTACTGATGCTTACATGTTTTTTAGTTTTGGAGGTTTGCTTTGTCAGCCAGAGTACGCTTAAAGTTCATGCTCAGGGAACGGCGACTGTAACGGCAGAAAGCGGTAAAATCAGAGCATCGGCGGACACTTCCAGCGATGTTTTGGCAAGTGTAAAAAAGAACGATAAACTGGATGTAATAGCACAGTGTACATCATCGGACGGATATACCTGGTATAAAGTTTACGTAGACGGAACACAGAAAGGCTATATTCGTGCCGACCTTGTATCAGATGTCAGCGGAACGGTTCCGACAGAATCTTCTTCTACATCTGAAAGTACAAATAAGACAGAGACAACCGGCAATGAAAATGCCGGGACGGGTGAGACCGTAACCGTAGGAAGTGGTAACCGGACAACGACCTCTTCCCAGACAGAAGAGACACCGCAGGTGGCTCCGATTATTGTGAATGTCAATCCGTCAACTGTTGTGGCTGCAAAAGTAACCGGCTCGAGTGTACGTGTCAGAGAAAGTGCTTCCACAAGCGGTAAAGTTGCGGGAAATGCACAGGCAGGAACGGAAGTGAGTGTTTCCGGAGAAGCGGTTGATGAGGAAGGAAAAACCTGGTATCAGGTAAGCTTCAATTCGGGTGATAAAACAATTAACGGATTTATCCGTTCCGACTTTTTGGAAGTTACCCAGACGGTTGAACCGGAAACAGAACCGGTGGAAGAACCGGTAGAAGAACAAGAACCGGAGGAACCTGTCAATAATGACTATGAACTACATTATGAGGCAGATGAAGAAGGTGTTGAGGAATGGTTCTTATATGACAATGTAAAAGGTACGAAACGGAGCCTTTCCGATATCCTTGAGGCTGTAGCGGCAAATCAGGAAGAGGAAGAAAATGCCAACAGCCAGCTTCAGAAAATGAAAATAATTCTGATTGTTATGGCAGCATTGATTCTTGTTCTTGTCATCGGAGTGACCGTACTGCTTTTTAAAGTCAAAGATTCCTATGATTATGATGAGGAAGAGGATGATGAGGAACAGGAAGAGCCGGTTAGAAAACGTACTACTCAATCTTTCAGACAACGTAGGAGAGAATTCTATGCAGATGAGGATGACGAGGAAGATGAGGATGAGGACGAAGACGATGAGGACGACGAGGATGAAGATGAGGAGCCTGTAGTCCGCAGCAGAAAAACGTCCGGACGTGAACCGGTAAAAAAACCACAGGGAGAAGAATGGCAGTCAAAGAACTTCTTGGATGTAGATGATGATATGGAATTTGAATTCCTTGATTTAAAATAAGAATTATGTGAAAACTGTTATTGATCGAAAGCAGGAAATGCTTTACGGGAATAACAGTTTTTGTTATACTGTTTGTATAACAAATAGCGGAGGAATTTGTTTCATGATGGTAATAGAAATTGATTTTAACAGTGATGAAGCGCTATATATGCAGTTGCGGAATCAGATTATTCTGGGAATCGCATCTTCCCG
>JAQXIR010000154.1 GCA_029007885.1 Lachnospiraceae bacterium | reverse complement strand
TGAATCTGTAATACAGGTTTTAATTTTAACAAGGTGCCGAGTGCTGCCGCCGCCGGTGTGATTCGTCCACCCTTTTTCAAGTAATACAGGGTATCCAGCATAATATAAATACTGGAATTCAACTTATCCTTTTCCAATATTTCTTTGATTTCTTTCGCATCTTTTCCTGCATCGCGAAGTCTTAATGCATCACGGACAGACTGCAACTGTGTGATGGAGATACGCTGATTATTGACTACCTGCACTTTCCCGTCGTAATCATCCGCTAACATCATTGCTGTCTGGCAGGAACCGCTAAGACCGCTGCTCATCGGAATATGCACGATTTCATCATTTTCTTTTAATAGTTCATCCCAGATTTTCGTTACCGATTCCGGTGACGGCTGAGATGTCATGATTTCTGCATTATCGCCTAATTTTTGATAAAATTCATCCTGTGTTAAACTGATATCCTCGTAATATTCACGATTATCAATTGTAAACGGCATCGGCAAAATGGTGATTCCCATTTCATTTCCCAGTGATTGTGTAACACCACTGTTACTGTCAGTTACGATTGCTGTTTTTTTCATAAAATCTTCCTTTTCTAAAGTAATATATCATGTCTATTTTATAGTCAGATTGTCCGAAAGTCAATCGGATTCAAGCTCTTATAAGCCAGGAGACCATTCTGAATACGGAGTTTTTCATCTTGATTGTTCTCTTTTAATATTTTAGAGCAAAAGGAATCCGCAAGTTTAAGCATATCACTGTCCTCATAAATATCTGCAATTTCAAAGCCAAGATCACCGCTTTGTCTGATACCCGAAAACTCTCCCGGACCGCGCAATGCCAAATCTTTATTTGCAATTTCAAAGCCATCATTGGAATGGTTTAAGATATTTAGTCGCTCCATTGTTTGTTTTGAAGAATTACTGCTCATAAAAATACAATATGACTGAGCATCTCCTCTTCCTACACGTCCCCGCAACTGATGAAGCTGTGCCAATCCGTATCTCTGTGCATTTTCCACAAGCATAACGGTAGCATTGGGTACATTGATTCCAACTTCAATAACGGTTGTAGAAACAAGGATATCCGTTTCGTGTTTTTCAAAGGCATTCATGATTGCACTTTTTTCTGACATAGACATCTTTCCGTGAATATATGAAATCCCGATTTCTTTCGGAAAGACTTCTTTCAGTTTTCGTGTATAGTCTACAACATTTTCCAATTCGTCTGTGGCTTCACTTACCTCTACCATCGGGCAAATCACATAAATCTGATGTCCGTCTTTTAGCTCTTTCATCATAAATGAATATGCTTTTGAGCGGTAGGAATCATCCACCACGCAATTTTTAATCGGCAATCGTCCTTTCGGAAGTTCATCTATCACGGATATCGATAAATCACCATATAAAATCATAGCGAGTGTTCGGGGAATCGGTGTTGCACTCATAACAAGAATATGCGGATTTTTTCCCTTTTTTGATAGTTTTTCACGTTGTTTTACTCCGAAACGATGTTGTTCATCTGTGATAACCAAAGCAAGATTCTGATAAACCACCGTATCCTCAATAACAGCATGCGTACCAATAATAACATTATAGGTGCCGTCGGCAATTCCTTCTTTTACTTCTCTTTTTGCTTTTGCCGACATGGAGCCTGATAACATAATTGGTCTGATACATAGATCATATTTCTTTACCAATTCACATAATGATGCAAAATGTTGTTGTGCGAGCACTTCTGTTGGCGCCATTAGGCATCCTTGTCTGCCGTTTGCCGCAGTCATTAAAAGTGCTAAAAAAGCAATGATTGTTTTTCCGCTTCCGACATCCCCCTGAATCAGGCGATTCATGGAAAACTCCTTTGACAAATCCTGCTCTATTTCCTCCCAGACACGTTTTTGTGCCTGCGTTAATTCGTATGGAAGAACTTCCAGCAAACGTTTTGTATCTGCAACAGGAATCATAGGGGATTCAAAAGCAAGCTGCATATTTTTATCTTTATTTTGGCGTAACTGGAATAAAAAAGAAAAAAATTCATGAAATGCAAGTCTCTTTTTTGCATTTCGAAAATCACATTCATTCTTTGGAAAATGAATGCACCGTATTGCTTCCTGTATTTGATATAATCCCATTGCAGTGCATTCTTCTGCAGTTAAATAATCTTGTGGCAATATCAATTCCTGTAAGATTGTTTCTGCCGTCTTCTTTATGGTGCGATTTGTCAAACCTTTTGTAAGGCTGTAACAAGGCTGAAATTTCCCCTGCAAGTTATGGTATTCATCTTCTTTATAAATTTTCGGTTGTAACATGCAAAATTGATCTTTTGTAATTTCCAGCACTCCGCGAAGAATGTAAGTCTTTCCCGGTAATAATAAATTCTTCAGATATGGCATATTAAAAAAACGTACTTTTACAGGTGTATTTTTACACATAAGGACCGCTGTACTAAGGGTATAATGACCACTCTTTTTCATAAGAAGTGTTCCCGGTTTTAAGACTCCTTGAAATGAAATCAATCTGCCATTGTCTTTTTCATCCGGCATTTTAGGTTCTTCAAATATTTCAAACCCTTTTGGAAGATAGAACAAAAGATCAGAAATCGTGTCGATATGAAGTTTATGAAATAGACCGGCTGTCTTTTCGCCGACTCCTTTCACTTGAATAATTTGTTCTTCTAATTGCATAACACCCCTGCTTTACTAAAAAAGAGACTGTAATCTAATACAGTCTCTTTATGTTTTTACTCTGCTGAAACGATATAATAATAAATCGGCTGCCCGCCATATTGCAGTTCCACATCACAGGAATCATACTTTTCACTGATACGATCGCGAATTGTTTCAGCCTGTTCTTCTGTTATTTCTTCTCCGTAATAAATACTAATCAGTTCCCGGTCTTCATCCATCATTTCATCTACCATGGAAAGAACAACTTCATCCATGTCCTGACCAACGGAAAGAATTCCATTATCGCCGATACCCATGAAGTCACCCTGCTTGATCTCTTTGTCATCAATATGCGTATCTCTTACCGCATACGTAACTTCTCCGGTTTTCACATGTGTAATTTCTTCATTCATTACACTTTCATTTTCGGCAATATCCATATCCGGTACATAATTGATAATAGCTGTAATACCCTGCGCAACTGTTTTTGTCGGAATTACAACAATATTTTTATCTTCTACAAGGTACTGAGCTTGATTTGCTGCCAAAATAATATTCTTATTATTCGGAAGAATAAAAATAGTATCGGCATTAACCTTTTCAATTGCATTTACCATGTCTTCCGTACTTGGATTCATAGTTTGACCGCCTGCTATGATATAATCAACGCCAAGGCTCTTAAAGATTTCATCCATACCGCTTCCTACAGAAACCGTAATAAAGCCAACCTCTTTTCTTGGTGTATCTTCCTGCACCGGTAAACTCTCATTTTCCGCCTCTTTTTCTGCCATTTTAATGACTTTTTCATGATGCTCGAGACGCATATTATCTATTTTCATATTGGAAAGTGCTCCGTATTTGAGCGCTTTTTGAATCGCCATACCCGGATCATTTGTATGAACATGAACTTTTACAATATCATCATCGGCAACAACAACGATGGAATCACCGATGGATTCCAAATAAGCCTTAAAATCCATTTCTGTTTTGATATTGAAAGGTCTGTTTAACATAATGATAAACTCCGTACAATATCCAAATTTGATGTCAACCTCTTCGAATGTTGTGCCGGATTCGGGAAGTTTTGACGATACCGATGATGTACCTTCCGATTTGATTGTTAAATCAAGTTCTTTTCCTAAAAATGCATCGTATGCACCCTTTAAAACCTGAATTAAACCTTGTCCACCCGAGTCAACAACACCTGCCTGTTTCAAAACCGGTAACATTTCCGGTGTCTGACTTAAAACATATTCGGCATGTTTGATAATTTCATCAAGATACATTGAAAGATCTTCACAGCCGTTTTCATTTAATTCTTTTGCTTTATCACTTGCTCCTTTAGCCACTGTAAGAATCGTGCCTTCTTTTGGCTTCATAACTGCTTTATAAGCAGTTTCTACAGCCTTTTCTATCGCTACTGTAAGAATCGGAATATCAATCTGCTCATAGTCTCTGATTACTTTTGTAAATCCACGTAAAAGCTGTGATAAGATAACACCTGAGTTTCCTCTGGCCCCTCTTAAAGAACCGGAGGATATCGCTTTTGACAATGACATCATATCAGGATCATCCATTGCGGCAACCTCTTTTGCAGCTGACATAATGGTCATAGTCATGTTGGTACCGGTATCACCGTCAGGAACCGGAAATACATTCAATTCGTTAATCCACTCTTTTTTATATTCAAGATTTTTTGCACCGGCCAAGAACATCTTCGAAAGCATCTTAGCGTCGATTGTATTTAAAGCCACTACTATGTTCCTCCTTAATCAATCACTCTTACACCTTCAACAAAGATGTTGATTTTTTCTATTTCCATGCCTGTAAACTCTTCAACTTTATATTTTACATTGCTGATTAGATTTTCTGAAACCGCAAGAATGCTGACACCGTATGCTACGATGACATGAAAATCAAGAATCAGTTTATTGTTTTCTAAAGAAACGACGATTCCTCTTGTAATGCTCTCCATTTTTAAAAGTTTTACAAGGCCGTCTTTCATATTAACGCCCGCCATTCCGACGATTCCGAAGCATTCCATCGCAACACTGCCGGCATACTGAGCGATTACTTCTTTATCAATGGTAATATTTCCCATATGTGTATTCATAGAAGATCCCTTCATATAGTGCCTCCTTATAACCAAAATTTATTATATTATAACCTCTTTATCATAAAAATGAAACACTAAAAATACAAAAGACCACAAATTTGTTACTTTTGTCGTTTTTTTACTTGCAATTACAATTCTCTTCTGATATTATACTAATGTTGTGAGTCTAAAAAGACCAATATTGTTTTAGGAGGTGTTAAGATGGCAAAATGTGATATCTGTGGAAAAGGCGTTCATTTTGGTAACAACGTCAGCCATTCTCATAGAAGATCCAATCATATTTGGAATGCAAATATTAGAAGCGTAAAGTGTAAGGTGAACGGAGCAGCAAAAAAAATGCACGTGTGCACAAACTGCTTAAAGTCAGGCAGAGTAGAAAGAGCATAATATACGATTATGCGTTTAAGATGTCATATCGAACAAAAAAGCATGTCTTTTCGGCATGCTTTTTTTAATCAAACTTTCTTTTCATATATTCATATTGGCGATTGATTTCCTTAACCGTTTCACTGTCTCCGCAAACATTATCGGGATGAAAAATCTTTAATAAGTCTTTATATCTTTTCTTTAGTCCAAGAGTACTTGTAACACCTCTAAAAAATCCGTATGCACCAACAGTTCCTTCAGCTGATTCTGTTTTTTGACGATATAGTTTCTTTTCTCTTTCAAATTGCTTTCTGTCGAGGTCTAATTGTGTAAAACCGTTTTGCAGAATCTGCAATTTTTTATCGAAGAACTTTGTTTCATCCTTCAGACGTTTTCGTTCGTTTAAAACTTTGCTGTTTAATGCTTTCATTTCCTGCATAAAGACCAGCCGTTCTTTCAGAAACTTTTCATAAACCTGTTGCTGTTTTTCCTGCTCTGCCGCAATTCTTATCCGCTCTTCAAAAAGGAACTTTCTTAATTCCAAAAGTTCCTCCTGTGACATCTCTTCAAGATTTTTTTGTTCCTTTGTATCCATATTCCCCTAACCATTAAAAACGATTGCAAAAGTATAAATTATATCCGGCAATCATCAAAAGACCGATTACGATAATTCCGATAACTTTATTTGTGATCAGAAGCATAAGTAACATTCCAATGGAAATCCAAAATAGAATAAATCCGATTGTACGACATCTGTTTCTCATAAATTTTCCTACTTATCTTCTTATTATAAGATATAGAAAAATTCAAAAAAATTGACACTAGTTTTCTTCCGGGAAAGCAATTTCTTTTGCATCAGCATCATCCATAATATCATCTTTTTTTGTCGTAACTTTATCAACGATGTCCGGAATCATATCAAGAATTTTGGTTACTGTATCCTGATTCTTGATGTTTACCAATTTTGTATGTCCGTCTTTAATCACAAGAACAGCACTCGGCGTCATTTTACCACCGACTCCTCCGCTTCCACCGTTTCTCTTTTCATTGATGCTGGCCCCTGCTCCAATTCCAAAAGACACATCAACAAGCGGTAAAATAATCACATCACCGATTTGCTTTGCTTCTCCCACAACCGTCTTCGTACTTAATACAGTATTTACTCCTTTTAACAGGGACTCCATTACAGCATTAAAATTATTGTCATTCATCAGCAATCTCCTTTTTCATCTGGTTGATAAATTTTTGACAGTTTCGATCAGTTATGACTCGTATTACCTGATATAACACAATAAAAAGATAAATTCTTCCTTTTCCGCTAAAATCAGCTTCGAAAACTTTTTTTTCAAATTCCGGATATATGGAAACAGTATTTCCGATAACCGGGTATAACATTCCGTGAAATGCGAGTATTTGCCCCGTCATTGCAGGATCTTCCATGCCGAAGTGAACAATGGCTTTACATTTTTTAGGAAAAATACTCTTCAAAAGGGAAAATACTCTTCTTTTACATACACGAAATGCTTCTTTTGTAGAGTCGCTCGTAAAAAACTTATAATATCGTTCAAAATCTTTAAAATTATCTTTTATCTTTTTTAGAAGGCTGGCAACGGGCTGTTTTTTTTCTTTAATACCTTCTTCTATATGCTTCTCCGGATTCTCCGGATTCTCCGGTTCCTTCGGCTCTTCTTTCTTGATTTCAGATTTTTCGGGCTCTTCCTTTTTAATTTTGGATGTCATGTCCAAAGAAGATACAGGAGGCTTCTCCTGTTCTTTTCTGGCTGTTTTTTTTGACATCGGAAAAACCGGTATACCCAAAACTTTGATTTTCCATAAAAATTCATCTTCATACATTATAGAACATGTAAGAATTCGAAGAAGCCAGGAAACTCTTACTCTCAGAATAGGCTTTTCATGATACGAACCGCCAAACCGATACCGAATCGGCACAAATAAAAACAGCAGAACGAGTCCAATCAGAATGCCTAAGATGCATAATAAAACGATGCCGATAATTTTTAATATTGATAGTATTATACTGATCATTGAAAACTCCGATACTTAAAATCGTTCCATAAAATATTTCTTGATGTCGGCATTTCCCGTCTTTTCCACTATCTCCTGAGTAATAGCAGCAATCATGGTGAGTGCTTCCTCATAACTGCCTGTAATTCCAACAATACGCAGATTCTTTTTCGGAAAAAATTTCTGTTTTAACAGGGAATTATGAAAACATTCCAATTGATCCTCATACTCACAAAGCGAAATAACATATGTCCCGATTTGTCCTCTTCCGGTTCTTAATTTCCACTTTATCAATCCGGGATTTTTGATGGATTCACCAACATAAAGGTTCCTGTAAAATTTCATTCCAATCATTCCCATTCATTTTATCCAAAAAGAAGACGTTTAAACGCCTTCTTAATAATATTTTTTGCAGCCCCATAGATTATTCTTTTTCAGTTCCAGGTATTCTGCATACGCTTTTTCAAGAATCTGTTTTTCATTTGTAAATCTTAATAAATGATATGCTTCGTGGTATTTGTAAAAACCGGAATCTACAAAATATTCTTCACGCTGTGGTTTACTGTAATAACTGTCCGCCATCATAAGATACCAATGAACTTCCTTTTCAACAGTATCCTCCGGTACATTAAATGTATATTCACTTTTACCAATATACTTAATTATGGAAGCCTGGGCTCCGGACTCTTCGAGCACTTCACGAAGGGCCGTCTCTTTATATTCTTCGCCCTCTTCTACAGTTCCTTTCGGTAATACCCATCCCTCGTATTTATTTTTGAAATTTTTGTACAAGAGAAGTATTTTTCCTCGAAAAATAACCACACCGCCACAACTGGTTGCTTCTATCATTGCAAAACCTCCTACTCTGGTTGGTGTGTATCGCATAAACTAATGTTAGTATAGAACAAATCAGAGTATTAGGCAAGTCTTTTTAGGAACAGGAAATAATGGGTAAATACAATATTCCTATCGTACACCAAAATAACCGTCAAAAATTCTTTTAGCTATCGGAACCGCATAATCTCCGCCGGAGCCGATTTCTTCTATTATGATGGTCACGGAAATTTCCGGATTCTCTGCCGGAGCAAACCCTGTAAACCATGCATGGGAATCTTCCTTAACACCATTGTATTCCGCAGAACCTGTTTTCCCGGCGGCCTGATACGTATCATTTTTTAGTTTTGTACCGGTACCGTTCCTAACTACTTCAGTCATCATTTCCGTAAGGATATAAGATTCTTCCTTTGTCATAAGTGTTTGATAAGACTCTGCTTCATATTCTGTAATCGTCTTGCCGTCTGATGACATAATTTTATTGATAATCTGCGGTTTCATGAGGACGCCGTCATTTGCAATAGCATTTGTAATCATATTTAAATGCATGGGTGTAATCTGTGCTTTTCCCTGTCCGATGGAAATCTGAATCATGTCATCATCAGAAATGCTATCATCAACTGTCAAATTGCTGACAGAATAATTAAAATCAAGTGGTAATTTTTGATTGAATAAAAGTTTATTTAAAGTCTCACCATAAGCATTTCTGTCAAGCGAAACACCAATACTTGCAAAAGATGAATTGCAGGATTTTGCAAAAGAAGTTAATAAGTCTTCTTCATCGTGATTGGTACCGTGATAACATTGAATGGTTGTATCCTGATACGTAAACCTGCCATGACAGTTAAAATAATAAGAGTTGATTTCATAATTATGTTCTTTGATATATTCCAATGCCGTGATAATCTTAAATGTTGAACCCGGGGGATAAATTCCCTGTGTTGCCCGGTTTAAAAGAACAGAACTGTCAGTATCCTCCACATACTTATTCCAATCTTGTACAACAGTATTGGGATTAAAATCCGGTTTGGAAACCATCGCAAGAATTTCACCTGTTTTAACATTTGAAACTACAACAGCTCCTGTAAAAGCTCCCAGTGAATCACTTGCAATCTTCTGCAGATTCATGTCCAAAGTCGTATAAACCTGATTTCCGGGATTCTTTTTTCCGGAAACATCATTTTCCACTTTATCTTTTAACGGAATGTCTGAATTTATTAAATAATAATTGGCAATGGATTCAACACCGGTCTTTCCTTTTGTTGAAAATCCGACAACATGCGAAAAAAGATTCTCGTAAGGATAATATCGCATTTCATTTCCGTTTTCATCCGTTAACGTTTGCGCAAGCGTCTCTCCGTTTCTGTCATAGATTTCACCCCTGGTATTCTGGGCTGCAAGAATTGCCTGCCTTTTGTTGTAACTGTTATTCAACATTTTTTGTTCATTATTTTTTACATAAAGGCAGAGATATACAATCATAACCACAAACAGAGCCGAAAAAAATGAGGCTGTAATTCTGATTTCACGCTTATTCGATTTCTTCAAATTCTTCATTTTCATCTTCCTCTGTAGGAGCAATCTCCTCTTTACGAATCAACATAATTCCCTGCATTACTGCAAAAATTAGTAAACTACTCAGAATGCTGCTTCCTCCATAACTCACAAACGGAAGCGTCACACCGGTGAGCGGGATAAATTTAATTCCTCCCCCTACCGTTAAAAACACCTGAAAAAGATACATCACCCCGAGTCCTGATGCTACCAGCCGGTAAAATTGATTTTTAAGACATCCGGCTGTTCTTAGAAAAATAAGAAAACAGGATAGACATACAAGCAGCATACCAATCGCAAATAATACTCCCATTTCCTCCGAAATTGCAGAAAAAATAAAATCCGATTCCACATAGGGAATATCCGAAGGAACACCTTTTAAAAGACCTGTTCCGAACCAGCTTCCGCAGGCGATTGCAAATAAAGATTGTGAAATCTGAAACCCTTCCTTATCAATCACCGTAAACGGATCAAGAAACGCCTGTACCCTGACTTGCACATGACGGAATAAATGATAAGAAACTACCGCCGCTGCGCTTCCACCACCCAATCCCAGTAGCATATAAAGATAATTTCCCGATGCAATAAACAGTATAAACAGATATCCCACAAAAAAAATCAACGCACTTCCCAAATCTTTTGAAAGAACGAGAATTATGACATGTATTGCAGCAATTACACCGGAAATCATTACGTTCTTTAATGTCGCAGACTCATATAAAATTGAGGCAATCGCAAAGACATAGATGATTTTCACAAATTCGGACGGCTGTAACGTAATTCCTGCAATTGTATAAGAAATTTTTGAGCCATGTGTCACTTGCCCCAGAATTAGTACAAGTCCCAAAGCCAGAATTCCGGTTGCAGAATAAATCCATTTCCATTTGCAAATATTGGGAAATCGTCGAATGACAAACGGTACTGCCATGGAAATTGCTATAGATACAATCACAATTCCAAACTGTTTCAAAGCTTTCTGAAAATCAAGCCGTGTCAAAATAATGAATCCTATACTTAGCAATAATGCCATGTTATTTAAAAGACATCTGTCAATTCCGGGATATATCATATGGAATAAAACAATCATCGAAAAAATAACAATCTGTAAAAAAGCGTAAAAAAACAGGTAATCAATTGAGCCTGTCCTTAAGCATAAGGATAGGTATGCGAAAAACTGAATTAAGAATATATAGATACATTGTCTGATATAAATACCACTACGCCTTTTTTCCTGTCTCTTAAAAAAATACAATACACATTCCAAAACATATAAGATCATCAGAAATAAAATGAAATATTTTGTAAGTTCTGTAAGATAAACCATCATTTTTATAAAACTCCTTTTGTATAATGGCCTGTCGTAAATTCCTTTCCGGGAAAAGGATTACTGCATTCTGTTTCTGCGGCTTTTAAAAATGCATCAATAATCTGTCCGGTTTCTTGCGGTGACTCGACTGTAAAGTCCAATCGTAGCTGCAAGATTCCCATATTCAGAATATTTTTTATCTCTTTTAAAAGTGATAACGCAACTGAATTATAAATCTCATTATAGCAATGGATACAATTACATGCCACCGGTAGTTCTTTCTGATAACGGTCTGTCAAGGATTGCGAAAAACTGTCTTTTTTATGCCGTTTGCATTGATCTGACGTTTTACGAATACAATTTGCCGTTACCATCATTGGCATATGACCGTATACAACATACTCCATTCTCGAATCACAAATTTTCGTGATATCGTTTCTGTTTAATTCCAGTGGAGCACAAAACCGATAACAGTTTTTGCATAAAAAAGATTTTGCAGCTTGATTAAAAACATATAGATTGTGATCCGTTATAATCTTTCCCTCATATGAAATCTCATCAAGAAACTGAAGTTCTTCCAGATTCTTTACAAGCACACCCGCAAAATTCTTTTTACGCAAAAGATTTCTTAGGAATACCAGATAATCTTCGTCTCTTTTTCTAATAATCCGAGGTAATGAAAGAAATAGTTCAATCTTTTGCAGAGAATAATCCTGCTCGTCCAAAAACGACGTGTCACCATTGGGATAAAAAAGATCTGAAGGAATATAAATTCGTGAAATCTTTTTACACAATGCTGTTTTATATTGTTCTCTTGAAAAAACAGAAATCGAAAATTCCGGCATTCTGTCTGTTTTATCTTCTAATGCGTTATCTGCTTTTTTGTTGCATTTCTCCTTCAGTAAAACTGCTTCTTGCCGATATTGTTTCAGTAACTGCTCTTCTAATTGACTTATGGCAGTTCTTCTGATTTCATTTAACGCCCGAATCGGCAAAAAGGAATCACTGTCTATGGATATTTCTGTTTTGGAAACATAAAATGGTGTGTTTCCTGTTTTTTGAATTTGTTTTTTTACTTCTGATTCCGTAAGCGGCCGATTCGTTGCCTGCAGAACAACTTCACCGTATTGTGTTACCTGTTTTCCATTGCAGGAAAAAGTAACACTGATTGGTTTTGATACATGCATCTGTACAGTTGCACATATCGGGATTTTGGGAGTATTTGTACAATACTTCTCATGCAGCAAAGATACTAATTTTTCATCATTTGCCTGATAAGAAGGAGAATTCAGAGTAATCATATCTTTTCCGTTATGACGGTAATAATAACCGTCTTTCATGTTGGAACGGATATACAAATGGTTGAGTAGGAAAAGATCCTCTTTCGCAATTTCCGGTCTTTTTCCCGCATAGTAAGAATCCATATATTTTCTATAGACCGAAGTAACCCCGGCGACATATTCCGGACTCTTCATCCTTCCTTCAATTTTGAAAGAATCAATTCTACTGTCCAGAAGTTTATAGATTTGATTGATTGTACATAAGTCTTTTAAACTTAGAGGATATTGTTCTCCTTTTTTTGATTGGCAGGTGCCATCGATTTTTATCCGGTAAGGCAATCTGCATGGCTGCGCACATTTTCCTCGGTTTCCGCTGCGTCCTCCCAGGAAAGAACTAAACAGACATTGTCCCGAATAGCAATAACATAATGCTCCATGAATGAATGTTTCCACTTCAACATTCGCTTTTTCCTTTATTTCTTTGATTTCATCCAAAGAGAGTTCTCTTGACGGAACCACTCTTTTGATTCCGGATTCTTTTAAGAATTTTGCACTTCTCCAATTATTTACCGTCATCTGGGTACTCGCATGCAATTCTAAGTTAGGAAAGTATTCTTTTAAAAACGGGATTAACCCCAAATCCTGTATAATAATTCCATCAAGACCGTTTTCGTAATAGGGCCGAATAAAATCATAAATTTCTGCAAATTCCGATTCTTTTATTAATGTATTTAGAGTAAGATAGATTTTTTTATTCAAAAGATGTGCATAACGTAATGCCTCTATCAATTCATCTGTTTCAAAATTAGCTGCAAATGCGCGTGCTCCGTACTGCTTTCCCGCAAGATAAACCGCATCGGCCCCTGCCGCAAAAGCAGCCTGTAAGCACTCGTAATTTCCGGCGGGTGCAAGTAATTCTGTTTTGATAAAGTGTTCTTCCTTATTCATGCAAAATCCTTTATGATTAGATAGTAAAAGGCTGTCTAAGACAGCCTTATTTGTGTTCTTTCAATTCCGTCTCAAGACGGATAATCTTTTTATCTTTCTCGTGATTCTCTTCTTTCATTGTTTTGAGATTCTTCTCATTTGTTTCCAACTTAATTTGCGTAGCAATCAATTCATGCTTTAAATCATAAATCTCTTTTTCTTTCGCCTCCAGTTCTTCTTCCATGGATGCGATTTTTTTCTTAGCTTTAAAATAATCATCTGCTATGTTTAATTGCATCAGAACATTTTGCATATCCATCGACTGTTTACGATAACTGTCAATTTTATTATATTCTGCCATTTTAGCATTGATATATGATGCAACTTTCTGGAGATATTCTTCGCTTTCATATCCACATAACGTAAAAACTTTACCGCCGATGATCACTTCCGTATCAGTTTTAGAAGCCATATTCTATACCTCCGTATCCCCCGTAAGTACTGCAAATCGCCACAAAAACGAATTATTATACACGCTTTTAATTATAATCAAACTATATCGGAATTTCAAGACCTAAATGGCGGTATGCCGATTCCGTTACAACCCTTCCCCTTGGAGTTCTGTTTAAGAAACCATTCATTAACAGATAAGGCTCATAAACATCCTCAATGGTACCCGCATCCTCGCCGATGGTAGCAGCCAAAGTATCTAATCCTACCGGTCCTCCGTTAAATTTTTCTATCATAGTCATCAGAAGTCTTCTGTCTGTCATATCAAGTCCGAGTTTATCTACATCCAGCAAGTCTAATGCGGTTGAAGCAACTTCCTTTGTTATGATTCCATCATACTTTACCTGTGCAAAATCTCGTACTCTTTTTAAAATCCGGTTTGCAATTCGCGGTGTACCACGGCTTCTTCTTGCCATTTCAAGAGCACCGTCTTCTTCTACCGTAACCCCCAGCAATTCTGCAGAATTCAATATGATTGTTTTCAGTTCATTCACTGTATAGAATTCCAGGCGATGAATCACTCCAAAACGATCTCTTAACGGTGCCGATAACAGTCCTGCGCGTGTCGTAGCACCGACAAGTGTAAAATGCGGAACATCTATACGTAAAGATTTTGCCGTTTGTCCTTTGCCAATCATGATATCGATTACAAAGTCTTCCATGGCCGGATAAAGCACCTCTTCAACCTGCCTGTTAAGCCTATGGATTTCATCGATAAACAGGATATCACCGTCTTTCAGATTATTGATAATGGCAGCCATATCTCCCGGTTTTTCAATCGCCGGTCCACTTGTTATTTTTAAATTGGATTCCATTTCATTTGCAATAATTCCGGCAAGTGTCGTTTTCCCAAGTCCGGGAGGGCCATAAAACAATACATGATCCAAGGAATCTCCTCTTTGCTTTGCTGCATCAATATATACTTTTAGATTCTTTTTGGCTGTTTCCTGTCCGACATAGTCTTTTAAATACTGAGGTCTGAGGCTATGCTCTGTTTTCCTGTCTTCTTCCAATAATCTTGTTTCAATTATTCTATCCATTTTATTCCTCTGCTATATCATTCTTTTTAAAGCTTCTTTTATAACATCTTCCACTTTTGTTTCTTCCGAAATTTCAATATTCCGAAGTACACGAAACACTTCTGAAACGCTGTATCCGAGGGTTCCCAGTGCTTCTGTGGCTTCTTGTCTGATTTGTGCGGCAGTTTCACTTTCGCAAGAATCTTTTGTTTCCGTTTTTGATTCTCCAAGTAAATCTTCCGGTTTAATCTTATCTTTTAATTCCAATATAATTCTTCCGGCAGATTTTGTACCGATTCCGGGCGCTTTTGCAATTGTTTTAGTATCCTGCGAAAGAATTGCCATTTTTATGGTATCTGCATCCATAACGGATAATAGTCCCATTGCTCCTTTTGGACCGATGCCACTGACCGTTATCAACAATTTAAAAAGTTTTAAATCTTCTTTTGTTAAAAACCCATAAAGTTGAAAGGCATCTTCTCTAACACTTGTATATGTATATATCTTTATAGTTTCACCAACAGGGGGAATGCGATTATAAAGCGCCGGAGCAATTCTGATATTATATCCGATATTACCGACTTCTATCACAATGTTATCTTCTTCTTTTTCTGTAATCTCCCCGTAAAAATAGGCATACATTTTTTTACTGACTCCTGTTCTTAATACAATTTTCTTTTTCCATTTTACCATGTTTTTTTCAATCTGTATCGAAAAAGGTAAAAATAAAATGGTGAAAGTCATGCTTCCACCATTTTAAGTTATTTTTATTTTTCGTTTATATAATTAACCAGTCCCTGTGCATCAATTATCTTCTGCATGAATTCCGGAAACGGCTGTCCTTTAAAGGACTTGCCTTTCGTAATGTTCGTTATCATTCCCGTATCGAAGTTAACTTCTATCTCGTCACCTTCTTCAATCCCTTGTGCTGCTTCCTTACATTCAATAATCGGTAATCCGATATTAATTGCATTCCGATAAAAGATTCTGGCAAATGTTTCCGCAATGACGCATCCGATACCGGAAGCCTTAATGGCTATCGGTGCATGTTCTCTTGATGAGCCACATCCAAAGTTCTTTTCTGCGACAATGATATCACCTTTCTTCACTTTTTTTGTAAAGTCTTTATCAATGTCTTCCATACAGTGAAGTGCCAGTTCGGCAGGATCGGAAGAATTCAGGTATCTTGCCGGAATAATGACATCCGTATCCACATTATCTCCATATTTGATTGCTTTTCCGTATGCGTTTTTCATAACTTTCTTTCCTTTCCTATAATGCTGCCGGAGATGTGATTTTTCCGGTAACGGCGCTTGCTGCTGCTACTGCCGGAGAAGCCAGGTAAATTTCTGAATTGATATGTCCCATACGTCCGACAAAATTGCGGTTAGTTGTAGAAACACAACGCTCACCGTCTGCCAGAATTCCCATATAGCCGCCAAGACAAGGACCACAAGTCGGTGTTGATACGACCGCTCCTGCTTCAATAAAGATTTTCAAAAGACCTTCTTCCATAGCTGTCAGATATATATTCTGTGTTGCCGGAATTACAATGCATCTGATGCCTTTTTTTACTTTTCTTCCCTTTAAAATTCCGGCTGCAATTCTAAGATCATCGATTCTTCCGTTTGTACAGGAACCGATTACAACCTGGTCAATTTCAATATCCTCTTTTATCTGGTCGACTGTTTTTGTATTTTCTGGCAGATGCGGAAACGCTACTGTTGGTTTTAAAGTAGTTAAATCAATTGTAATGATTTCATCATACTCAGCATCCTCATCAGCTTCATAAACTTTGAATTCCTTAATGGAATGCTCCTTCATATAGGATATTGTCAAATCATCTACCGGGAAAATTCCATTCTTTCCGCCTGCTTCAATTGCCATATTGGCAATCGTAAAACGGTCATCCATTGAAAGATAGGAAACACCGTCTCCCGTGAATTCCATTGATTTATAAAGTGCTCCGTCTACTCCGATTTTTCCGATAATATGAAGAATGATATCCTTTCCGCTAATCCACTCTGCAGGTTTTCCGGTAAGTACAAATTTAATTGCAGACGGTACTTTAAACCACGCTTTTCCTGTTGCCATTCCGGCTGCCATATCCGTACTTCCAACTCCGGTTGAAAATGCTCCGAGAGCTCCGTAAGTACAGGTATGGGAATCGGCACCTATCACAACATCACCTGCTACGACAAGTCCTTTTTCCGGCAATAATGCATGTTCAATTCCCATTTCTCCAACTTCAAAGTAATTGGTAATTTCGTTCCGTCTGGCAAATTCTCTCACACATTTACAGTGTTCTGCAGACTTAATATCTTTATTTGGAACAAAATGGTCCGGTACCAGTGCAATCTTATTTTTGTCAAAAACACCGTTTACCTTCATTTTTTCCATTTCATGAATCGCAACAGGACTCGTTATATCATTACCCAGTATCAAATCAAGATCTGCCTCAATTAATTGACCGGCTTCAACACTCGGAAGACCGGCGTGAGCGGCAAGAATCTTTTGTGTCATTGTCATTCCCATATTTATTTTCCTCCTGAAATGATTACTGATTTTATTATAGCAAACCTTTTCAAAGTGGCATAATACTTGTTATTCATATTTACTATAACTAAATGTTATGCTATCATAAATATATATAACTAAATATAACGTGAAAGGACTATTATGGAAAGCAATTTAAATTTATACTATATCTTTTATTCCGTGGCAAAATGCAAAAATATTTCCGGTGCCGCAAAAGAATTATATATCAGTCAGCCTGCTATCAGTAAAGCAATTTCTAAGTTAGAGCAAAATTTGAATACCACTCTCTTTGTCCGTAATTCAAGAGGGGTTACTCTTACTGCGGAAGGAGAAATGCTATTTGAACAGATTCAAACTGCCTTTACATGTATTCGTACCGGAGAAGAAAAGATTAAATTGTCCACAGAACTCGGAATCGGTCATCTGTCGATTGGAGTAAGTACAACGCTTTGTAAATATGTGTTGCTCCCCTATTTAAAGGAATTTACCAGAAAATATCCCCATATTCGCATAAAGATTTCCTGCCAGTCTTCCACAGAAACCATCGAAGCACTCCAAAATCATTCGATTGATATTGGTTTAATCGGCTATCCGGAAAACAAATTGAATCTTACCTATCACCCAATTATGGAAATACATGATGTCTTCGTAACAACGAAAAATTATCTTGATAATTTCAAAAAACGGGAATCCTTATCGCGGGAAGCTATTCTAAAAAATGCGACATTCATGATGCTTAACAAGGAAAATATTACCAGAAAATATATTGATTCCTACCTTTTGCAAAATCAAACTGAAATCAGTAATATCATCGAAGTTAGTAACATGGATTTACTAATCGAATTTGCTAAAATAGATTTGGGAATTGCATGTGTTATCCGTGAATTTGTTTTAAATGAATTGGAAAATCATAGTTTAAAAGAGCTCTCTTTGCTTCCGTCCTCCCCTGCCCGGAAAATCGGTTTTGCCTACAGCAAACAGAACTATCGTGAAAATCCAAGTCTGGTACGTTTTTTGGAAGAATGTTAAAAATATCCTCCGCTTAGAATATACTATGCGGAGGATATTTTTTCTTAATTATTTATCAGTTTTTCACTTTCATTATTCCAGCTATATAACTTACGGATTTCTTTACCAACCTGTTCTGACGGATGTTCGGATGCGAGTTTTCTCATGGCTTTGAAATGAGCCTGTCCTCCTGCCGGTGACATATCAAGCAGGAAGTCTTTTGCAAATGAACCATCTTGAATGTCTTTTAAAATTTTCTTCATCGTCTTCTTGGTTTCATCCGTAATAATCTTCGGCCCTGTGATGTAGTCGCCGTATTCTGCTGTATTCGAAATGGAATAACGCATTCCCTCAAATCCTGATTGATAAATCAAATCAACAATCAGTTTCATTTCATGAATGCATTCAAAATATGCATTTCTAGGATCATATCCTGCTTCTACAAGTGTTTCAAATCCTGCCTGCATCAATGCACAGACACCGCCGCAAAGAACAGCCTGCTCACCGAAAAGGTCAGTCTCCGTCTCTGTTCTGAACGTTGTTTCCAGTACACCTGCTCTTGCTCCACCGATGGCAAGTGCATAGGCAAGTGCTTTTTCAAGAGCTTTTCCGGTTGCATCCTGGTGAACTGCAACAAGACAAGGTACTCCTTTGCCGGCCTGATATTCACTTCTTACGGTATGTCCGGGACCTTTTGGTGCAATCATCGTTACATCTACATCCTTAGGCGGAATAATCTGATTAAAATGAATTGCAAAGCCATGTGCGAACATCAGCATGTTACCCGGCTCTAAATTGGGTTCAATGTCTTTCTTATACATAGCAGCCTGTTTCTCATCATTTATAAGAATCATGATAATATCTGCCTTTTTTGCTGCTTCAGCAGCTGTATATACTTCAAATCCCTGAGCCTGCGCCTTTGCCCATGATTTAGAACCTTCATAAAGACCAATGATTACATTGCATCCTGATTCCTTTGCATTCAGCGCATGTGCATGTCCCTGAGAACCATAACCGATGACTGCAATGGTTTTCCCATCCAGAATTGATAAGTTACAGTCCTCCTGATAATAAATCTTGTTTGCCATTTTTTATGACTCCTTTCACATTTTTATTCTGTTTCTAAATACACAATATCTTCTGTACCACGTCTTAATCCTGCAATTCCTGTTCTTGCAAGTTCCAGTATTTCATAACCGTCCAATAGATTTAAAAATGCATCTATTTTTTCCTGGTCTCCCGTTATTTCAATAATAAGTCCTTCTTTAGAAACATCAATGATATTTGCACGGAAGATATCGGCAATCGACAAAACTGCCTGACGTTTTTCGGCACCTACTTTTACTTTAATCAGGGCTAATTCCCGATACACACTGGATTGTGGCTTTAATTCTTTAATATCACGAACATCTACCAGCTTCTCTAACTGTTTCTCAATTTGGATAAGGATTTCATCATCTCCGCTTGCTACAATCGTAATTCGTGTAATTTTCGGATCTGCTGTTACGCCCGCAGTGATACTTTCGATATTATATCCTCTTCTTGAAAACAGTCCGGAAATCCTGCTTAAAACACCGGATGTATTATCAACAAGAAGCTGAAAAACTTTCTTTTTCATTGTTTTATCCCTCTTCATTTTGTGAAGTCAAATTATTTCAATCCTCATTTTAGCAAGTGTTTTGTGGGTTGTCAACGTATGAGACAAGGGTATACCTGCCATAATTATAAGTTATGAAACATTTCATTATTATTCAGTTTCTGCGCATTTTTGTAACGCAAGCGTTCCTGTTCTGGCTACTTCAATAATACTGATTCCATTCAACATTTTTATGAACAGTGCTGTTCGTTCCGGTACATCACATACCTGAATAATCATATGCGTTTTTGACATATCTACTATTTGGGCTCCCATAATACTACACGTTTCCATAATATCACGGCGATTTCCCTTGTTATATTTCACTTTAATTAACATCAGTTCACGACTGATGCTCATCTCTTCTGCAAACGTTTTTACTTTAATAACATCCAGTTTTTTGTTCAGCTGT
>JAQXIR010000153.1 GCA_029007885.1 Lachnospiraceae bacterium | reverse complement strand
TTGTCTTTTGTGTGGAAAAGTTTAAGACCTTGCTCGCTTCCTGCTGCAATGTAGAGGTTGTAAACGGGAGCGGTGCTTTTTTGGTGCGTTCTCCTTTTTTTACATCACTTACAACAAATTCACCGGATTTCATTTCTTCTATCGCACGGGTTACCTCATCTTTGGAAATCAGTTCTTTTTTTTCATCCGTTCCTACATACTTGGCAAGAAATGCTTTCTTCTCGCCCGGTACACGGAAAGAAGCATCCAGTGTCCAATATTCCTGTGGAATAAATGCGTTGATTTCTTCCTCTCTATCACAAATAATACGCAGTGCCACAGACTGTACACGTCCGGCACTTAATCCTCTTTTTACTTTTGCCCAAAGCAATGGTGAAATACGATATCCCACCATGCGGTCCAGGCATCTTCTTGCCTGCTGGGCATCCACAAGATTCATATTGATTTCACGTGCGTTCTTCAACGATTCCTTTACTGCATTTTTTGTAATCTCATTGAATGTGATTCTGTAAACTTTTTTATCTTCCAGCTTCAATGCCTTTAACAGATGCCATGAAATAGCCTCTCCTTCACGGTCCGGGTCAGTTGCAAGATAAATTTTTTCTGCTTTTTTCACTTCTTTACGAAGATTGGCGAGAATATCGCCTTTTCCCCTGATGGTAATATATTTCGGTTCGTAATCATGTTCAACATCGATTCCCAGACTGCTTTTCGGAAGATCCCTGACATGTCCGTTACTTGCCGCAACTACATAATTACTTCCTAAAAACTTCTGTATTGTTTTTACTTTCGCCGGTGATTCCACTATTACAAGATACTTTGCCATAAATTCTTCCCCTGATTTCTTAATAGTCAACGCCTGCTTTACAGCCGATAACGCACTCACTATACACCATAGTTTTTGAGTTTACAAGGATTTTTTCAAAAATTTAATAGTTTATGCCTTCTATTATATATAGAAGAAACTCATGCGCATGCAAAAATAGGACAGATGATATTCATCTGTCACATTCATTTTTCTTTTATTTTAATTCAAATAACTGTGTGCAGACCACATTTAATTTTGCAATGCTTTCCGTTGCCGGAAGAACAGCTGAAGCATCTTTTACATTTTCCAGTTCATCACATCCAAGCCTTACATAGATGTTTACACTGTTCTGTTCCCTGATGCTTCCATCTGCATTGGAAAGTCCAAGGTCTGTATAGGAGAATGTTTCCGTATACACGGAGTAGTTCGTAAGTAACGATGCATCCTGTGCAACTTCCGATAACGTCTTATTATCTTCTATAATTCTGTTGCAGGTAATCGGTACAATTTCCTTATAATACTTGCCATCTACATAGAAATCATAATCAGAAGAGGTTCCGTCGATATAATACTTCGCATGAATCTTCTCATTACTCCTTTGCAGGTTATTGTTTGCAACATAGAAGTTAACCGGTAGTGTACTGTCTAAGAAACCTCCCGTGCCATCATTCAACTGCGGATCATAAGGAATATACTTACTCGAAATAGTTGCCGATGACTTCCACTGTGCCTCTTTAAAATACGTCTTTGGTGCATGTAATCCTGAACGATACGCAGCAACCAGCGTGTTTACAAACAGTTTTCGCTCCATATCACTCGAAACACTTGAATGACCGCTTCCGGTATAAGTTACATTTCCCTTATTATAAATGAAATAATTATTTCTTACATCCATTTCATTTGCTGCATAGAAACTATCGTTCCAGTTATTGGCTCTGCCAAGCGTATACCATACTACAATATCGTCATTTCCGTTCTCATCTCTGCTGTCAGTGTCCATATTTAACTGCATATACTGTGTATGAGAATTGCTGGCATTAAATTCTTCCGGAATCTTATATGGATATTCGGTAATCTGTCCGGAGTTTACCTGGGATACCCTGCTGTTTCCGCCATATCTGGTATTACGCATTTCGTATGATTCACTTCTGGCATTCTCACCCAGTGTATTCGAAGTTACCCCGCTTTTAAAGTTTCTATCAACAATAATCGCATTCGCGAGTCCCATTTTCTCTGTTTCTGCACCTTTCAAAGCCGCAGTGTCATAAACAGAAGTATACTGATATTTTTCATCGGCCGGAATTGCGCCGAGGCTTTGTACATTTCCGAAACGGTCCATTCCCTGAATATCCCGCAGGTACCGATTAGCATAATATCCCCAGTATGTTCTTCCGGAGTTATTGAAAACAAAGGAATTTAAGTCATGTGTAAACATGATACTTCTTCCGGAAAGCATATATTCCCTGATTGCCAGAACCGCATCGGTTGACTGCTGTGCCGTTCCCGCCTTGAAACTATACATGTCGTAGAATCCCATAACAACCATATCAAAACTCTTTAGATATTCGATATGGCTCATGTCACCCATGTATGCTCTGTCCTTAAGAATATATTTATCACTTGCGATTTTGGTAACCTGTATCTCAAAATCCTGTACTCCCGCATACAATGCCTGCATCGCATTTCCTGCAAGGTCCAGATTCGTATTTAAGTTTGTTGTTGTAATCTGCAAAACTTTGATAAGCGGTTTCTCACCCGAATAAGGAACTGCCGAATAACCGCTTACCGCACTTCTTACCAGTGACATCTCATCATCTGTGTTATTATACGTTCTGCCGTTCTGACAAAATACAAGTTTCCAGGAAAGGAATCCGGTATATCCTTCCGGCACTTCTTTTGAAATATCATAAGTATGTCCTGCTGTTAAATGATATTTTCCATCGGCATCTAACGTCTGTTCCGTACCATTTTCATCGGTAATGATAAGACCCGTCAGTGCTTCGCTTTCTTCATATCTTCCGTCGACGTCAACATCCACATATAGTTTGCAGTCATAATTTGTTTTGGAAAGTTCAACTGCTGCATCATTGGTCAGTTTCATTTTGTAATGCAGACGATAAATACCGTCACTATCCGGCGTCATATATTGCTGCGTGCCGTCCGGCTGGTTATATGCTGTCGGCAAATCTTCATCGCTGTAAACGAGTGTCAGTTTGGAAATTCCAAGATATCTGCTGAATGTTTCCCGTACGGAATCACCGGCCGGGGAAGAATCTTCAAAGTTTTGCTTACTGTTGACATTCTTGCCGTAATAGAGATATTCTCCGTTCTCGCCTTTTGCAAGAACAACCTCATCAATTAGCTTATACATGTTGGAAGAAGAGTCCACTTTAGCAGTATTGACACTAAGATTGGTTCCCTCTCCGTTTAAAAATCCATCGGACAAAATAACAGCATATCCTGCTTGAATATATTCTGTTAATTCCCGCAGTTTATCCGCTGTAATATCATTTCCGGAAAGTTGGTAGTATCCCGAAAATTCACTGCCATATCCTGCTCCAATCTTATCTCCGACATGGGTATATACGAGTCCGTTCATGGAAGAATCATTATAAATCGTCCTGTCTGTCTTATTCTTCTTACCATTTTCCGTCACAATTTCGGTATTCATGATAGAGGTATCCATACCAATGTAGATAAGGTCATACGATGCATTTAAATCATCGAGTTTTCCGATAAACTCTTTGGTTCCCATAACGGTCACATCAAGCTTATCAGGATATTCCGCAAACTGCGGTGCAAGATTATCAATGATCCATTTTGTTTTATTCAGTTTTTTATTGATATCCGTATCATCCGTCAGGCAGATGCTGTCTGTTTCAATCGTATCTACCGTTGTTGTGCCGCTACTGGTTCTGATACTCTGATAAACCTTTGAACCGTTTGGATTCGGGCTTCCCGGATAATAGTCTTCAAAATCATACGGTTCCAAATCAAGGATGTTTAAAGATGTCTTTGTAACGTTTCGATGATTACCGAAGTTAATGATATAACGGAATGCAGTAGCCGGTGATGCGATTTTCTCAATGCGCTCTTTCTTTCCGGCAACTTCCAAATAGAAGTTTTCTGTATCAATCTCATCTAAAATATCCTGATATCCGTAAGCAATCTCGTCTTCCGTAAATGTTGTCAGGAAATCATTGGAAATCAGATATCTTCCGTTTGTCTGATCATCATCATAAATAAACAGGTTTGCTTTTACATAGCCGGTTCCTTTTATAGAATCTGATTCCTCATCATACCCGATAATTGTCTTTTTAAGTTCTTCCGGTGTTTTGACTGTAAAAATATCCGGAAGGACATCCTCCTGCATCAGACACGCAGAAAGTTGTTTAAGGTTTGGCAATGCATCTGCATTTTCATATAAAGAGCGGTTTAATACAATCGGCACACCGTCATTTGCTTTTTGTAAAATACTTTCTGAAATTCCCTCCGGAATGTCCGCGCATGCTAATGGAGTATCCGTCCCCGCAAAATAGAGGAAATCTGCTTTTTCCAAGAGTTCTTCCGTCAGTTCGCTATATGTTACCGTAACAACATCGATAACCATATTTTCTATCTGGTCGTCCTCTAAGTCAAAGACGTTTTTCTTAATCCATTCGTTATTGGTAAAGCCGCCGTCATAGGTTGCTGTTCCGACCGGTTCCTGTGTGTAATCGGTAAGGAACGTATACGTGCCGCTTCCGGGGTCATAAGAGTATTCCGAAGCATTTTCTTTCATTGCATAGAATATAATCCCATTATAGTCGGAGTCTACAATATTACCGTCCTTATCGATAATATGGGAATATCCGCCAAAATCATCTGCCTCTTCCTTCAAATAGGATGTTGAGAGCGTAAATGCACCATCTTCTCTCTGATCAACGGAATAAATATAGTACATTTCATCCGTAACTTCACCACCAATGGCTTCATGTACAAGATACAGATTGCTGTAATCCTCATCTTCCGGTTCATACTTTGTTCCGTCTTCCGTATAAATCGCTTCTTCGGTAATGGTTCCAAAGTAAGACAGGATATCACCTGTTTTAATAAATACAAGGTCACCGGATGTAAAATTAATAAACCGGATCACCTTTTCTCCTTCAGCTGTATTCTGTTCCTCTGCCTTTGGAACTGCGTTTTCGGAAACGGCCGGTGCCGGTACTGCTGTCTCCTCTGCCGTAGTTGTGACAGAAAGTGTATGTACAGTATCTTCATCACCATTTTCGATTTTCAAAAGATTTCCTCTGCCTGCCGATGCAACCGATACACTGTCCGTTTCCATCGGTTCCGGGGTTGATGTCGATTCCGTACCCTCTGTTGGTGTCGTGCTTGGTGTCGGTTCCGTACCCTCTGTTGGTGTCGTGCTTGGTGTCGGTTCCGTACCCTCTGTTGGTGTCGTGCTTGGTGTCGGTTCTGTACCCTCTGTTGGTGTCGTGCTCGGTGTCGGTTCCGTACTCGGTGTCGCACTTGGAGACGGCACTGCAGCGGTTTGCGTGCTCTCTATATACTCATATTCTACTTCACGTGCCGTAAAGTACTGGAAGTTATAGCAGTCTGCATAATCCCCGCCAAGATTTCCCGGATGTGCGGGCATTGCAACAGTTTCATCCATTGGCTTTAACTGAATGACCCAGCCTCCTTCTCCGCCCTCTTCCGAACGGAATGTCGCATATCTGCGGTATAAGGCTCTATCTGCTTTAATAACATCCCAAATTGTTTCTTTATCATCCGGAAGACTTCCCAGTTTCTCATATAAATCGTCTTCCCTTGCCTTTGTATAATCTCCTGTTGCCGGTGGTACGACTTCCTCAAACAAACCTCGGATTGCTACCTTTTTTGCCCCGGTTCTTGTCTCAGAATATGGCGAATAAGAAAGTGCATCCACAAGATTTTGAGGTATCATAAGACGTGTTCCGGCTGAATCTGCTGCTTGCGCCGCCTCAAATCTTAGTGTACGTTCTTCTTCCACAGGCATGTCTTTGATGGATTTTGCCGTCTCGTCTACCGGCTCCTCGCCTCCGATTAAATAGCCAAGTCTTGCGTTACTTTTATCCGGTACAATTTCCAGCATCACATATGGATTTGCATTGGAATTTTCCATCACTATCGTCTCTACTCCCGGCAGAGTCGGTTTTGCCAGAACCGGTTGTACGCCTACATAAACCATGCCCATTACAATCGCAAGCGTTAATAAAACCGTTGCCGGAATTAATATCAGTTTTTTCCTTTTTCCAATCTTGTGCAGCATCTGTCTGCCTCCATTTGTTCTCCTAAACTTCACTATTCTGCATCATAATCGACATAGTAGGTACGGGTATCCGTTAACACGGAATTGCCGTACGGGTCGGATATCTCCAACACATAATTAATCTTTGTAGGACGATTTGCGGTTTTCATCACATTCAAATCTGCAACAAATGCAGTCCATCCGCGCCAGTTATCGTCTCCAATCGTTCGAAGTCCCTGTCCGCTTGCAAGCAAGCCTTCTGCATTGAAATATTTGTACTGATGATTTAACGTATAAGGCCATCCTATCGTATCGGTATCCAGATATTCAAACTGTACGTCAAACCATCTGTAATTATCGGATTTTGTCAAATATGCTCCGGTAGTCAGTTTTTCCAACTGTTCCTGCGGATATGGTGAAGTCTGGTTCTTTCCGGGTGAATAAGTAACCGGCGAAAGAGTTGCAGTTACCGGTCCGATTAATATATACTGTGGATCTGCTGTCAGAACTTCTCCCGTTTTTGTATCGGTTGCCGTTACATTTAAGATAAACCGATATGTTCCCTTCCAATTTAGTTTCTTAGAACAGCAAATTGTTGCCGTTCGCCCGGAAGTTCCCGTTTCCACCGTATGTTTTACGGAATTCTCATCATAGGTCAGATTGTTTGAGAAGGAAACAAGGTCAAACGAAGAATTTTTCTCTGCTTTTCCCCAATCGGAATCAGCCGGTTCTATTTCCCATGTGTATGTATAAGAGGAATGTGTCGCATTCCTAAACGTAACGGTCGGCGTTACATAACCGTTGCGTTGCAGTTTGCTCATAACACTTACCTTAATAGACGGTCCCACCGAATACTCCGGTACGTCCGTCACATCGATTGCCAGTGTATTGGAGATGACTTTCTCTCCCTGGGCATTTGTTTCTTTTGCAACCACATAAATATCAAAATGGCATCCGTTTGCCTGTGATGTTACTGTCAAAACCCCTGTCTTTTCATTAAAAGTAGCGCCCGCCGGCATCTTCTCCGGCATTTTCCAGTCAAACAAAGCCGGATCACTGTCCGAGGTTGCGTTCGTATATGTCAGGGTTGCTTTCATATTGTATTCGCGATAGCCGTTTTCATCCTTAATGGAGTCAAGTGCAAGAGACGCCGATACCGGATAAACGCCATTGCCCGTAATCCTTATCGTGATCGAAGCTTCCTTTTTCGGATCATCCACGCTTACTGCGGAAAGTCGAAATTCTCTTCCTACCTCTACC
>JAQXIR010000152.1 GCA_029007885.1 Lachnospiraceae bacterium | reverse complement strand
TGCCCATTCCATCTTCGACATCAACTTTTTGACACCCGGAATAATGTTCTTAGCACCGAAATCGTCTACAAGAATTTCCGTATCCTGTGCTGCCTGTGCGATGGCATCCGCCATCTTCTTCCCGGGACCTTTATACCATTTCCCGTTTCCCGCAGAAGTTGCATAATAAGGAACCATATAATAGCGGATAACCCCAAGAAAATGATCCAGTCTGATGATGTCAAACAAGGAAGTATTTTCCCTAATTCGTCTCTGCCACCACAAAAAATCATTATCCTCCATTGCTTTCCAATCATAAATGGGATTTCCCCAAATCTGACCTTGTGTAGAAAATGCATCCGGTGGTGTTCCCGCAACGCCCTTTGGCGTACCATCCGGCTCGAGTTGAAACAATTCCCTGTTTGCCCAGACATCTGCACTATCCAGTGCTACATATAGCGGGATGTCGCCAATTATCTTGATCCCTTTTCGGTTGGCATACTGTTTTAATTCATTCCACTGTTTATAAAATTCAAACTGACAGAACTGGTAAAAAGCTATCTCCTTTTTCAGTTCTATCCGATAATGCTCCAATGCCTTTTCGTCTCTGTTTCGTAACGGTTTTTCCCAACTGAGCCATTCCTTATCACCGAAATGTCTCTTCAGTGCCAAAAACAGCGCATAATCATCCAGCCAAAAACTCTTATCTTTGATAAATCGCAGAAATTCCTCATTGCTACAATCAAATCGTTCAAATGCCATCCGGAGAACTTCTCGTCTGTTCCGATATAATTTGGCATAATCAATATTGGTATTGCTGCTCCCCCAATTGAAACTTCTGATCTCTTTCTCATAAAGTAAATGGTCCTTTACAAGATCGTCTAGGTCAATCAAATAGGGATTTCCTGCAAATGCCGAAAGTGACTGATACGGGCTATTCCCGAAACTGGTAGGACCAATCGGTAATACCTGCCAGTAACTCTGTTTCAAATCAACCAGAAGATCGATAAAACGGAAGGCTGCATTCCCCAAAGTTCCAATTCCGTAGGAAGACGGCAAACTTGTAACAGCCAACAGGATGCCTGCCCCTCTGGTTAACTTCTTCGCCTCCAAAATTTTATCTCCTAATATTTAGTAAATTTTCGCATCTGAATTAATTCTATAATTTTTTTTGCATTTTGTCAAAGATTTTATCTCATTTATAGGTTTTTTTTTCACTTTTACTGTTTTCATTCTGTGCTTTTTGTATATAATTACATGAAATTTCTTGTTTTTTTCGAAACTTTTTCTTTCTTTCCTTGTAAACGCAAGCCGTCTCTTATATAATAAGAAATAAAGCAAAGATTTGTGTATTTGGAGGATTCGTATGGCTACAATTAAAGATATTGCAAACCGGCTTGGAATTTCTGTCAGTGCAGTATCAAAAGGGTTAAACGGCGCCAGTGATATCAGTGATGAACTTCGTCAGATTGTTTTGGATACTGCCGTTGAAATGGGGTATTCCACAAAGCGTTCTAAGAAAGAAGAACATCGTAAACTATGCATTTTCATTGAAAATATGGAATATGATACAGAAAATCAGTTTGGTTATGACATTGTTCTTGGTTTTAAGCAGAATGCATTTCGTCACAAATGGGATGTTGACCTCATTCCGGTGACCCCGTCTTTTCAGCTTTCTGAAAAATATGATACTTTCATGTTAAGAAATGGTTATTGCGGAGCCTTTCTTATCGGATTTGCACTCCATGATGAATGGATGAAACAGCTGGAGCATACAACAATGCCCACCGTGCTTTTTGATAATTACATCAAAAAGAATCCGAATGTCTGCTATATCGGAAGTGATAATTATGAAGGAATCGATTTGGCTGTTGACCATTTATACATCTTGGGGCACCGTAAAATTGCCTTTCTGAATGGTTCCCTACACTCTATGGTTTCCGAGCAGCGTCAGGAAGCTTTTTATAACAGTATGCAAAATCATGGTCTCGAAGTGGATGAAGAGTGTACCGCTTTCGGTTACTATGTTGCTGATAGTGCCAAATATCATGTTCCCGGTTTTTTAAGTGCCGGAGCTACCGCTATCATCTGCGGTAACGATTTAATTGCTTCCGGTGTCATTACAGAGTGTCAGTTACGTGGATTCCGTGTTCCGGAAGATATCAGTGTCATCGGATTTGATGATCTTCCTTTTTCATCCATGCTGAATCCTCCTCTTACAACCGTGCGTCAGGAGCGGATTGAACTTGGTAAATGTGGCTATGTTATTTTAAATTCTCTGATTCATCATATTGCCATCAGCAAAACCCTGATTCGTCCGCAGCTTATCAAACGGGAATCTACTGCCAGAATAGAATAACGCTAAAACGCCCGGCTCGCAATGAACCGGGCATTTTTCATTTTTCATTCTTCATTTTTAATCCGTTCAATCTCACGCTGCAGTTCTTCTATCTTCTGCATGGCACGTTTCAAATCTTCATCTTTGTTTGAACGGGAGTCACTTTTCTTTTCATCTTCGAAAAAGATAGGATCGATATCAATTCTATAGTCATCCGGGTTATCCGACAGAGTCGGAATTTCCTTCTTCAAATCATACACAGTCCGGGGTTGCTGTTTCACCTGTCTTCTTACTGTTTTCTCTTCATAGTCATAGTCATCGTCATCGTCTTCCTCATAATCATCATCTTCGTCGTCTTCATCCATTTTCCGGATTCCATTCAGCGTTATGAAGATTATAACAATCATAATCAGAATAACTACAAGAATAATAAGAGGCAGTTTATAGCGTGCCAGTCCGGTGGAGGATGTATCAATTTCCTCTTCTTCCGTTTCTTCGACTACATCAGTCAATTCCCGTGATTCTTCCACATCGATATCTGCCGAAACATAATCTGCCGCAACATATCCTTCAGACCCGTCATAGACAATCCGATACCAGCCGTCCGTACTGCCCGTAATCTTAACCGTATCTTCTGAATACACCTTGCCGATTGCTTCATATTCTTTTCCCGGTCCGCTCCGTACATTCAGAGATTCCGTTGTGATTTTACCGGTTCCTTCCGTTTCCGTCACTTCCGGTGCTGCTTGCACACAAATTCCTCTGCCAAATACCAGCATGACGAATATGAGAAGCATGAGTACTATGTT
>JAQXIR010000151.1 GCA_029007885.1 Lachnospiraceae bacterium | reverse complement strand
TGGAACAGATCGTTCGCCATAAGTATGGCTCGGACGCACAATCGTAACCGGGAACCCATTATCCCGGTATTCTTTCAGCAACCTTTCTTCACAGGCAATCTTATTTTGGGAATACTCCCAATAAGGATTAGCAAGTGTGGTCCCTTCCGTAATCACATAGTTTTTACATGGCTTGTGGTAAGCGGATGCCGAACTGATATAAAGATATTGTTTGGTTTTTCCTGCAAAAAGTCTGATGTCTCTTTCCACCTGTTCCTTGCAGAATCCGATAAATTCGCATACACAGTCATAGGTTTCGTTCTGTAGCAGTTTTGCAACACATTCTTCGTCTGCGATGTCTGCTTTTAGCACATG
Source organism: Lachnospiraceae bacterium (assembly GCA_029007885.1). Lineage (GTDB taxonomy): Bacteria > Bacillota > Clostridia > Lachnospirales > Lachnospiraceae > RGIG8767. Next base: position 3,366 of record JAQXIR010000151.1, on the reverse strand, counting down.
AATATTTGGAGGAATCTCCTCCATCCTGCTGCCACGGTTGAGGAGATATACTTCCCAGTTCGTTTTAGCAAGCATTTTTGTAATTGCCATACTGATGGTACCTGTTCCGCCTATTAATAATACTTTCATAAATTCTACACCTTTTCAAAACGTCCGACTTCGCTCTCCAGTTTTCTGGATATAGACTGATTGATTTCTGTCTGCTCCTGAATTTTGGAAATAGCACCTACTAATTGTGTTGCATCTGCCGCTACTCCGGAAATGCCGTTTGCACTCTCATCGACAGTAACGCTGATATCACCGATTCCCTGATCCATTGCTTTCATGGTTTCTGTCATGGTTGCTGCTTTGTCGGCAAAATCCTTTAAAATCTCATTCATTTCATCAGCATCTTTTTCGTACTGAACAATAATATCCACAAAATGGTCGTAATCCCGGATAACATCTGCGTTTACGAATTCCAGCATTTTAGAAGCTTCTTCTGCCAGCTTGTTTACAGCCGCAGTAACCAGTTCACTGATTTCCTGAATACTGCTTGCCGTCTCACGGCTGTCATCTGCAAGTGTACGGATTTCGTCCGCAACTACCGCAAATCCCTTTCCTGCTTCTCCTGCCCTTGCTGCCTCTATCGATGCATTCAGGGCAAGCAGATTGGTCTGACTTGCAATTTGTAAAATATTAGCGGTAAGTGCATTGATTTTCTCTACACTCCTACTGTCCCCGACAGCCTGTTTTAAAGATGTTCCTACTTCGCGGAACATATCAATCGCTGCTTTCTTATTCTCTTGTGCTTCATCTTTCATATTTCTTGCACGGTCTCTGATACCTGATACATTTTTCGAGCCCGTCTGTGCACTCTGATCCATATCCTGTACACGGGAAAGAACATCCGCACTTCCCTTTGAAATCTGCTCAAGCGTTGCCGCAACCTCTTCCATACCTGCTGCCAGTTGTTGTGTGGCCGCCGATACATTCATTGCACTCTGATTAGATTCATCTACCTGATTAATAACCATTTCCGAAGACTGCATAATCCCGTCGGCTTCTTCTTTCAATTTCTGCATCAGGTTCTGTAACTGGCTGATAAATTCATTGATTCCTTCAACAAGTCTGCCTATCTCATCCTTTGATTTCGTTTGGATTCTTTCCGTTAGGTCTCCCCTGTCTTCTTCTATCTTTTTCACAATTTCCGTTAACTGTTTACTTGCGCTTTTTGCCGGGTCTGCAATTGTTCTTTTTACAATGATTCCGGTAATAATCATCAGCACGACAACAAAGACAATCAGAGCAAAATCAAAAATCTCTGTTCCGAATATACGATAATAACTCTGTTCTGCAAAATATACCTGGTTTTCTTTTGCGGATTCTATCGCACCGGCATCACCTGCCTGTACTGCCTCCTGATACTCCTCAAATGTTTTTTCCATTCCCTGATTCAGTTTTTCAATATTTGACAATGCTGCCAAATTAAGGAAACAGATTAATACCAACAGAACACCAAGACTTCCCATTAAGAACAACACTTTTTTCCCAATACTCTTTTTCATTTGAACCTCCCAATCATTACTCCGATTTATCTGATTCTGTCCTAACCCAATACTCTTTTGAGCATACTTTATACTATCATACTGCCCCTGTGTTTTCAATGAATTCAAAGGTTTTCGCAAAGTTCCACTTTCCTTACCGTATTTTCAAAATCAGACGACAGGCAGCAGCAGGCATAACAGTAACCGTCCGCAAGCTGGTACTCTTTAAAAAAGTATTTTCCCTGCCGTTTTTCGTTTTGTTCAAGCACAATTTCATTTTCGCCGATTACCATACAAAACTCATTAAACGGCCGTCTCATTCCTTCCCCTGTCATTTTCACGAAACTTTCTTTTAGTGTCCACATCCGGCAAAACATTTCTTCTCTTTCCGGTAACGTTTTTTGTCCCATCATGTATTTATATTCTGCCGGATGGAAAAATCGTTTCGCAACATTCGGGTTAACTGTCTTCTTTTTCTCAACATCACATCCCGCTTCCCGGTCGGAAAGAATGCACATCACCCGTTCGTAGGAATGGGAAAGATTGAAAAAAAGTCCCGTTCTGTTTTTGAGATACGGTTTTCCCCCATCTGCATATGCAATCTCTATCTCATTCTCCCGAATCCCCTGTTCTCTTAATCCTTCCCGCAAAAGAATCCACGCTCCCAAAGAAAGACATTTGTCATTTTGAAACCGCATCCTGTCAATCTTTTCTCTGCGCCAAAGAGGAATTGTCTGATAGAACCGGTAAAACAATTTTTCATCTTTTAAGTTTTCCGTATCGGCAATAAAAACTTTTATCACGGCTGTCCCATCCATTCTTTTCAAATGAGCATATTCATAAATTCTTCTGTCCTCTTGTTAAAGTCATCATAAAAATCGGCTGTTTCATAAGGAGTCAGATAAAACTGCTGCAAAAACTGCAGATTCCATGCTTTGCTTTCTCCTTCCGTAAGGCCCTCTGACTTCTTCTGCATTTTCTTTACCAGTTCGTGCCATGTGCATAAAAATGTTTCGTGCTGCTTTATCTGTGCAATACCCAGCCATTTGGAAACTTTTATTTTTGTTTTAACAGCTTTCTCACAGGCTCCTTCCAGAATAAAGTAGAAAATCTTTCCGTCTTTGTACTCCCTTCCAAGCGGAAACAATCTGCAAAGTCCCGGTCTGAATCCGTGAATGCCACACCTTCCCTCCTCACTTAGAAAACCACATGCATTTGTTTTCTCCTGCATGCGAAGATGGGGCAGAATGACTCCGTCTTCCACGCCGAGTTCTACTTTTTCCTGCAGTAGCCATTCTACCGGCTTTTTTAAGTTTACGGATAACTGCCAAATGTCATAAGGATTTAAAAGAATGGAACTTCCCATATCGTGGCAGCATGCAAAACATCCTTTACAATCCTGACACTCAATTTTTACCATATCATTTAAACCATAATAAGCAGCCGGGTGTATTTCCTGTAACATAGTGATACCTCCAAACTCCTGCAGGATAAATGCATGGAAGGAGATACTGCGGAAGACAGGCTGTAACAAACACTTTTCCGCAAAGGCCCTTGAAAAACGTCAGTACTTGGATTTTTCAAGTGTCACGCAGAAAAATCCTTAGTACTGTTACGTTTTTCATGGAGCGGAAGCGTGCCTTCAGGGAAAGTGTTTGTCAAAGTTCTGTCTTCCATAAGTACCTCCTTCACCTATCTTTATTCTGCATCTTTTAGTTGTTCTTCCAAATCATCCAAAGACGCATAACCGTACAGTTTTGCGGTGTTTTCCATAATCCGCATTGCAAGGTTCTCTCCGTTTGAAGCAAGGGATACAATAAATCTTCCGTACAATTGCAGT
>JAQXIR010000150.1 GCA_029007885.1 Lachnospiraceae bacterium | reverse complement strand
CTTTCTACCGGTATCGGATTGCTTGTATTAGAAGCAGCCATTCTTGCCAAGGAAGGAAAAACTGCCCGGGAAATCGCCGACAGAATAGAAGAATTGAAGCCGCTTGTGCGGGCAAGTTTTGTAGTGGATACACTGACCTATTTATATCGCGGAGGCAGATGCAGCGGACTTGCAGCCATGGCGGGCGGCGCACTCAAATTACACCCGAGAATCAGCGTGGCAGACGGTAAGATGAGCCCCGGCAAAAAGTATCGCGGTAATATTGATAAGGTCATCATGTCCTATGTAAAGGATATGGAAGAAGAATTGAAAGATGCGAAGCCGGATCGGGTTTTCATTACCCACTCCGGATGTGATGAAAAAATTTTACAGGATGTAAGAACGTACTTGGAGAGTCTTCACATTTTTAAAGAAATTCTGGAGACAAGAGCCGGAGGCGTTATTTCCAGTCATTGCGGACCGGGAACACTCGGCGTGCTGTTTATTGCACAAAAATAGAAAGATGCCACTGTGGCAGGATTGGGATTGGAAGAGAATATGGGAGAGAAGAGTATTTGGGAGGAATATGGGATTACAGATTATCATCGGCTGCAATATGTGGGGGATGAGGTTGATGAGATTCTAAGTATTGTCCTGAAAAATGTCAAGGTGGGAATCGGCCTTTTTGAAGTCGGAGATACGATACGTGCTCTGTATCTGAATGAGGCTTATTTTGAATGCATCGGGTATACAGTGGAAGAATATCAAAGTAAAATCGACAATATTTTTTCTACATTGCTGGAGGAAGATGCAAAAGGATTCTATGAATGTATTATGGAACATGCACCGAAGGTAGAAAAAATCTATTACACGATTCGTGGATATCGGGCAGATGGCAGTATCGGATGCTTTCAGATTAAAGGGGTTCCGCTTCAAAACAGAATCAATGATAATCCTGTATATCTGACAGTGATATCGGATATCAGCGATCAGTTGGACAGAGAAGAAAAGATAAGACAATTACAGGAACTGAATACCAGCTTCCTGATTCAGGAAGAACGTTATAAGATTTTAGAAGCAACGACACAGGCTTTATTGTTTGAATTTTATCCGGATCAGGATTTGATGATATTCTCTTATAACTTTCCGAATAACAAGAAACAGAAGGAGATTGCTCATTATTCCGTTTACCAAAAACGTTTTCCGTTTGTCCACAGCAGTTGCAGAGAGGAATTTCAACAGACTTTGGCAAATGCGTGCAGGAAAGAAACGGAAGGAACCATTGAATATCTTTCTTCCATCTCGGGAGGCGGGTACCGCTGGATGCGTACATATTATAAAAGTATCGCGGATGCAAACGGCAAGATAGCCAGTGTCATGGGAAGAATTGAAGATATCCATGATGCAAAAATGGAAAAGGAACTATTGAATCATAAAGCATATACCGATGGATTGACCGGATTGTACAGGAAAGAAGCGGCATTTGAAAAAATGCAGGAATATGTGGATGAATCTCCGGAAAGCGAATTTTATTTCTCAGTAGTTGATTTAGACGGATTTAAGAAAATTAATGATGAATATGGTCATCAGTATGGTGATAAAGTATTAAAAGAGATGGCAGTATCCTTGCTGAAAGCATTTGGTGAAAATAGCATCATCGGTCGTTTCGGAGGCGATGAATTCATTGTTCTCACCAAGAACATTTCCTTACCGGCAGTAGAAGAAATCTTCATGCAACAAACAGAAAAAATCCATTTCTGCGTGGGAACAGTCAGATGGAATCTCGGTGAAACGATAGAAGAGGTCTTTGAAAGAGCCGATCAGGCAATGTATCGTTCCAAGGGAGAAAGAAGGGAGTAACAAAAGCAACACGCACTACCGGCGGATAGAGTCTGCCATACGGCGATAGGTATGACGGATTCCACGGATTGCAATCGAGTAGGATTGAATATTTTCAGGAAGTGCAATTCCGGTATAGCCGGAGTCTCCAAGATGATGGATATCGGTTCCGGTCATCTTGCAAAGTAAGGCTATTTGACGGATGGTATCACGGTCAGCACCTTCCTGAGAAGTTCCGATGGATGTGATGGTAAGGCATCCCAGAGAATGCGCATAGGACACAAGTTCCCTTACATATTCCATCGTAATACCGGGTACGGTGCCCGGAGCGGGCATGAGGATAATATCGGCACCGGCATCCCGAAATTCTTTGATATCTTCTTTGGTCAGAATGTTTTCTGCCGCTTCTGTAAGAATTCCGGAAGCGTGCATTTTACCGGCGGCAAGAATCAGCCGATTGCCAAGTTCCTTCTTATAGACAGATAATGTCTGGGTGATTGCGGTATTCGTTACACCGGTCCCCGGATTCCCTGTTAACAAAATGAAGTTTACTCCCATATCTGCAGCAAGTTTCCCGTTCTCTAAAGTTGCTTTACGACCGGGTGTAATTGCCCAAAGGTCTTCGGAAACACTCTCGGAGGAAGGGGATTGTTCAACCGGCTCTAAATTGATACCAACAGGACGCCCGGTCAGTTCTTTAATGCGGTGGACGATGTCACAAGGTTCTGTTTTGGGAATTCCATATACAACAGGGTTTTGCACATCAAAAATATTTAGTAAAAGAATATCAGCCCCCATTGCGGCAGCAAGTTCCGCATTTGAAACATCACCAAGCATCGGCATAACAGTACCGATTGTCTCACAGGCAATGGTACGTCCTTCTGCGGCAGCAATGGCGTTTAACAGATTTTCCTTTGTCATCTTTTCAAAATCAGATGCGTGACAGTCTAATATTCTTTTCATTGTTTTCTCCATTTCTTAAGGATTGGGATTAAGCTTCCTATTAACATCAGTGTATCATACAGTAGCCGGATTTCCTATCGTTATTTAGAGTTTCCCATATATAATCGCGCTATGCAAAATAAAATTTAAAAAATAGTCAAAACTGCTTGACCTTCCATAAGGTGGAAGGTTTATTGTTTATGCACAGGCAGACAAATGCAATCTTTGGCAGAGGGAGTTGTTGATATGAGAATTAACAAAGTAGAAGAACTGGTCGGTATTACGAAGAAGAATATTCGATTCTACGAAGAGAAGGGGTTACTTGCTCCGAACCGGAACGCAGAAAACGGATATCGGGAATATTCCGACGAAGATGTCATGATGCTTCGAAAAATTAAATTGTTAAGGCAACTGTCTGTTCCCATTGAAGAAATCCTGAAACTGAAAGCGGGTTATCTGACATTGGAGGATTGCATGCGACGCCATACTATTTTTCTGGATAGAGAAGAAAAAAATCTAAAACAGAAAAAATCCATCTGTACATTACTGGAAGAAAGTGGTGAGCAATTTACATCGATAGATACGGAAAAATATCTGTTACAGATGGAAGAAATGGAGAGGGAAGGAGTGAAATTTATGAACGTGGAACACGTAGACAGGAAAAGAAAGGCTCCTATTATGGCGGCTATTGTTATGATTCTGCTTATGGCAGCCATCATTGGACTGATGATATGGGCATCCGGTACGGATCCGATACCGTTGCCGGTTCTAATCATTTTTGTAACAATTCCATTAATTATCATTGTTGGCATCTTGATGGCTTTGAAAGAAAGAATCAAACAAATTGAAGGAGGAGAAGAGGATGCAGCTAGTAAATATTGATTATATTCCGGGAAAGGAAATTGAGGCTTTGGGAATAGTGAAGGGAACCGTAGTGTATTCCAAAAACATCGGAAAAGATTTCATGGCAGGTATGAAGACTCTGGTAGGTGGAGAGATTGAAGGATACACCGAAATGTTAAATACCGCAAGACAGATTGCAGTAAAACGTATGGTAGAAGAAGCCGAGGCATTGGGTGCGGATGCAGTCGTAAATATGCGTTACGGTTCATCGTCTGTTATGCAGGGTGCTGCTGAAGTGATTGCGTACGGCACTGCCGTAAAGTGTAAATAATGGTGGAGGAAAACAGGAATGGATGAAACAAATCAGAAATTGGAAACGAAAAGAATACTTATTTATTTGGGAATTACTTTTCTGATAACATACGGATACTGTTTTGGTATCGTTTATCCGGCGGCTGATACGGATAATGTGCGACAGGGAGCCGGTATGCTTACGCAGTTGTTGATTGGAGTGGTTATGTTTTTCCCGGCACTTGGCGTGTTGTTAACAAGATTACTTACCAAAGAAGGATTTAAGGATTCATGGTTACGCCCGCATTTTAAAGGAAATATGAAGTTTTATGTATTGGCATATTTCGGACCGGGTATTCTGACGATTCTTGGCGCAGTTGTATATTTTTTGATTTTCCCGAGTCATTTCAGTTCGGATTGCACCTACATGAAGATGACGCTGGAAACGACAGGAGCCGCTACAGAACTTTCTTCCATGCCGTTAACGACCCTGCTCATTATCCAGGCCATACAGGCAATGCTTCTTGGACCGATTCTGAACTTTATTACCTGCTTTGGTGAAGAATGGGGCTGGAGAGGATATCTGTTGCCGAAGATGTCGAAGAAACTTCCGGCAATCCCGATGCTGCTGATAAATGGTATCATCTGGGGATTGTGGCATGCACCGTTGACTGCAATCGGACATAATTACGGAGTAGGTTATCCGGGATTCCCGTTTACGGGAATTGCGGCAATGTGTGGATTCTGCATTGTAATGGGAATTTTCCTGTCTTATGTTACCATGAAGACAAAAAGCTGCATTCCGGCAATTCTGGGACATGGTGCGATTAACAGTATTGCGGCAATCGGAATGTATTTCACAACAGACGGCGGCAATCCGTTTATCGGACCGGCACCGACGGGTATCATCGGAGCTATTCCGTTTATTGCTGCCGCAGTATTGATGCTTGTGTTTTACTTTACAAAAGAAACAAACCGGTAAAGAACGTATAATTCCTCTTAATTTTCATATACTACGGGTATTATTACCGTTATGAAAATTAAGGGGATTTTTTATGGATTCAATTTGGTCGGAAAATAGCAATATGCCGCATTTTGAAAGCCTCAAGGGAACGAAAAAAACGGATGTATTAATTATCGGAGGCGGGATGGCAGGAATTCTATGCGCCTACTTCTTACAGCAACAGGGCATTGACTATCTATTGGCGGAAGGCGGCAGTATATGTGGCAAAATCACGAAAAACACAACGGCAAAGATTACTTCCCAACATGGTCTTATTTACCGACAGCTTTTAAAGAAAGCGGGGGAAGAAAAGGCAAAGCAGTATCTTGATGCCAACCAGAAAGCATTGCAGATGTTTCGGACTCTTTCCGAGAAAATTGACTGCGATTTTGAAACAAAACCTGCTTATGTTTATTCCCTGAATCATAGGCAAAAACTGGAAGAGGAAATGAAAGCGCTTGAAACACTTGGCTTTTCTGCAAAATTCTACGAACAGACAAATTTACCTTTTCCGGTTGCGGGAGCAGTCGCTTTTGAAAAGCAGGCACAGTTTCACCCGCTGAAATTTGTTGCAAAAATTGCGGAGAATTTGAACATTTATGAAAATACTTTTGTGACGGAACTAAAACCCCATATGGCCAAAACGGATTGTGGGGAAATTCTGTTTGACAGGGTGATTTTTGCGACACATTTTCCGATTGATAATAAACACGGACTCTATTTTTTGAAAATGTACCAGCATCGTTCTTATGTGATTGCATTAAAAGGCGGGCAGCAGCTTAATGGCATGTATGTGGATGAGGCAATGTGCGGAATGTCTTTCCGCAATTACAGAGAACTGCTTTTTATCGGAGGCGGAGATCACAGGACAGGAAAGAATGGAGGAAACTGGCAGGAACTGAGGAAATTTGCAAACCGTTATTATCCGAAAGCGGAAGAAATCGCCTACTGGGCAACACAGGACTGTATGACACTGGATTCCGTTCCGTATATCGGAGAATATTCTCCGAATATGCCGGGATGTTATGTTGCAACAGGATTCAACAAGTGGGGAATGACTTCCTCCATGGCGGCAGCTATGATTTTGTGTGATCTTATTATGGGAAAAGAAAATCCTTATGCGGCAGTTTTTTGTCCGTCCAGAAATATGATGAAGCCGCAGCTTCTGATAAACGGCTATGAGGCCATAACAAATTTGCTTACTTTTTCAAAAAAACGATGTCCTCATATGGGCTGTGCCTTAAAATGGAATGCGGCAGAACATTCCTTTGACTGCCCGTGTCATGGCTCTCGTTTTACTAAGGACGGAACGGTGCTTGATAATCCGGCTAACGGAAATTGAGAAGAACTTCCTTTACATGGTACTGCGAAACAGATATAATGAAGAACAGCAAAAATAAACAATGTAAGGGATTTCATATGAAAAGAGAAAATTTTAAATCGAGGCTTGGTTTTATCCTGATTTCGGCAGGGTGTGCCATCGGTATCGGAAATGTGTGGAAGTTTCCATATGTAACAGGACAAAACGGTGGAGGTTTTTTCGTGCTGTTTTATCTGTTCTTCTTGATTGCGGTAGGGGTTCCGGTGTTGACAATGGAATTTGCTGTCGGACGTGCAAGTAAAAAGAGCGTCATTTGTGCTTATGAGACACTGGAAAAACCGGGGAGCAAATGGCATCTGCACGGATATGCGGCACTCTTTGGCAATTACATGCTGATGATGTTTTATACGACGGTTGCAGGCTGGATGCTTTGTTATTTTTATAAATTTTTAAAAGGAGATTTTACGGGGCTTGATACGGAGGCAGTGGCCGGAGAATTCACCGGTATGCTTGCAAGTCCCGGAATGATGACGTTCTGGATGGCAGTAATTGTTATTGCCGGATTTCTGATTTGCTCAATGGGACTACAGTCCGGAGTAGAAAAAATCAGCAAACCAATGATGCTTGGATTGCTGATTTTGATTGTTGTTTTGGCAGGACACAGTATTTTGCTGGAAGGTGGAATGGAAGGCCTTAAGTTTTATCTGATTCCTGATTGGAACAAAGTAGAAGAAACAGGAATCTTTCAGGTCATCATTGCTGCATTGAACCAGGCATTTTTTACCTTAAGTCTTGGTATCGGTTCCATGGAAATATTCGGAAGTTATATGGGAAGAGAGCACACATTACTGGGAGAATCTCTAAGAATTGCCATTTTGGATACTTTTGTTGCCATTACTTCCGGGCTAATCATTTTTCCGGCATGTTTTGCTTTCGGAGTTGATCCGAAAGCCGGTCCGGAACTTGTTTTTATTACATTGCCCAATATATTTACCTCTATGACCGGCGGACGATTATGGGGAAGCCTGTTTTTCCTTTTTATGACATTTGCATCATTTTCAACGATTATTGCAGTATTTGAAAATATCATTGCATGCTGTATGGATAAATGGAATCTGAGCAGAAAAAAGGCTGCTGTTATTAACGGAATTTTTATTTTGGCAGCATCTATGCCGTGTGTGCTCGGATTTAACGTATTAAGCGGGTTTGCGCCACGTGGTGCGGGCAGCACAGTGCTTGACTTAGAGGATTTTATCGTAAGCAATCTTCTGCTTCCAATCGGCTCCTTAATCTTTTTACTCTTCTGTGTAACAAAATACGGATGGGGATTTGATGCGTATTTAGAAGAAGCCAATGAAGGAACAGGCATAAAATTTCCGAGGGGCTTACGGTTTTATGTGACCTATATCATTCCGATTATGATAATTGCAATTTTGATTATGGGGTTAAAGTAATCGAAGAGGCGACTGCATCTCCGTCTTCTAAAGAACCGCTGTAGGTAACCCGAACAACAGAATCGGCAGAAAGACCGTTCAATATTTCCTGATTGGCTGCTTCTTCGGATAAAGTAATAAAATAGTATCGATCTTTGGCTGTTTTTAAGGTAAAACTGTCAGAGGATAATTCGGTTATCGTACCTTCTACGGTCTCATATTCCGACAGAGTGTCGTTGTTGTGTGATGTACCGCAGCCGATTAGCAAAAACATGGTGCAGATACAAAAAACAGCAGATAATAAAATGAATTTTTTCATGATGCAGTTACTTCCTTTAATACAATTTGGTTTCTTTGTTAATAGTATGTGAAAAAGTTTTCTTTTTATGAGTAAAAACAAAAGATGGAAGGATAAAAAAATATGAGGGAATTGAGTAAAAGGACAGAAAACTTTACGGATTCGGTAATTCGCAGGATGACAAGAATTTCTCTTCAACATGGAGCGATTAATCTTTCACAGGGATTTCCGGATTTTGATCCTCCGAAAGAGATTACGGACAGACTGAAAGAAGTTGCCGATAAAGGACCACATCAGTATGCCCTGACATGGGGAGCGCAGAATTTCCGAGAGGCACTGGCCAAAAAGCAGGAGCATTTTTCGGGCATGAAGGTGGATCCCGACAAAGAAATTGTTGTGACATGCGGAAGTACGGAGGCAATGATGGCTTCCATGATGTCGATTGTCAATCCGGGAGATAAAGTGGCGGTATTTTCACCGTTCTATGAAAATTACGGAGCAGATGCAATTTTATCAGGGGCAGAGCCCATTTATATTCCACTGGTGCCGCCTGCATTTTCTTTTGACCCGAATCTTTTGGAAGATGCTTTTAAGAAGGGAGCTAAGGCATTAATCCTTTGTAATCCGTCCAATCCTTGCGGAAAGGTTTTCACAAAAGAAGAACTTGAGATTATTGCCAAACTGGCAATTCAGTACGACTGCTATGTAATCACGGATGAGGTGTATGAACATATCATTTATGAACCGTATCAACATACATATCTTGCAACTTTGCCCGGAATGCGGGAAAGAACGATTATTTGCAACTCTCTCTCCAAAACATATTCGATTACGGGATGGAGGCTTGGATATGTCATTGCTTCTCCCGAAATAGTTGAGCGGGTTAAGAAAGTGCATGATTTTCTGACAGTCGGTGCTGCAGCACCGCTTATGGAGGCGGCGGTAACGGGATTAAACTTCCCGGATGAGTATTACCGTGACTTACAGGCACATTACACACACATGAAAGAACTTTTTACCGGTGGGCTGAAGCAACTGGGATTTTCTTATACGGAGCCACAGGGAGCATATTATGTATTAATGGATGTTTCAGAATTTGGCGTAACGGATGATGTGGCATTTTGTGAGTGGCTTGCAAAAGAAGTTGGTGTCGGAGCAGTTCCGGGTTCCAGTTTCTTTAAGGAAGATGTTCATAATTATATTCGTTTCCACTTTGCAAAGAAGGATGAGACATTACATGCGGCGCTGGATAATCTGGAGAGACTGCGCAGTAAAGCAAAGACGAGATAAAATTAAGATTTAAAAGAAAAGGGAAATACATAAGATGAGACCGATGTTGTTAAAGACCTTAAAAGGGTATACGAAAGAACAGTTTGTAAAAGATGTTGTAGCGGGAATTATTGTGGCAATTATTGCCTTGCCGTTATCAATTGCCCTGGCACTTGCATCCGGGGTAGGACCGGAGCAGGGTATTTATACAGCAATTGTGGCAGGCTTTGTAATTTCTGCACTTGGCGGCAGTCAGGTACAGATAGCAGGACCGACAGCGGCATTTGCAACGATTGTAGCAGGGATTGTTGCAAGAAACGGAATGGAGGGCTTGATACTGGCAACGGTATTGGCCGGCATTTTTCTGATTATCATGGGAGTCTGTAAATTCGGCTCGCTGATAAAATTTATACCATTTACGATTACAACGGGTTTTACTTCGGGTATTGCCGTAACAATTGTAATCGGACAGTTAAAGGATTTCTTTGGGGTAACTTATCCGCAGGGAATGCCAACCATTGAAACAATGGAAAAGGTGAAAGCCTTTGCGGCCGGGATTACCACAATGAATGTGGATGCGCTGATTGTCGGTATTGTATGTCTGGCAGTCCTGATTCTTTTTCCGAAATTGACGGAAAAGATTCCGGCTTCCCTGATTGCGGTAATTGTCGGAATCTGTATGGTACGGTTTTTGCCGCTTAACGTAAATACCATTGGTGATTTATATACCATCAGCAATAAACTACCCACTTTCCAGATGCCTGCGATAAATTTTAAAATGATTCAGAGCATTCTCCCGGATGCGCTTACAATCGCGATTTTGGCAGCAATTGAATCCCTGCTGTCCTGCGTGGTAGCAGACGGAATGATTAACGGAAGACATGATTCCAATACAGAACTGATTGCACAGGGAGCCGGTAACATTGCTTCTGCATTGTTCGGCGGCATTCCGGCAACCGGCGCAATTGCAAGAACTGCTGCCAATGTAAAGAACGGAGGTCGGACTCCGGTCGCCGGAATGGTACACGCAGCAGTACTGTTACTGGTACTTGTTGTATTAATGCCGTACGCGGCACTGATTCCGATGCCGACAATTGCAGCGATTCTTTTTATGGTTGCTTATAATATGTGTCAATGGAGAACGTTTAAGAATCTGTTAAAAACAGCACCCAAAAGTGATATCGCAGTACTTGTCACAACATTTGTGCTGACGGTTGCGTTTGACCTTGTTGTAGCGATTGAGATTGGTATGCTGTTGGCATGCTTGCTGTTTATGAAGCGGATGAGTGATGAAACAGGTGTCAAGAGTTGGAGTTATCTGGAAGAGCAGGAAGACTTGAGAAAGATTTCCAAAGGAATTCGCGTTTATGAGATTACAGGACCGCTGTTCTTCGGTGCGGCAGACCGGGTAAGCGACATTGTTGTAAGAGATTTTACAGAGTGCCTGATTTTACGTATGAGAGGTGTACCTGCAATTGACAGTACTGCGATGAATGCGTTACTGGCTCTTTATAATAAATGTAAGAAGGAAGGAATTGTTCTGATTCTTTCCCATGTAAATGAACAGCCGATGCATGCAATGCAGAAAGCAGGCTTTACGGAACTGGTCGGAGAAGAAAATTTCTGTAAAAATATAGATGCCGCAATAGAAAGAGCAGAAATGTTAATTAAGAAAAATTTAAAATAAAATATTGACAGGAAAAGGTCATTGCAGTATTTCAATTTAATTTAATAATTTAAACCGATGAAGTGGAGATAAAAATTGTTCGTGCACGCACAGAGAATCAGGATGGCTGAGAACCGGGTCGAACGCAGACTATTAAATGGACCACGGAGGGCACAGTCAAAGACGTTTTGTCGAGTATTCTGTGACGTCTGGCACACGTAAGATGCCGGGGATATGTCAGTATCCTGCTAAGCGCACTACATTTGTAGTGAATCAAGGTGGCACCGCGATTACAATGTTGAATCGTCCTTGACAGAGTTTTATCTGTCAGGGACTTTTTTTATATGAGAAAGGAGTGGAAAGATGTATCCGGATTTGGAAACGGCAAAGAAAATAGCATCACAGGAAGATTATTTCGAGGAACTGTCACCATTCGCTCCAATACGACGATTACGGAAAATATCAAACATCCGAGAGAACTGCTCCGCAAGATTCTTGCAGAAAACAAAAGTCCGCGAATCAAAGGACAGCCATCCTTTACAGGGGGACTTGTAGGATATTATTCTGATTGCGGGGGCAAGGGTTGAAGATTTAGAAACCTCGTACCATAAAGCGGAATTTGAGTTGAAACAGATGGCAGACCTTGTTATGAACGGAAAAGAAGCAGAATTTGTCCCGGTGCCGGAATTTATTGCGGAGACAAATGCATGAATAATATGGCAGAATCTTTGCCACCGATTGTAAAAAAGAGTTTTAGGGAAGCCCTTTTAGAAGACGGTATCAGTTTTATTTGCGAGGTTAAAAAAGCATCACCGTCAAAGGGAGTCATTGCACCTAATCTTCCGTACATACAGATTGCAAAAGAAGCGAAAGGATTGTGTGCCGTACGTCGCAGAATATGTGAAAAGCATGAAAGATGCAATTCGAAATTAGATGGTATGAATTGGTGTAATACCAAAAGAAGCAAGATTTCTGTATGCGGTTTCCACTGTCGTATCCCAAAGCAATTCCGGAGTATGGCAGTCGGAACCGACAATCACTTCTATTGACGTTTCGGAAACTTTTTTCCAGAAATTATCATGTGGATACGGATGCCGTATCCCGTCAGGATATTCTTTTTTCTCACGTCTTAATCCGTTCGCGTTATACTCTAAAATTGTATTGGTTATAAGAGCAGTCTCAATAATGGAATCGGCTGCCTTTTCACAATTATTGTCCCATGCATAAGGATTCATTAAAAAGATATCGGGGTGAGCCACCATTTTAAAAAGTCCTGTTTTCATGGCATCGGTGACAGCTTTTGCATAATCAAGATAGCAGGTGGTGTCGGGAATGGTCGTCACATTAAAAACATTGCAGAAATCTCCGTTCCCCGAATAGAAAAAATGTTCTCCAAGCAGCAGATAATCCAGTTTCTTTTCGGTAAGCAGCCATTCATAATAGCCTTTATACTGCGGTAAATACTCAATCTCCAGCCCTTTTTGAAGTGTGATTTGATTGCCGTATCTGTTAGCCATCGTATCAATGCAGGAAAGATAATCATCCAGTTCTTCATAAACCATCCGAAGCCCAAAGTCCGTATCCGGAAAAGGCGCATGATCCGAAAAACCGAGAATGGAAAGACCGCAGTCTATGGCAGCCTTTACATAATCTTCTTCTTTTCCTTTTGCATGTTTACAACGGTCAGTGTGTGTATGATAATTTGCTTTCATAATGGTCCTTTCTGTTTAGTTGCAAGACTGGGGGTTTGCAAAATGCAGTTACCAAACCGGCTGTCCGGAAACTTTCTTTTCAGGCACGCTCCCACTCCATGAAAAACGTAACGGTACTAAGAATTTTTCTGCGTGATACTTGAAAAATTCAAGCGCCGACGTTTTTCAAGGGCCTGTTGCAGAAAGTTTCCGGGCGGCCGGTTTCTGCAACAGAGTTTTACAAATTCCCGATATGCACTCTGAATTTTAATGCACCATTATTATAAGTTCCGTTTGCTCGTTTGTATACAAAAAAATGAAGTTGTTGAATAAATAGCATTGTCCCGGAGCAAAAGTATGACTGCCAAAAACTTTTCTGTCAAACTTTACGAAGCTTTGGTGCTCTGATAAAATAATTCCGTAAGGGATAGAAAGGAGTCTGGCTATGAAAAAGAGGATTCAGTACAATTCGCCGATTATTTTAACATTTGCTTTATTATCGCTTGGAACACTACTTTTGAATACGCTCACTGGTGGAGTGACAAATGCATTGTTTTTCAGTGTTTACCGTTCTTCATGGGCGAATCCGCTTACTTATATCAGACTGTTCGGACATGTGTTGGGGCATGCCAATTTACAACATTATGTAAACAATATGATGATGCTTCTGTTACTTGGACCGATTGTTGAGGAGCGATACGGAAGCGGCAGAATGTTTGGAATGATTGCGATTACGGCAGCGGTTACAGGGTTGATTAATATGGTACTTTTTCCGGGAACGGCACTGCTTGGAGCAAGTGGAGTTGTCTTTTTGCTGATTGTGCTTTCTTCGATGGTCGGATTCTCACAGGGAAGAATTCCGCTTACGCTGATTTTGGTAATGATTTTGTATCTTGGGCAGGAAGTATATGACGGACTGTTTACCAAAGATAATGTTTCGCATCTGACCCATATTGTCGGAGGACTGTGTGGATGTGCGTTTGGTTTTCTGACCGGCCGGAAAGAAACAGAAAGGACATAAGGTAACGATAAATCACCGGAGTTAAATGTTGAAGGTTTGCCAGACGGAACAGTAACGCTTGCCATCATTATGGATGACTTGGATCATCCAATTCAACCCGGATTCAATCACTGGGTGGCATGGAATATATCTCCGGTCAGTAAAATTCCGGGTGGGTTGCCTCAAGGTGCAGTTATAGATGAACCAATTCATATTGAACAGGGGATTGCTTATGGCAGGAATTGCTATCGTGGGCCCAAACCACCATTTAATTGGAATCACCGATATAGATTTACTGTTTACGCACTGAGTAAAGAAATGGAGTTGAACTCTGCAAGCAAAAAGAACGATTTGCTCAACGCAATGGATGGGTATGTATTGGCAAAAGGCGGGTTAATCGGAAAGTATCAAAGAATACATAGAAAATGATATTTTTTGAACTAAATAATCTTATAGATTCCAGTTTTCAAAACGATTGTAAAGTATAGTTATTGAGGAAAGAGGAATACAGATGAAACTAATAAAATGTGATACAAATGATTATCAAAGAATAACAGATTTTTATAAATATGTAATTGAGAACACCAAAGAGATGGAAAAATACGCTCGTTGGAAATATGGACAACACCCGACAGATGAAATGATAAAAGGATATATTGATGGTGGACATATGTATTATGAAGAGAAGGATGGAGAAATAATAGCTGCAGTAGCGTTAACACCATTCCAAAATGAGGATTATCATCCGGTTGATTGGAGTATTAATCTTAAAGATGATGAGGTTTTTGTGGTTCATATTCTCTGTGTGAATCCGCATATGCAAAAGCAAGCACTGGCAAAAGATACTATGGATGAAATTGTTCAAATGGCTAAGATTATGGGTATGAAAGCAATAAGATTAGATGCTTTATGCTGTAATAAGCCAGCACATAAATTGTATGAGAAATGTGGGTTTATAAAACGAGGAATACAAAATTGGTATGCTGATAATGCCGGGTGGATAGATTTCTTTTTATATGAATTGGTTTTGTGATTGTGAAATCAAAATATCTTTGTTTATACTGGAGAGATAAATTTGAAGTTATCGAACTCTTCGAACGTATGGGAGCAGAGATGAGAAACTTGAAATCTGTGCTTTTAGAGTCAAGGCAGGTGCCGAAGTGTACATTTTAGTGAGCAAAAGGGTATACGAGGAGGAAATAAGCTGCTATACCCAATAACTTCCCATTTGTGGAGGAATGAATGATGCTAAATAAGCATTTGATATCTTAGAAAGGAGAAAGTAGTGGACAGAAGCCTGCTACTAAAATAATACATGAAATTTGTGATTCAACGGGTAAACCATGCATCGGTTACGGTAGAAGGAAATACGATTGGAAAAATCGAAAAAGGATTTCTGGTATTAATCGGGATTTGCGACGAGGATGACCGGATGGTTGCCGACAAAATGATAAAGAAAATGATAGGACTCCGTATTTTTGAAGATGAGCAGGGGAAAACGAATCTGGATTTAAAAACTGTTTCGGGAAGTCTGCTTTTGGTTTCCCAGTTTACACTCTATGCAGATTGCAAAAAGGGAAATCGCCCGAGCTTTGTAAAGGCAGGAAAGCCGGAACATGCCAATGCACTGTATGAATATATCATAGAGGCGTGCAAGAAGGAGATTCTGGTTGTGGAATGCGGAAGTTTCGGTGCGGACATGAAAGTGGAATTGCTGAATGACGGACCGTTTACGATTGTACTTGACAGCAGGGAACTGTAAGGAATTGTAAGGAACAGGAATCTTATATGAAAAAACTGGTACTTGGTATTCTGGCACATGTAGATGCCGGAAAAACAACTTTATCGGAAGGGCTGCTTTATGTAAGCGGAAATATTTCTAAAATTGGCAGAGTTGATAATCGGGATGCTTTTCTGGATACGTATGAACTGGAAAAGGAACGGGGGATTACGATTTTTTCAAAACAGGCTCTGATACGGACGGATAATTGTGTCATTACGCTTTTGGATACGCCGGGGCATGTGGATTTTTCCGCCGAGATGGAACGGACACTTCAAGTGCTTGATGCGGCAATTCTTGTCATCAGTGCTTCGGACGGTGTACAGGGTCATACAAAGACATTATGGGAACTGCTTGGAAAATACAAAATTCCTACATATCTTTTTATCAATAAAATGGATCAGGAAGGCAGTGACAGGGAAGCGATATTGGCGCAGCTGCAGGAAAAATTAAGTGACGCTTGTGTCGATTTTACAGATACAGAATCCGAAAAATGGAAAGAACAGGTTGCGGTCTGCGATGAGCATTTACTGAATCGTTTTTTGGAAGATGGAACCGTTACATGGGAAATGACAAAAGAAGCGGTGGCACAGAGAAAGATTTTTCCCTGTATGTTTGGTTCTGCCCTGAAATTATCCGGAGTGGAAGAATTTTTACAACTGCTTACAGACTGCTGTATAGAACCGGCATATCCTGCAGAATTCGGTGCAAGAGTATTTAAAATCGGGCGTGATGAACAGGGAAACCGGCTGACATATTTAAAAGTAACGGGTGGAACCCTGAATGTGAAAGATATCTTACAGGGAGAGAAAGTGAATCAGATTCGCATTTATTCGGGTGCCAAGTATGAAACGGTAAATGAGGCAACCCCCGGCTGTGTTTGTGCAGTGACGGGGTTGAGCAAGACAAGACCGGGAGAAGGAATCGGAATAGAGGAAGAATCGATTCTTCCAATCTTAGAACCGGTATTAACCTATAAAATCGAACTCCCGCAAGGCATGGATGCGTTACAGGTTTTGCCGAAACTGCGTCAACTGGAAGAGGAAGAACCGCAGCTTCATATTGTTTGGGATGAGAGACTGAAGGAACTGCGGGCGCAGATTATGGGAGAAGTTCAGATAGAAGTCTTAAAACGTCTGATTTTGGAAAGATTTCAAATCCCGGTTACGTTTGCGGCGGGATCGATTTTGTATAAAGAAACGATTTCGGACACGGTGGAAGGAGTAGGACATTTTGAACCGCTGCGTCATTATGCGGAGGTGCATCTGTTACTGGAACCGGCAGAACCCGGCACCGGGATACAGATTTTAACGGACTGCAGTGAGGATAAATTAAACAGGAACTGGCAGAGATTGATTGTGACACATCTGGAAGAAAAAGAACATAAAGGTGTACTGACAGGGGCGCCGATTACCGATATCAGAATCACTTTGATTGCGGGAAAAGCACATATCAAACATACCGAAGGCGGGGATTTCAGACAGGCAACTTATCGAGCTCTGCGCCAGGGGCTGATGCAGGCACACTCCGTTCTTTTGGAACCGTATTATGAATTTCGACTGGAACTTCCGCAAGAAACAGTCGGGCGTGCCATGACAGATATCGAAAAAAGGGGCGGCAACTTTGTACTGGAGGAAAGTTTTGCACAAGCAACGGCAGATGGAGAGAAAATAGCAGTTCTAAGCGGCAGTGCGCCGGTCAGAACGATGCAGGATTATGCGATGGAAGTTATCGCATATACGAAAGGAAAAGGCAGGCTGTTCTGTTTGCCCAAGGGGTATTTTCCTGTAAAAGATGCCGAAGAAATCGTGGAAAAAATTGGCTATCATCCGTTGGAGGATACGGAAAATCCGGCAGACTCTGTGTTCTGCTCACACGGAGCGGGAACAGTTATCCCATGGAACGAAGTTTTTTCCTACATGCATCTGCCGTTGCGGGCACAAGGCGGGAAAATATCGGAGGATAATCTGATATGGAAAGAAGGAATGCAGCCGCTTGCAGCTACTACAAAAGGTAATACGGTAACGAGCGACTTTATTGATATTGAGGAAATTGATGAGATTTTGGAACGTACTTTTCATGCCAACCGGAAAGAAAAATTTATTCCGCATAAAGGAATTGCAAGAGGCAATAAAGAACGTTTAAAACCAATAGCAGCTACAACGCGAGAATATCGGCCACAGCCAAAACGGGAGCGGTATCTTCTGGTAGACGGATACAACGTCATTTTTGCATGGGAAGAATTAAAAGAACTTGCGAAAATCAGTATCGACGGTGCGCGCGGCAGCCTGATTGATATCCTTTGTAATTATCAGGCAATCAAAGGATGCAATCTGATTCTGGTATTTGATGCATACCGGGTGCAGGGACATAAGACGGAATGGATTGATTACCGAAATATCCATATTGTCTATACAAAAGAGGCAGAGACTGCTGACCAATACATTGAACATTTTGCGCATGAGAATGGGAAAAAATATGATATTACGGTTGCCACATCAGACGGGCTTGAACAGATTATTATCCGCGGACAGGGATGCAATCTGCTCTCTTCCCGTGAACTGCAGCGGGAAATCGAAACGACACTTGAGGATTTCAGAGAAACCTATTTGAAAGAATGACAGATAAAAATTTATTAAATATGTTTTAAGATATTCTAAAATGCATTGATTTTGCATATTTTTTGCGGTAATCTTCGTTATAAATAATGAAACAGGAAAATTAAGGTAAAACTGACAGGATTAATTATGGGCGCAAAGATAGCAGAGTATTTCAAGTTAATAATGACTGTGGAATTTTGGGAAATGTGTTTTCATTCTTTCCGTATTCTCGGTCCTTTTGTGCCCATTTTGCTGGCGGCAATGGAATCAATTATTCCGGCATTACCGCTTATTGCCATCGTTACTTTGAATGTAGCCGCACACGGTCCGATTCTTGGCTTTTTGTACAGCTGGGCAGGAGCGGCACTCGGAAGCACACTGGTATTTTTATTTTTTAGAAAAGTCGTTAAAAAATTATTTCTAAAAGTAGTGGAGCGATATGCAAAGGTAAAAAAAGCAAGAGACTGGGTGAATAATGTCAGCCCAAGAGCACTGTTTTTAATTGCAATTCTGCCGTTCACACCATCGTCTTTTTTAAATTATGCATTCGGTATTTCTGATTTTGATGAGAAAAAATATTTGATGATTATGATTTCGGCAAAAGCGGTCATGATCCTTCTTCTGTCGGTATTTGGACAGAGCCTTGTACAGGCTTTGAAAGATCCGGTCTTTATTGCAATTGCGATTGCACTTGTGATAGTATTGTATGTTGTATCGAAAATTATTAGCAAATTGCATCATTTGAAGTGATGACCGGAGGAAGAATCGTGGACGATAAGAAAGAAATCAAAACGCTTATTTTTGACGTGGGAAACGTTCTGCTTCAATACCGTTGGCATGATATGATTATGGACTACGGCATGTCGGATGAAGAAGCAACATATGTGGGGAACGAACTGTTTGAAAATAATCTGTGGAGTGAACTGGATCTTGGAACGAAGTCGACAGAGGAGATTATCGAAGCATATGAGGAAGCTTATCCGGAATACAAGGATTTAGTCCGATGGTTTCTGTCACATGGAGAATATATGCATGTAAAATGCCCTGATGTATGGCAGAGAGTACATGCTTTGAAGGAAAAGGGATACGGCATTTATCTTCTTTCCAATTATTCAAAGGAATTGTTTGATAAACATACCAAGGATGCTGATTTTCTGAAAGATATTGACGGGAAAGTGGTATCTTATGAAATCCACAAAGTAAAACCGGATCCGGCGATTTACCAATATCTTTTGGAAAAATATCACCTGAATCCGGCAGAATGTGTTTTCTTTGATGACCGGCCTGAGAATACAAAAGCAGCCGAAGAATTAGGAATCCGTTCCTATACGATTTCCTCTAAAGAATATCTTTTGGAACTTCTTGATAAGTTGTTATCATAAAGAATTACAGATTGTTTGCAAAAAATGCGACGGCAATGGCACCGGGACCTGCATGGGTTCCGATTGTACTGCCGATTGTACTGATTGGAAGGACATCGACTTTCCCTTGATAGAGGGATTCGCTGTCCTTTATATATTTTTGCAAAAGAGCATCGGAAAGTCCGGAGTAAGCAAGACAGAACGGAAGAGAAAATTCGATTCCGCCACACTTATCGGTAAGCTCCATCAACATATTATTACCGTTTTTGGAACCGCGGGCTTTTCCTAAAATGACAACTTCTCCGTTTTCGATTGCCACAACAGGCTTTATGGAAAGCAGATTTCCCGCAAATGCCGTTGCACTGGAAATGCGGCCACCTTTTTTTAGATATTCCAGAGTATCAAGCAGTGCAATCAGACGAATGTGTTTTTTGGATTCATTTAAAATATCACTGATTTCCTGTGCACTTTTTCCCTGATCCCGAAGACGGGCAGCGAAAAGAACCAGAATTTGTTCGCCGATACATACATTTTCACTGTCGACAACGATAACCGTTCCTTCGAATTCCGAAGCGGCAAGGCAGGCACTCTGATAGCTGCCGGAAAGTTTGGAAGAAAGCGTAATGCAGACTGCGGTATCTCCGCCTTCTGCAACAGAAGAAAAAATCTGCTCGTATTCATACGGCGGTATCTGACTGGTAGTAGGCAGTGTATCACTTTCTACCAGACGTTCGAAAAACTCCTGATGGGAAATTGTAATTCCGTCCAGGAATTCCTGATCTCCAAACATTGTTTTCAGCGGCATATAATCCAGGTGCATCTGATCTGCTTTTTCCTTACTGAGATCACATGCAGAGTCAATAATAATTCTAACACTCATAAAAATCCCTCTCATATTTTGACATATTTGTGATAATTTGAACTATATAAGTGGAAAACTGGAATGTCAAGGGGGTTTTGTGGTATGATAAAACCAAAGAATTGTAAGAAAGAGGAAATCTATGGATAAACGTTTTGCATTATTGATAGACGCAGAAAACACAAGCGTCAAATATCTGGATACCATTTTAAAAGAACTGCGGGAATACGGAGTGGTAACCTATAAACGAATGTATGGGGATTTTACATCCGGAAGACTGAACGAGTGGAACGAGAAATCTTTGGATTATGCAATTGTACCGATTCAGCAGCCACGCTATTCCAAAGCAAAAAATGCAGCAGATATTATGCTTGTAATTGACGCGATGGATATTTTGTACAGTAAAAATGCAGACGGTTTTTGTATCGTTTCGTCAGACAGTGATTTTACACGTCTGGTAAATCGTCTGACCGAAGGTGGCATGACGGTAATCGGAATGGGGAAAAGCGATGCTTCCAAAGCACTGAAAAATGCCTGTACGGAATTTAAGAATCTGGAAAAGATTTATGAAGCGTCTGCCTTGACAGAGGAGGACGGAATAGAGACGGATGAAGAAATCCGGAAAGAAGATACGGAGAGTGCGGCGATTACACCGATTGAAGAGATTAAGAAAAATATTCTGGATATTGTTCTGCTAAAAGAGAATCAGGAAGAAAAAGCAGGACTCGGTGGCATCAAGAGCCAGCTGCAGAAAGCATATACCGATTTTGATGAACGAAATTACGGATATAACTCCATGACAACTTTTGTTAAGGATATGAAAGAATTTGAAATTGTGACAGAAGGTACATCGGTTTATGTGATTAAACGTAAGGAACAACATTCCCGTGAAGAGGTTGAACAGTATATTCTGGACATTGTCAAAAAGAATGCGACGTCTCTGGGCTCTTTGGGACAGAAGGTGCATCAGCGTTTTCCGGATTTTCAATGTAAAAATTATGGCTACACCCAGTTCTGGCGTTTTATTTCCAGTATTGATGATGTGGAGATTGAGAAAAAGGAAGACGGGCGTCAGATTGTTAAAGCCAGGAAATAGTATGGATTTCAGTGGGAGTGGATATGATAAGAGAACACGTGACACATACCTTTGCACCTGTGTATGATAAGTATTCCGAAATTTTGATATTAGGCTCTTTTCCTTCTGTAAAATCAAGAGAAGAAAATTTTTACTACGGACATCCGAAGAACCGTTTTTGGAAAGTAATGGCAGCGGTACTTGCATGCGAAGTCCCGAATACAATCGAGGAAAAGAAACAGATGCTGCTTTCCCATTCTGTGGCAGTCTGGGATGTAATTGCGTCTTGTGAAATCGAAGGCTCTTCTGATAGTTCCATAAAGAATGTCATCGTAAATGACTTCTCGAAGATTTTGGAAACGGCGGATATCAAATGTATTTTTGCAAACGGGAAAACGGCAGGGAAACTATATCAGAAGTATGTCCGGGAAAAGACGGGCAGAGAGATTGTGATACTTCCTTCTACAAGCCCGGCAAATGCGGCATGCTCATTTGAACAACTTGTGCAGGAATATGGCAAGATAAGGGATTGGAAATCAGCAGGAAACAAGGTATAATACACATAATACTTGAATTAGGGAGGAAAATATGGACAAACCGGTTTTGGTAATTTTAGCAGCAGGTATGGGAAGCCGATACGGTGGATTAAAGCAGATGGACCCGATTGACAAAGAGGGCCATAAGATTATTGACTTTTCAATATATGATGCAAAACAGGCAGGCTTTGAAAAAGTAATTTTTATTATAAAAAAAGAGATGGAAAAGGATTTTAGAGAATGCGTCGGAAACCCGATCAGCAGGCACATGGAAGTGGAATATGTATTCCAGGATCTTCATGATGTGCCGGATTCTTTTTCGATACCGGAAGACCGGGTAAAGCCGTGGGGAACTACACATGCGCTGTTATGTTGTAAGGATGTCATTGACGGACCGTTTATGGTAATTAACTCCGATGACTATTACGGAAAAAGCGGATATGTATCAATGTATGAGTTTTTAACGACACATCAAGATGATGAGAAACTGCGTTATGCAATGGTTGGATATGAACTTGGCAAGACATTGACAGAAAAGGGGTCTGTGACAAGAGGCTGCTGCAAAGAAGATGCAAACGGCTTCTTGGAAGAAATCATAGAACGTAAGACAATCATCAAAACACCACAAGGGGCGGCTTATTCGGAGGATGACGGAAAAACATATCAGCCGATAGATGTAAAGACACCTGTTTCAATGAATATGTGGGGATTTGGAAAGAGCGTGCTGCCGGAGTTTGAAAAGGCAATGGACCTGTTTTTTAAAGAAAAGGTTGCAAAGAATCCACTGAAAGCAGAATGTCTGATTCCTTCGGAGGTAGATGTTTTGCTGAAAAAGGGAATTGCAAGTGTCAAGGTACTCAAATCTTCCGATCAATGGTTTGGCATCACTTACAAAGAAGATAAACCGTATGTAATGGAATCAATACAGAAATTGAAGGATGAGGGAAAATATCCTGAAAAACTTTGGGAATAAGAGGAGAACAAAGGAATGTCTATTTTAGTTACGGGCGGTGCCGGATTTATCGGCAGCCACACGGTTGTGGAACTGCAGAATGCAGGGTATGATGTCGTGGTTTTGGACAACCTTTGCAATTCCAGCAAGAAATCGCTTAGCCGTGTAGAAAAAATCACCGGAAAACCGGTCACATTTTATGAGGCTGATATTCGTGATAAAGAAGCAATCAAACGAATTTTTCAAAAAGAAGCGATTGACAGCTGCATTCACTTTGCCGGCTTAAAAGCAGTTGGTGAATCAGTACAAAAACCGTTGGAATACTATGAGAACAATATAAGCGGCACATTGAACCTGTTAGAAGTTATGCGGGAAAATAACTGCAAAAATATGATTTTTTCCTCCTCGGCAACAGTTTACGGCGATCCTGCCGTGATTCCGATTACAGAGGAATGCCCGAAGGGTACTTGCACCAATCCTTATGGATGGACAAAATCTATGCTGGAGCAAATCCTGATGGATCTTCAGAAGGCAGACCCGCAGTGGAATATTATCCTGCTTCGCTACTTTAATCCGATTGGTGCTCATAAGAGTGGCACAATCGGTGAAAATCCAAACGGAATTCCCAATAATCTGATGCCTTATATTACACAGGTGGCAGTGGGAAAACTTTCGCAGCTTGGAGTATTTGGCAATGATTATGACACACCGGACGGAACAGGCGTAAGAGACTATATCCATGTAGTTGACCTGGCACGCGGTCATGTGAAGGCATTAAAAAAGATTGAGGAAAACGCAGGGCTTTGTATTTACAATCTGGGAACCGGAGTCGGCTACAGCGTACTTGATATTGTAAAAAATTTCGAAGAGGCAACGGGTATTACGATACCATATGTAATCAAGCCGCGCCGGGCCGGGGATATTGCTGCCTGCTATTCCGACGCTTCAAAAGCCAAAAAGGAACTTGGCTGGGAAGCAGAATACGGCATTAAAGAGATGTGCGAAGATTCCTGGAGATGGCAGAAGAATAATCCAAACGGATATGATGACTAAATTGCAAACAATTATAACGGTAAAGACGTCAGAAAGGTATTAAAAAACCTTTCTGACGTCTTTTATTATGCGACATAATAATACATGAAAATGAAATGACAGATACTTCCCACCATAACAAACAGGTGAAAAATTTCATGGGAACCGAATGTTTTGTGACGGTTATTAAAAATCGGGAGCTTTAATGCATAAATTACACCACCGATTGTATAGATGATTCCACCGGCCAAAAGCCAAAGGAATGCGGCATGCGGAAGAACATCGTAAAGCGTTCCGAAAACACCCAGACAGACCCAGCCCATTGCAATATAGATGACGGAAGAAAACCACTTCGGACAGGTAATCCAAAGTGCTTTTATGAGCATACCGCCGATTGCGATGCCCCAGACAAGAGCAAGTAATGTGTACCCCATCTGACCGCCGAGGACAATCAGGCATACCGGTGTGTAAGAACCTGCAATTAATACGAAAATCATCATGTGGTCAAGTTTCCGAAATACTTTTAAGATACGCTCTGAAACATCCAAAGAATGGTATGTGGCACTGGCTCCGTATAACAAAATCATGCTGCACATAAATATAGCCATAGCAAGAAAGCACTGTTTTCCGGAAGTGAGTCCTGCTTTGAGTAATAGTGGTACAGAAAATAGGACTGCCATCATCATGGCAATAAAGTGTGTAATGGCACTGCCGGGTTCGCGAATCGTAATCTGCATAAAAACACCTCCAATATTTAAAATAAACTACAACAAGTAGTATTTAAAACTACATCAAGAACATACTCATACTATAACATATTATGTCAAATGTCAAATGTTCTATGCAAATTTAAGAAAACAAAAACCGCCCGTTAATTACGGACGGTTTTTGATTAATCTTCTTCGATGATTTGAAACTCTAAATAGTCAAACGGTATATCTTCCATGAAATTGTCTTGTGTAAAACGTGCTTTGGCATGACGCTTAAATTCATCGATGGTGGCATCCAGCCAAATCGGTTTGCTAAGATCAAATTCGCGGCAGACATCATCAAGCGCTGCAAATATTTTGTGTGTTCTTGTATCATCTGCATGATTCTCAATTACGGTATCGCGCAGCAGATGGTTATCCTTGATTTCTTTTGCCCAGATTCTCATAACGATATCCTTTCCATATGACCTATTATAGCAGAGAGAGGAAAGCAGACAAGCATAATTGTGAAAAAAACGTAAAATTCCCCAAAAGGGAGAAAAGTATGATATAATAAAAAAGCAAACTACAATATGAATTACAGGGAGAGGAAAAGGATGGACAGTTCGGAATACACTGCCTCGGATCAGGTTGACAGTTGGAAAGAAGTCATTCTGATCTACAACTCAGCATTGAAGGAAATCGGGACCAAACTGGAGATTCTAAATGATGAGTTCCAGCACGTACACAGATACAATCCGATTGAGCATATCAAATCCAGAATCAAGACATCGGAAAGTATTGTTAAGAAACTGAAAAAGCATGGATATGAATCTACAATTGAAAACATGGTAAAGTATGTGAATGATATTGCGGGAATCCGTGTTATCTGTTCTTTTACTTCCGATATATACAGAATTGCGGAAATGATCAGCAATCAGAGCGATATCAAAGTCTTATCCATTAAGGATTATATCAAAAATCCAAAGCCGAGCGGATATAAAAGTTACCATATGCTGGTTACAGTGCCGATTTTTTTATCAGACCGCATTGTGGATGCAAAGGTTGAGATTCAAATCCGTACGGTAGCAATGGACTTCTGGGCAAGCTTAGAACATAAGATTCACTATAAATTTGAAGGGAATGCACCGGAACATATTAAGACAGAACTGGTGGAATGTGCAAGACTTGTTTCAAATCTGGATGCCAGAATGCTGTCACTGAACGAAGAAGTGCAGGAACTTGCCGGAAATAAGAATGGATGAATTTGAAAAAATCTCTATAAAATGAGGAGTGCCCAGACACCTCGCAGCGCCTGGGCTATTATGAAAAAATTTATCTAATTTCTTATATCCGTTTCGTTAAATTAAGTATAACAATCAAATATGAACAAAATATGAACAAGTTGTAAATATATAGTTAATAGCAACAAAAGACGGGCGGCAAAAGATGATATATTGTGCAAAGTGCACAATATATAAAAGGCACCAAACGAGCGTAAAATGGGTAAGTAGAATGCAATGGATAAATGATGGAGGGTATGATGGATACTTTTATTGACAAACTTGCACAAAAATTTACAGCACAGGAAATGATAAAGGCCAATATGGCAGCAGAAGCGAAGGAGAACAGAAAATTGAGGGAACAGATTGAAAATTATGAATCAATGCTTAAGGAGTTTAAGGATAGTTCCATCGGAAATAAAGAATATCTGGAAGAACTCTTTACAAAGGCAGATGATTCTCTTCATAAAGAAAATGTGAAAGTATATCGTAATGTACAGGCTGCTATCAATGACGGGTTAAAAGAACAGACAGAAACACTTTTGGAAGAACAACGTAAAACATCAAAGAAACAGGGTGTTTTCTTAAAGGTGATGAGCGTTTTGATCTTTGTTGCCGTACTGGCAGATATTGCGTTACAGGTGTTAAGAATTCTGGAAATTTTTTAAAGGACGAGAATATATGGGAAAAGTAGATTTTAAGCCCGGCAATATGCTGTATCCGTTGCCGGCAGTGTTAATCAGCACCTCGGATGGGGAAGGATGCGATAATCTTTTTACAGTAGCATGGACAGGAACGGTCTGCACAAATCCACCGATGGTTTCTATTTCAGTGCGCCCGGAGCGATATTCATATGAACTGTTGAAAAAGACCGGGGAATTTGTAATTAATCTGACGACAAAAGATTTGGTTTATGCTACAGACTATTGCGGCGTGGTAAGTGGTAGAGATGTTGATAAATGGGAAAAAATGCATCTTACCAAAGTGCCGGGAACACAGGTAAATGTTCCTTATATAAAGGAAAGTCCCGTAAATATCGAGTGCCGTGTCAGAAAGGTGGAAGCACTCGGTTCTCATGATATGTTTCTTGCAGACGTTGTTGCGGTACACTGTGATGAAACATATATGGATGAACAGGAAAAGTTTCATCTTGATAAAGCAAATCCCCTTGTTTATTCTCATGGCTTCTATTATGAGACGGGAAAACAACTCGGCAAATTCGGCTTTAGTATTCAAAAGAAAAAGTAGTGCGGCTTATTCCTTAAAAGAAGGTGAGTCCTGATAGAGCATGCTGCCGCGCACGATGGCATTTTTGCCGTATTTTTTCTTGATATCGTCGATAGCATTATCGAGTTTCTTTTGTTTCTCATATTTTTTTGAATTCTCATGTTGATCAAAAAGGCTTAATTGTATCGGTTCTGAAGCATCTACCAGCCTGGACGTGCGGATGCCAAGCAGACGAACGGGGGTCTTATCCCACAGTTCCTCAAATAACATGCAGGCAGTGTGATAAATCTCCTCAGTTGTCTGAGTCGGAACAGACAGGGTAGTCTGGTGAGAAGCCTTTGAGAAAGTCGCATACTTGATTTCCACACTGACCATATAGGCAAGATTTCCTGCCTTGCGGAGTCTTGCAGCAACAGAGTCTGCCAGCGCAAGAAGCGCGTGGCGGATTTTGTCAAGATCATCCACATCATTTGGAAGAGTCGTAGAATTGCCGATTCCTTTTAATTCAGAAGGAACCGATTCGATTTTGGAATTGTCGATTCCGTTTGCATATTCCCAAAGCATTTTCCCGTGACTTTTCAGATGCAGAGAAAGAATGTCCGGATTTGCGCATGCGAGTTCACCGATTGTTAAGATGCCAAGTTTATGCAGTTCCTCTACGCTGGACTTCCCACACATTAAAAGAGAAGAAACAGGAAGCGGCCACATCTTCTTTTTAATTTCATCTGAATAGAGCGTATGGACAAGGTTTGGTTTCTTAAAATCCGAAGCCATTTTTGCCAGTACTTTCTTGTCGGAGATGCCGATATTAACGGTAAATCCCATCTTTTCATAAATGGAATCTTTGATAAACTGTG
>JAQXIR010000149.1 GCA_029007885.1 Lachnospiraceae bacterium | reverse complement strand
CTTTCATCTTTAGTCCTCTATATGCTCTCTGCCCTGTGCAATAATGGTTCTTACATGGTCATCTGCCAATGAGTAAAAAATGGACTTTCCTTCCCGGCGGCTTTTCACCAGTTTATTTTGTTTCAAAATCTTTAACTGATGGGAAATTGCAGACTGTGTCATGTTTAAGACCTGTGCCAGATCACAGACACATACCTCTGCTTCAAACAAGACAAACAGAATTCTGATTCGCGTAGAGTCTCCGAATACTTTAAAAAGCTCTGCCAGATCATACAGTTCTGTTTCTTCCGGCATGGTTTCATCTACAATTTTTAAAAGTTCTTCATGCACTTCTACTGCATCGCAACACATTTTTTCTATTTTAGCCATTTTATTTACTTCCTTATTACAGTTTTTTTGTAAACAATGCCCGGATTGCATTTAATACGGCAATCACCATAACTCCTACATCCGCGAAAATAGCCACCCACATATTTGCAATACCGATTGCGCCAAGAATCAGACAGATAATCTTGATTCCGATTGCAAAATAAATATTTTCATAGACAATCCGCATACACTTTTTCGCAATTTTGATTGCTTTCACAATTTTTAGTGGGTCATCGTCCATCAGAACAACATCCGCTGCTTCTATTGCCGCATCCGAGCCAAATGCTCCCATTGCAATTCCAATATCGGCTCTTGACAAAACAGGTGCGTCATTAATACCGTCTCCCACAAATGCCAGTTTTTCCTTTTCTGTCTTCTGTAACAGCAATTCTTCTACTTTCTCAACTTTTCCCGCCGGAAGAAGCTCACTGTATACCCGGTCAATTCCCAGATTTTCTGCCACCTGTTTTGCAACTTTATCGGCATCTCCGGTTAACATAACAGTTTGCTTAATGCCAATTCTTTTCAGTTTCGCGATTGTTTCCTTCGAATGCTGTTTCTCCATATCGGAAATCAGAATATGGCCTGCATATTCTCCATTGATAGCCACATGTACAATGGTTCCCACATGATGACAGTCAACATATGAAATTCCAAGATGACTCATCAATTTTGTATTTCCGACCGCAACGGGAATTCCATCCACTTTTGCCGTTACACCGTTTCCGCTGATTTCTTCCACGTCCGTCACGCGGCTTTTCTCTATCATTTTGCCATATGCATTTTGTAAGCTTCTGCTGATCGGATGTGTGGAAAAACTTTCTGCCAACGCAGCATATTCCAAAATCTTTTGATCTTCAATTGTATTATGATGAATTCCGTTTACTTCAAAAACACCTTTTGTGAGTGTTCCTGTCTTATCAAATACGACATATTTTGTCTTCGAAAGTGTCTCAAGATAGTTGGAGCCTTTTACCAGGACTCCCGCATTGCTCGCACCACCGATTCCCGCAAAAAAGCTGAGCGGAATACTGATAACCAATGCACACGGACAACTGATAACAAGGAATGTCAACGCTCTGTAAACCCACACTCCCCATTCCGGAGTAAATCCCATGACAAGCCGCACAAGTGGTGGCAGAACTGCCAATGCCAATGCTCCGTAGCATACTGCCGGGGTATAGATACGTGCAAATTTGGAAATGAAGTTTTCGGAATGTGATTTCTTGGAACTGGAATTCTCCACCAGATCCAATATCTTCGATACCGTTGACTCTCCAAACTCCTTCGTTGTCCGTATTTTCAGGACACCTGTCATATTGATACATCCGCTGATAACTTGGTCGCCTTCCCCTGCATCTCTCGGAAGACTCTCTCCGGTCAGTGCGCTGGTATTAAGTGTTGTCTTCCCTTCGATAATGATACCGTCAATCGGTATTTTTTCTCCCGGTTTTACGACAATCATTGTTCCGACTTCCACTTCATCCGGATCTGCTTTTACCAGTTCTCCGTCCTTCTCTATGTTGGCATAATCAGGACGGATATCCATCAGTTCACTGATATTACGACGGCTTTTTCCGACTGCATAACTTTGAAAAAGTTCTCCGATCTGGTAAAACAGCATAACGGCAACGCCTTCTTTGTAATCACCCAATGCAATGGCGCCGACTGTTGCAACTGCCATCAGAAAATTTTCGTCAAAAACCTGTCTGTTAAGAATTCCCTTCCATGCTTTCCGTAAAATATCATATCCGATTATCAGATAAGGTATCATAAACAGGATAAATTCTGCATATCCTTTTGCCGGTAACATTGAAAAAATAACTACCAGGACTGCTGTCGCAATAATCCGGCAAAGAACTTTTTTCTGTTTCTTATTCATACTCTCTCCATTCCGAAATAGTCTTTTTATATAAAAATTTCACAGTCATCTTCTACTTTCTTACAATTCTTTAAAACTTCCTGCATAACGCTCTTTGGTTCCTGTCCTTCTTCAAACTCTACGATCATTTTCAGTGTCATGAAATTTACCGTGGCATCCTTGACACCTGCAGTCTTTTTTGCTGCTTCTTCCATTTTATTTGCACAATTTGCACAGTCTACTTCAATCTTATATGTTTTCTTCATGTGTTTCCCTTCCTTATTCTGTCTAAGTTTTATCATATGAACATATATTCATATGTATGATTCTATTATACCCTTTCTGACTTTTATGTCAATCCCTTTTTCTATTTTTTATGATTCTTCGGGAAGTTCTCTCTATTCTTTTGCCTGATAAACTGTAAAAATTGTAACGTCGGAAGCGGCCTGGAAAAATAATATCCTTGAATATAATCAATTTCCAAACTCTCAATTGTCTCCATTTGCTCTTTTGTCTCTACACCCTCTGAAACAATTTCCAGTTCCATCTCATGAATCATTCTCATGGCAGCATCCATGACAAATCTTGCTTTCTTATTTTCAAAATATGCCTGACTCATACCTCTGTCGAATTTTACGATAGAAATCGGCATGTCTACAATGTAATTCAAATTAGATTCTCCGTTGCCGAAGTCATCCAATGAAAAACGGACGCCTTCATTAATCAGTTTTTCCATATTGGCAAACAATATTTGCTTTGTCTGAATGGATGCCGTTTCCGTAATTTCCAGATTAATATAGGACGGATCAATGTGATATTCCTTCATGATTTTGATGTAATTATCTGCAAAGTTTCCTTCTTCACATTGTTTTACGGAAAGATTAACTTCTATATAATTTAATCCGTAATATCGTGGTTCCTTTTCCTTGATAAATCGGCATACTTTTTCAAAAACTATTTCTCCCAATTGTTTAACAAGTCCCGTCTCTTCGGCAATCGGAATAAATTTACCGGGCATGATAACAGTCCCGTCTTTTTCTCTTATTCTGGCAAGAGCCTCAGCCGATGTAAAACGCTTTTCTTTTACAGAATAAATCGGCTGATAATATACCTCAATCCGGTCTTCCCCGATTGCAGAAAGTATCATCTGTTCGGTTTCTTCCCGTTCTCTGACTCTGTGAATCTTTTCTTCATCAACATACACTCTGTCCTTATCGGGATGTTTATACCGTTCGCTTTTATAAAACTTACTCAAGCGAAAGATTTCTTCACTGCCTGACAGAATGGAAGAGTCCGGGAAAATAATGTAATACGGTTTTAGTAAAATAGACCAGACCTCTTTATTCGTTTCATTCCATGCATAGCAGAAACGTTCCTGAATCTTTGTAAACGTTTCTTCCAGACTATTTCTATCCTGAAAAATCAATACCAATTCCCGTTCTACATTCTTAAAAATTTTTACATTTTTAAATCTTCCGAGATACTGCACAATCTCTTTTAGAGCCGCATCCAGTTCTTCCGGTTTTGTTTCGTTTTCCTGTAATTCCGTGAAAGTAATGACTAAAAGGGAAAAAGTGTCTTT
>JAQXIR010000148.1 GCA_029007885.1 Lachnospiraceae bacterium | reverse complement strand
AGGGATGTATGAATTGCCAATGCTGGAAGGCCATTTGAAGGAAAAAGAAGTCATCGGCCGTTTAAAGGATATAGGGTTAATGCCTCTTAGAATTGAATATTTGGGAGAGGCAAAGCAAATCTTTACGCATAAAGAATTGCATATGATAGGATATGCAGTAAGAGTTGACGAATTGGAAAAAATGGCGCAAAATGAACAGAAACTAATTTTTGTAAAACCGCAGGAGACACAGGAGCACTATCCGATTCCGGCGGCTTTTGGTGCGTTTACTGCACATATTAACATTAAACTTGGAAATGAAAAATTCATTGGGGAAACTTAGGAGGAACGTAAAAGATGAAATTACTGTCAATTGCAATTCCATGCTATAACTCAGAGGCTTATATGGAAAAATGTATTGAGTCTTTGCTTGTTGGCGGGGAAGAGGTGGAGATTCTGATTGTCAATGACGGTTCCCATGACCGTACGGCTGAAATTGCAGATGCTTATGAAAAAAAGTATCCTACTATTATTAAAGCAATTCATAAAGAAAACGGGGGACACGGTTCTGCGGTGAATGCCGGAATTGAACATGCCACAGGATTGTACTTTAAAGTAGTGGATAGTGATGACTGGGTAAAGGAAAGTGCATATAAAGCCATTCTTGGTAAACTTGCTGAATTGTCCGGAACAGACAAGGTACTGGATATGATGATTAGCAACTATGTCTATGAAAAAGAAGGTGTGAAGAGGAAAAAAGTAATGAGATTTCCACACACGCTTCCGCATGACAGAATGTTTACCTGGGATGAAGTGGGGCACTTTCATAAAGGACAATACATATTGATGCATTCTGTTATTTTTCGGACAAAATTATTAAAAGAATGCGGTATCCGTTTGCCGGAACATACATTTTATGTAGACAATTTGTTTGTATTCGAACCGCTTCCCTATGTCAAAAATATGTATTACATGGATGTCAATTTTTATCGTTACTATATCGGAAGAGCCGATCAGTCGGTTAACGAAAGCGTTATGATTTCAAGAATTGACCAGCAGATACGCGTTAACAAACGCATGATTGATTATACGGCAGAAAACAAAACAAAGATTTTTGCTAACAAGAAATTGAAGTCGTATATGTTAAATTATCTTGATATTATTACAACAATTTCTTCCATTATGCTGATAAAATCCGAAACGGAGGAGAATCTGGAAAAGAAAGAAGAACTCTGGGGGTATTTGAAGAAAAAGGACCGCGGTCTTTTTAGAAAACTGCGTTATGGATTACTTGGCAGCTGCATGAATCTGCCGGGTAAAGGAGGAAGAAAGATTTCGCTTGAAGGATATAAACTGTGCCAGAAGTTTTTTAATTTCAATTGATAAAAGGTACATAACAAGACTGAAAACAAAACCGCCTGCGGGAGAAACCCACGGGCGGTTTTATTTTCAGTCTTAATTCTTAACGATATTTTACATTGACATAATTACGTGACTTCTTCTGTCGGTTAGTAACCCAGATATGTTTGAAGGACATAATTACATCGAAACGATATACGATGGTATAAACAATAGCGGCCATGATAAATGCGGTCAGGACATCAAACATGGAATGCTGTTTTAAAAACACGGTAGAAAGAATAATCAGCATGCTCATAATAAAGGAGCATGTTTTTATTTTGCGGCTGGAACCGAGACGGTCATTATGCATAACCGCAAAATATACACCGAGCGAATTATATACATGGATACTTGGCCAGAGGTTGGTAGAAGTATCGATTCTGTATAAAAAAGAAACAAGGTCGGTAAAAATATTATCCCGAGGCATTGTTACCGGACGAAGATGCTGGATGTTTGGGAAAAATGTTGATACCAGCAGAAAAACAGTCATTCCGGTAAACAAAAATGTGCAGGATTTGTAGTAATCATTTTTATTTTTAAAAAAGAGATATAAGACAATCCATGCAATATAGGCAAACCACAGAAAATACGGAACAATGAAGAATTCGCAGAAAGGAATTCTGTCATCGATTGCCATGTGAATTATGGTATATTTCCTTCCGGTCATGTTTTCTAAATGATGAAACCAAGACATATAGACAATACCATAAATAATTAAAGGTACTGCATGATGATACTTCAGATAAAATTGTTTTAATTTTTTCATAATTTCCTCCGGAAATGAACTCCCTAAACTTCTCAACTAATAGATAAAACGAATGACTTTTGTTTTACACTTCACAGAAATCAAATCGGCTTTTGCACTGACCTCTCCATCCGTATGAACCCAAAGCGGCTTTGAAGTTTTCAGTGAAAAATCAGAAGTCTGATAGCCGTCTACTCCGTCGTAACGATAATGCTCACCTGAGTATGCAGTAGGAAGCACGGCCAAAATCTTTAACTTTGCAATGCGTGCTACGCAACAGAGATTTAAGATACCGTCATGGTCATTGGCATCCGGTGCAAACAGAAATCCTCCACCTTCATATTTATGATTCATTGCGGCAAGAAATAACAGTTTTTTAACCGGAATGACAGTTTTGCCATGATCTAAAATCAACTCCGCGGTAATATATTTTGTGCGGATTAATTGCTTCAGCGCAATAAAAAGGTACGTTAATTTTCCGAGACCGTAGCGGTTTAGAATATTCTTTAATGGGGAAGACATTGCTTCTACACAGATGGCAGCATCGTAGCCGATTCCGCAACTGACTGCAAAATATCGGTCGGGAATATCGGATTGTCCGTTGCGGTCAATAGTATTCTGACTGTTTTCACAGTGAACCTGCCCAAGATCCATGACCCTTTCTGTCGGATTTTCTATGATATGTTTCAATGCCGTTAGCGGATCTTTGGAAATGGAAAGGTCACGTGCCAAATCATTGCTTGAACCGGTCGGAATATAACTGAGAATAACATTTTCAAAGGAGGTAAGTCCCTGCAGTGTCTCGTTGACAGTGCCGTCACCACCAAGAACAATAAGATGAAGCGATTCGTTCTGATGGGTATCCGACAGTTGTCTTACAATTTCAATAGTGTGACCGCTGTGCGTAGAAATATGTGCCTGATAAGGAATGTTAGCGGAAATAAGAAACGGCTCTATCTTTTCCCAATATTTTTTGCCGCGCCCTGAACGGGATGCTGGATTAACAATAAAGTGATACATACGCATTCCTCTTTAGTATTTACTCCAAATTTACATTGCTTTAAATTGTAGCAAAAAAAAATATTTCCGTAAATAGGTTGAAAGTATTTTCATAAATTCTTAATAATAGGAAAGAAATCATATTTGCAAGAATTGGAAACTATGCTATAATCAACCCAATATCTTTCAAAGAAAAAGTAAAAGGTCGTTTTGACGGAAAGGCGGAAATATGTACGCATTAGATGAGATAAAGGCGATTGATCCTGAAATTGCACAGGCAATTGTGGATGAACAGGAACGACAGAACAGTCATATTGAATTGATTGCATCTGAAAACTGGGTTAGTAAGGCTGTAATGGCAGCAATGGGAAGCCCACTGACAAACAAATATGCAGAAGGATATCCGGGCAAGAGATACTATGGCGGATGTGATTGCGTAGATGTTGTGGAAAATCTTGCGATTGAAAGAGCAAAAGAATTATTCCATTGCGATTATGCAAATGTACAGCCGCATTCCGGAGCACAGGCTAATATGGCGGTTCAGTTTGCTATATTAAAACCCGGCGATACGATGATGGGAATGAACCTTGACCATGGCGGTCATCTGACACACGGAAGCCCGGTTAATATGAGTGGAAAATATTTCAACATTGTTCCTTACGGGGTTAATGATGATGGATTTATTGATTATGATAAACTTCGTGAAATTGCACTGGAAGCAAAACCGAAAATGATTATTGCCGGTGCGAGTGCATATGCAAGAGCAATTGACTTTAAAAAGTTCAGAGAAGTAGCAGATGAAGTTGGGGCAGTCCTGATGGTGGACATGGCACATATTGCAGGACTTGTGGCAGCCGGACTTCATGAGAGCCCGATTCCGTATGCGGATGTTGTAACCACAACTACCCATAAGACTTTAAGAGGACCAAGAGGCGGTTTGATTCTTTGCAATAAGGAAGCCGCTGAAAAATATAATTTCAATAAAGCTATTTTCCCGGGAATCCAGGGAGGGCCGCTGATGCATGTAATAGCGGCAAAAGCAGTATGCTTTAAAGAAGCATTAAGTGATGATTTTAAAGCATATCAGCAACAGATTATCGATAATGCGCAGGCATTGTGCAAAGGTTTGTTAAGCAGGGATATTAAGATTGTATCGGGCGGTACGGACAACCATTTAATGTTAGTGGATCTGACCAATTATAACCTGACGGGAAAAGCAGTAGAGAAACTTCTCGATCAGGCACATATTACCTGTAATAAGAATACAATTCCGAACGATCCGCAGTCTCCGTTTGTAACAAGCGGTGTCAGACTGGGAACACCTGCAGTAACTTCCAGAGGAATGAAAACAGATGAGATGGATAAGATTGCGGAAGCAATTGCAATGGTAATCAAAGGCGGAGAGGCAAGTGCTCCGGCAGCAAGAGCCATTGTGCAGGAATTGACCGATAAATATCCGCTGATTTAATACAAGAACGGATATAGGTTGCGGCTGTTGTTATGTTAACTATGAACTGCCACAGAAAGGAGTTTTCCTTTTTCTGCGGCAGTTTTTCATAGAAGCAGTTGAAACATGGTAATGTGGAAAACAGGAAAAGGAACCGGATAGAATGCGGGAAAGATGCCAAAAAGGAATTTCTTCAGATGCCTTAAAAGTGATTGCGATGCTTACGATGTTGATTGATCATATCGGCGCGGCAGTTTTAGAAAGAGGATTGTTAGAACAGGGAAACAGAATACTGTATGCAGACTTAGTTATGCGCGGAATCGGAAGAATCTCATTTCCGATTTTTTGCTTTTTATTGACGGAAGGGTTTGTTTATACGCATAGCAGGAAAAAATATATCGGAAATATGGGGCTGTTTGCCATTCTTTCAGAAATTCCGTTTGACCTGGCCTTTTGTGGCAAATTCACGTGGGAAAAGCAGAACGTTTATCTGACGCTGTTTATCGGGCTTTTCACACTATATGTAATTGATGAAATCGGGCATATGGGCACATCACTATGGGAAACGGCAATTCTTATGATATTTACAGTAATATCGGGAGCGTGCGTTGCACAGGAACTTCATGCGGATTACGGAGCTTTCGGAGTGATTCTTATTGTATGTTTCTATCTTGCGAGAAATAACCGGGTGCAACAGTGCTTTTACGGAGCGCTGTGTCTGATTTGGGAAAGTGCATCCATATTTGCCTATCCGTTGATTTATTGTTATAACGGCAAACGTCGCCTGAAAAGAGGAAAGTACTTTTGGTATGCCTTTTATCCGCTGCATCTGATACTCCTTTATTTGCTTCATATGTTCCTTGATGGATTCTATTTTTAAAAAGTATACAAAAACGGTTGCTATGATTTGGGAATTATGCTAGAATATCTTCCGGTGACACACAAATGTACGCACAAGAAAAACAATCAAATACAAATGTACGCTGAGGGAATACAGATATGACAGATTCGACGGAGTATTTTGTAGTAAAACAGAGGGCACTGCCGGAAGTGTTATTAAAGGTGGTGGAAGCAAAGCAGCTGTTGGAGACGGAAAAAGCAATCAGTATACAGGATGCGGTGGAACGGGTAGGAATAAGCCGCAGTTCTTTTTATAAATATAAAGATGATATTTTCCGGTTTCATGATAATTCACAGGGAACAACACTGACTTTGACCTTTAATATGGACGACGAACCCGGAGTATTATCGGACGTTTTAAAGATTATCGCAGATTGTGGAGCTAACATTCTGACGATTCATCAGAGTGTACCGATAAATGGAGTGGCGGCACTTAGTTTGAGCATTCAGGTGCTTGAGACAACAAAAAATGTGTCACAGATGTTGCTTTGTATGGAGCAGCAAAAAGGTGTACGTCATGTAAAAGTACTGGCGAAAAATTAGGGAGGAAAGAAAAATGATTCAGGCAGCAGTATTAGGATACGGCACAGTAGGAAGCGGTGTTGTGGAAGTACTTTATAAAAATAAAGATTTAATCGCACAACGGAGCGGTGAAGAAATTGAAGTAAAATATATTCTGGATTTGCGGGAGTTTCCCGGTGACCCATTTGAAAATAAAGTAGTACATGATGTGAATGTGATTTTAGATGACCCGGAAATTTCAATTGTATGTGAAACAATGGGAGGAATTAAACCGGCATATCAGTTTACAAAGGATGCCATCTTAAAGGGAAAGAGCGTCTGTACATCCAATAAAGAACTGGTTGCCGCACATGGACCGGAACTGTTAAGACTGGCGAAAGAACACAATTGTAATTATATGTTTGAAGCAAGTGTCGGCGGCGGTATTCCGATTATCCGTCCGTTAAATACCTGCCTTGCTCCGGAATCCATCGAAAAGATTATGGGGATTTTAAACGGAACAACCAACTATATTTTGACAAAGATGGCAAAAGAAGGAGCGTCCTTTGATGAGGTATTAAAAGAGGCTCAGGAAAAAGGATATGCGGAGCGTAACCCGGAAGCAGACGTGGAAGGACATGATGCATGCCGTAAGATTGCCATTTTATCTTCTTTAATGACCGGAAAAAATGTACGCTCGGAACAGATTTATACAGAAGGCATTACAAAAATTTCCACACAGGATTTTGCATATGCAAAACATTTACAGAAATCCATCAAATTGCTTGCCATGAGTGAAAGAACAGATAATGGGGCAGTTGCAATGGTAGCACCGTTCATGATTGGGGAAGAACATCCTTTAAATGGTGTAAACGATGTATTTAATGCGGTATATGTTACCGGCAATATGGTCGGTGATCTGATGTTCTACGGACAAGGCGCCGGAAAACTGGCGACTGCAAGTGCTGTTGTTGCCGATGTGATTGACTGTGCGAAACATCAGGGCAAAAATGTTCCTTGCAGATGGGAAGAGGAAGATGTAACCTTATGTGATATGAAAGAATCAAAACGCCGATTCTTTGTCAGAGCATCCATGGATGACAGAGGTGCGGCAATTAACAGTTTCGGACGGATTGATGAAATCCGGATTTATGATGAAGAATTTGCATTTATTACGGAGCCTATGGCAGAGAAAGAATTCGATACACGTCTTAACGGAATCCGTAATGTGCTTTCTGTAATCAGAGTAGAAGACTAATAGGACAGGATGGACAACAAATATGAAATACGTAATTGTATTAGGCGACGGAATGGCAGATGAGCCGATTGAAAAACTCGGCGGTAAGACAGCGATTGAGTATGCAGACACACCGACACTGGACAGACTGAGCAAACTTTCCGAAATCGGAATGGTACATACGATTCCGGATGGAATGAAACCAGGTTCTGATACCGCAAATCTGTCCGTCTTAGGATATGATCCGAAAATTTATTATTCGGGGCGCTCTCCGCTGGAAGCATTAAGCATCGGAGTTCCGATGAAGGATACCGATATTGCGCTTCGCTGCAATATTGTAACCATTTCCGACGATGATGTGCCGTTTGAAGAAAAGACGATTATTGATCACAGCTCAGATGAAATCAGTACGGAAGATTGTGCGGTTCTGTTAGAGGCAGTAAGAAAGGAACTGGAAAATGATACTTACCATTTTTATGTAGGAACCAGTTACCGTCATTGCCTGATCTGGGATAAAGGGCAAGTGGTGGAACTGACACCGCCGCATGACGTCTTAACGCAGGTGATTGGACAGTATCTTCCGGAAGATGCCGTGTTAAGAGAGATGATGAAAAAGAGTTATGAAATATTGAAAGACCATCCGATTAACATTGAACGTAGAAAAAGCGGATTACATCCGGCAAACTGCTGCTGGTTCTGGGGAGCCGGCACAAAGCCGATGCTTTCTTCTTTTGAAGAGAAGACCGGAAAGAAAGGCATGATGGTGTCCGCCGTTGATTTGTTAAAAGGAATTGCAGTCGGTGCCGGAATGGGTGTTGCCAATGTAGAAGGTGCAAACGGCGGCCTTCATACAAATTATGAAGGAAAAACGGATGCAGCCATTAAAGCATTGCTGGAAGACGGTTATGATTTTGCTTACATCCATGTGGAAGCACCTGATGAAATGGGACATCAGGGAAGTTATGAAAAGAAAGTCCAGGCAATTGAATATCTGGATAAAAGGGTTATTAAGCGCCTGACAGATTGCCTTGATGAGAAAAAGGTAGATTACCGCTTACTTGTTCTGCCGGATCATCCGACTCCGGTGCGTGTAAGAACCCATACAGGAGATAATGTTCCGTACCTCCTGTTTGATTCGACAGACAAACAGGAACACACCTGGAATTATAATGAAAAAGAAGCTGCAGCAAGCGGCAGAGTAATCGAGAAAGGACATACGCTGATTGACAGACTGCTCGAAAAATAAAAATGACAGACTGTTATATGTGGGGATGAAAATATTATGAAAAAAGTAGTGAAATTTGGTGGAAGTTCTCTTGCGAGCGCAGAGCAGTTTGAAAAGGTAGGAAAAATTATTCATGCAGATACAGCCAGAAGATTTGTTGTTCCGAGTGCTCCGGGAAAACGCTTTAAAGAAGATACAAAAGTAACTGATATGCTGTATGCATGTTATGCAACAGCTGAAGAAGGAAAAGATTTTTCGACGCAGCTGAAAGAAATCAAAAAACGCTATGATGAAATTATAGCAGGATTAAAACTAGACCTCTCACTGGAAGAAGAATTTAAGACAATTGAGAAAAATTTTAAAGAAAAAGCCGGAAAGGACTATGCAGCAAGCCGTGGTGAGTTTTTAAACGGCAAGATTATGGCAGCATATCTGCAATATCAGTTTATCGATTCTGCTGAATTTATCTTTTTTGATGAAAATGGTGATTTTGATGCCGAAAAGACGGATAAGGCTTTATCGGAAAGACTGTTGAAAGAAAAGAATGCTGTTGTTCCGGGATTTTACGGAAGCACGCCGGATGGGAAAGTTAAGACATTTTCACGAGGCGGCTCCGATATTACAGGATCAATTGTGGCAAGAGCCGTTCATGCCGATATTTATGAGAACTGGACGGATGTATCGGGATTTATGATTGCCGACCCGCGTATTATTGATAATCCGGAAGCAATTGACACCATTACCTATAAGGAACTTAGAGAATTATCATACATGGGTGCGACTGTTCTGCATGAAGATGCAATTTTCCCGGTGCGTAAAGAAGGAATTCCGATTAATATTAAAAATACAAATGCACCGGAAGATAATGGTACATGGATTGTAGAGAGCACCTGCCAGAAATCCAAATATGTTATTACCGGTATTGCAGGCAAAAAAGGATTCTGTGCAATTAACATTGAAAAGGATATGATGAATTCGGAAATCGGATTCGGCAGAAAAGTCCTGAATGTATTTGAAGATAACGGAATTTCTTTTGAACATGTACCGTCCGGAATCGATACGCTGACAGTATTTGTTCATCAGGATGAATTTATGGATAAAGAGCAGCAGGTGGTTTCCGGTATTCATCGTCTGGCAAAACCGGACACGATTGATATTGAGGCAGACCTGGCACTGATTGCCGTTGTGGGACGGTGTATGAAGTCCATGAGAGGTACGGCGGGAAGAATTTTCTCAGCACTGGCACATGCCAATGTCAATGTCAAGATGATTGACCAGGGTTCTTCTGAATTAAATATTATCATCGGCGTCTGCAACAGTGATTTTGAAGCTGCTATTAAAGCTATTTACAACATTTTTGTTGTGTCACAGTTATAAAATAAAAGACCGTGAATCCTTAATTGTGTATATGGGATTCACGGTCTTTTTTATGCTGTTATTAATAGCCTAAATCTTCATTAATCAGAAAGACTTTGATTCTGCCGGTATGACCGCTGCGTCTTGTAACAACAATCTGGTTGCAGAAACATTCTGCAGA
Source organism: Lachnospiraceae bacterium (assembly GCA_029007885.1). Classification (GTDB taxonomy): domain Bacteria; phylum Bacillota; class Clostridia; order Lachnospirales; family Lachnospiraceae; genus RGIG8767. The sequence continues at coordinate 2,931 of JAQXIR010000148.1, read as the reverse complement.
AAGACAATCATGGCAAAAACCGGTAAGACCGCAAGGAATATTGCGGTTTAAGCGGATGGCATTTGGCGGAGAGGCAAAATTGCGCACACGCTCAATCCCACCTTCGACAGAAGAGACGACTTTATTGCGTCCTACGATCAGAAACACATGAGCAGGACCTTGAATCAGGCAGGCAACACGGTTACCGTTTCCATCAATGTTAATCAGTTCCCCATCAATCGTCATGGCATTTGTACTCATGAGGTAATAATCGGCCAGAACGGTCTTTGCATAAATTTCCCGGCTTTCCTGCGGTGTCTTGGCAGCAGAACGGTCAATCAGAGTATAATCTTTAGACTGCAGAGCATCCATCAGTCCGGATTCCTTCAGAGTCATTGAACCACCCCAGGCAATGGAACTTTTCTCGGGCATCATATCTAAAACTGCATCCACACAGGACTTGGAGTCAGCAAAATAGTATCCGTCGATATTTCGCTTTTTTAAATTTTTAATCAGTTCCTGTGATAACTTTTCAAAAGTCTGTTCTTTAATTGTCATAGCGTTTTCCTTTCCCAAATTGTATTTTACCTTATTATATCATATTTTTTCGTGAAGATTGATAAAAATAGAAGATATAATTGTATATACAAATCAGATAAAACATATGAAAAATAAGAAAATACAAAGTAATTAAAAATAAATACAAAAAAATAACAAAAAATTACAAAAATGTGTTGACAAATATAAAGCGTGACATTATAATACAAATATAAACAAAAGAGAAACGAACGAAGTACAGGAATACAATCGAAGAATTGTAGGACAAGTCGAAATGTACAAAAGACAAATTCAGGAAAGAGAGGTACGGACCACCGAAAACGTAAAGTAACAACAGATGACGTAACAAGATGCATTAAGAAGAAGTAACGGAATACAAAAGAAAAATGTAACGTTACGGTACATATGTACAAAAGATAAAAATGTAAAGAATACGTCAGAACAACTGAATAACAAAAAATATGGATAAAAAAGAAAAGAGGTATAGTCCATTGGAAACAGCAGTTTAGAAGCGGATATCAATTCAGTAAGATTGATATCCGCTTCGCAGTATGTATAAAAGAACATGTTATTACAGAACAGTTTCTGACCGCTACGACGACTGCCACTCACCCTCCCTTTCTTGCAACGCAATTCTTGTAACGTAACTCTGGCGAAAGTAGCGGAAAAATATTAGAACGGGTATAAATCCGCCACTTTTGCAACGTAACTCTCGCAAAGTAGCCTCGTAAAGTAGCGGAAAAACATTAGAATCGGTATAAATCCGCCATTTCTTGCAACATGACTCTTACAAAAGTAGCGGGAAAACACCAACGCCAGTATAAATCCTCCATACCGTGCAAAACTACGTGTATGCGTGCGAGTAACCCCTTACGAAAGACGTAAGTGTATGGGTTTAAAAAATAGAGATTGGAAGAACTTCTGATGTATGGTATACTTTGCAGTGATTAGGATTGATTGCAATTCATAAAGCAGGGGATATTAATATGGAAAATCGTAATGATAACGAAATGATGGATGAAAGAAGACTGGAGAGAAGAAAGAGACGCAGAAGAAATCAGATTGCGGCATATGCCGGAGTGGTTCTGGTATTGGCAGTACTTGGCGTTGGACTTTTCTTAGGAATCCGTTCCCTTACCCGTTTGTTAAAAGAAAATATGAACAGACAGGAAGAGACGGAAACAGAGGTTGTGGAAACAACGCAGGAGGATACTCTGCCGGAAGAAGAAACAGAGACGGAAATTGTAGAGTATACAGAGGAAGATCTGTTAAATGAGGTAGTGGAATCCTGCATTTCTGAGATGACATTGGAAGATAAAGTAGCAGGTCTTTTCATTGTGACACCGGAGGCAATTACAGGAACGAATCAGGCAGTCAAGGCAGGTGACGGTACAAAAGAGGCATTGGATAAATATCCGGTCGGGGGACTTGTTTATTTTAAACAGAATATACAGTCACAGGATCAGATTACAGAGATGCTTGCCAATACGGTATCTATGAGTAAATATCCGATTTTTCTTGCCGTAGATGAAGAAGGCGGAAAAGTGACACGTGTGGCGGAAGCACTGAAACTGGATAATGTAGGTAAGATGCAAGCAATTGGTGAGACTGGTGATTCAAATAATGCTTATACAGCATATCAGACAATCGGAACATATCTGTGTCAGTATGGTTTTAATCTGGATTTTGCGCCGGTAGCAGATGTGTTGACCAATCCGGACAACACAGCAATCGGAGAACGTTCTTTTGGAAGCGATGCACAGGTTGTTTCTTCAATGGTGTCTTCAGCAGTCGGTGGCTTGAAGGATACCGGAATTACAGCATGCTTGAAACATTTTCCGGGACAGGGTGGTGCAGACGGTGATACGCATGAAGGTCTTGCTTCGACACAGCGCACACTGGAAGAAATGCGGGAAACGGAATTTAAACCGTTCCAGGCAGGAATTGAAGCGGGAGCACAGATGATTATGGTCGGACACATCAGTGCGCCGCAAGTAACCGGTGATAATACACCATCCTCTCTTTCAAAAATGATAGTTACCGATATTTTGCGCGGGGAATTGAATTATGACGGTGTTGTCATTACGGATGCACTGAATATGTCCGCAATCAGTGAATATTATGGTTCGGACGAAGCCTGCATCAAAGCATTGAAAGCAGGATGCGACATGCTGTTGATGCCGGAGGACTTTGAAGCGGCATATGAAGGAGTGATTGCTGCAGTCAAAGACGGCACAATCAGTGAAGAGCGTATTGATGATTCACTCGCAAGGGTATACCGTATCAAGTATGCTGGCACAATTAAGGAATAAATTTGATGTTATAAACAAAGGGTATGCAAAAGACAAATGAAATGAGAGGGTAAAACTATGGATGAAAAGAAAATGACTGGTA
>JAQXIR010000147.1 GCA_029007885.1 Lachnospiraceae bacterium | reverse complement strand
CATTGGAACATTACCGGATAGAACTGAAAAAGGAGATAACTTTTTACCAGTTCTGTCAGTTTGAGTTTTATAAACAGTGGAATGAATTAAAGCAGTATGCCAATCGAAAAGGAATCAAGATTATTGGCGATGTCCCATTGTATGTAGCACTGGATAGTGCAGATGTCTGGGCAAACAGGGAATTGTTTCAACTGGAGCCGGACGGTACACCAAAGGGCGTTGCGGGAGCACCACCGGATGCGTTTTCTACACAAGGTCAGATTTGGGGAAATCCCATTTATGACTGGAAAGCGATGGAGAATAATGATTTTTTGTGGTGGCAGAGACGAATCAGGGAAAATGCTTCCTTATTTGACATCATAAGACTGGATCACTTTCTTGGAGTTATCCGCTATTATATGGTTCCTTATCATGCAACTTCTGCCGGAAACGGGAAATGGTATAAAGGTCCCGGAAAGAAGATGGCGGATGCCATCGCACAGGCAGCACAGGATACGGAAATTATTGTAGACGATTTCGGCGCTAAGAACATTATTCCGGGTGTCAAAAAGTTGATGTCGAAGATGGAATGGGCAGGCACCAGAATTCTGATGTTCGCGTTTAACGATGATACGGCAAATGAACACCTGCCACATAATTATGAGGATACCAATCTTGTGGTTTATCCGGCAACACATGACAATGAGACGATTGTAGGATATTTCCATGATAAAACAGATTATGAATTGGCTTATCTGTATGAATATTTAAATATCAAAACAAAAGAAGAAATACCGGATGCTTTAATCCGGGCAGCTTATGGCAGCGTGGCGGATGTGGTTATCATTCAGATGCAGGATCTTTTGAAACTTGGAAATGAAGCCAGAATGAATGCACCGGCGACTGTCGGAGCAAACTGGCAGTGGAGAGTTGGGACAGATTCTCTTGAAGAAAACCGCAGAGCATGGATTCGGACACTTGCCACAGTATTTCGAAGATAATTTGTGATATAGGATGATACGTGAAAACGTTATCATTTTATATAAATAAGTAGTTTCATTTTAAAAAGGAGAGGAAAGAGAAATGAAAAAGAAAGTTTTATCCGTATTGCTTGCAACAGCAATGACAGCTGCTATGATCGCTGGTTGTGGCGCTAAAGCAGAAGAACCTGCAGCAGAAGCACCTGCAGCAGAAGAACCGGCAACAGAAGAACCGGCAGCAGAAGAACCTGCAGAAGCAGAAGAAGAAGCTTGGAGCGGCACATTATTAGTATGGAGCCCGCAGGAAGACCAGGATACAGGCTGGTTACAGGCACAGTGTGACGCATTTAACGCAGCTCATCCGAACTGGGACATCACATTTGAATATGGTGTTTGCCCGGAAGGTGAAGCAAAAGCTACCGTTACAACAGACGTTGAAGCATCTGCAGATGTTTATATGCTTGCAAACGATAACATTCCGGACCTTGTAACAGCAGGAGCACTTGCTGAATTAGGTGGATCTTATCTGGATCAGGTTACATCTACAAACTCTGATTCTATCGTAGCATCTGTTACATACAATGATGCAGTTGTAGCATTCCCGTTCACATCTAATACATGGTTCATGTACTATGATAAGAGCGTATACTCTGAAGATGATGTTAAGAGCCTTGAAACAATGTTAGAAAAAGGAAAAGTTTCTTTCCCTGTAACAAACTCCTGGTATATTGCAGCTTTCTACGCAGCTAACGGATGTACATTATTCGGAAATGGTACAGACGAAGCAGCTGGAATCGACTTCAGCGGAGACAAAGCAGTAGCAGTTACAGATTACTTAGTAGACCTTGTTGCTAACCCGAACTTCGTAGTAGATGCTGACGGAGCTGGTATCGCAGGATTACGTGAAGGTACAGTAAACGCTATCTTCTCTGGTTCTTGGGATGCAGCAGGTGTTCAGGAAGCACTTGGTGACAACTATGCAGCAGCAGGTCTTCCGACAGCTAACATCGCTGGAACAGACTGCCAGTTAAAAGCATTCGTTGGTTCTAAAGCAATCGGTGTTAACCCGAACGCTGAAAATCAGCAGGTAGCTATGTCTCTTGCAGCTTTCCTTGCAAGCGATGAAGCACAGCAGGCACACTATGATATGAGAAATATCATTCCTACAAGCACAAACATCACAATTGCTGATGATGTAGTTGCAAATGCAACAGCAGCAGTTGTTAACAACGGTTCCATTATGCAGCCGTTAGTATCTAAGATGGGCAACTACTGGTCACCGGCTGAAAACATGGGTAAAGCAATCGTAGCAGGCGATGTTACACATGACAATGCAGCTGAAAAAACAGAAGATATGAACACAGCAATGAATACAGATGCTGCAGAATAATCTTTCATAAAGAATGAAAAGAAGATCCGGGGAACCTTCGGGGACCCCGGCTATTCTTCTCTTTAAACCATTATGAGGAATGAGAATACCGAAACTTCCTAAAAGAAATTAAGGAGGCCCACAGAGTGAAAAGTCTGAAAAAGAAGAAAAAATTTAGTGAATTTCCAAATGAATATTCACTTGGGAAGGCAATTAAACAGGGTGATATTATTACCAGATTGTCCATGTTAATTATGGGTCTTGGAAACATAGCACACAAACAAATCGGAAAAGGACTCTGCTGGCTTGCAGTAGAGTGCGCATTTATCTGGTTTATGATTAAATCAGGTATTTACAATTTATCCATGCTCCCTTCCCTCGGTTGGAGAGAACAGGAAAAAGTATGGAATGAAAAGAAAAGTATTTATGAATATACAGCCGGAGATCAGTCACTGCTTCTGCTGTTATATGGCGTTGTTACGGTTTGTATCATTGTAGCATTTATTGTTGCATGGAAAGCTGCCGTACAGAGTTCATATAAAGCTCAGGTGCTTGCAAAAGAAGGAAAACACCTGAATACATTTAAAGACGATATTAAGAGTTTGTTTGATCAAAATTTATATAAATTGTTGATGACGGGGCCGATGGCCGGTATTTTGATTTTTACCGTGCTTCCGTTAATCTTCATGATGTCGATGGCATTTACTAACTATAGTAAAACAGGAGACCATTTGGTTCTGTTTGACTGGGTTGGATTCGACAACTTTGCTAAGGTTATGGACTTTTCCGGAAACCTTGGTAAACAGTTCTATTCAGTACTTGGCTGGACCTTAATTTGGGCAGTTCTTGCAACGTTTTTAAACTATATTCTCGGAATGATTTTGGCGTTGGTAATTAACCGAAAAGATACGAAGATTAAGTCTTTCTGGCGTTTCTGTTTTGTAGTATCCATTGCAGTTCCGCAGTTTGTATCTTTGTTGATTATGAGAACCATGTTCCAGCCGACCGGTATTGTCAACACGTTGTTAATTAAGTATGGTATCATTGATTCGGCACTTCCGTTCTTTACGAATGCAACATGGGCAAGAGCAATGGTTATCATCATTAACCTTTGGGTAGGTATCCCGTATACCTTACTTCAGGTAACAGGTATTTTGCAGAATATTCCTACTGAATTGTATGAGGCTGCTAAAATTGATGGTGCTAACAGCAGACAGTTGTTTACGAAGATTACACTTCCTTACATGCAGTTTGTTATGACACCGTATCTGATTACTGAGTTTACCGGTAACATCAATAACTTTAACGTTATCTTCCTGTTATCCGGAGGTAATCCGACACCGGTTGAAAATACGGCAGGTAAGACAGACCTTTTGGTTACATGGTTGTATAAACTAACAATTGAGAAGAACTATTACAACCTCGGTGCGGTTATCGGTATTATGACATTTATTATCCTTGCAATTGTGGCAATTGTTACGTACCGCAGTTCAACATCCTATAAAGATGAGGAGGGATTCATGTAATGGAAAAAAGAAAAACACTTACAGGAGCAAGAATTAAGAAAAATGTTGTCAACGTGATTGTACATGTGATCCTTGCTATTCTTTCCGTAATCTGGTTACTGCCGGTTTTCTGGGTTATTTTAACAAGTTTCAGGGCTGAAAAGGGATCTTACGTATCTACTTTCTTCCCGAAATCATATACTTTCGATAACTATATCAGGTTGTTTACGGATACCAGTATCTTAAACTTCCCGCAGATGTTTTTAAATACGTTGTTTATTTCAATATTTACTTGTATTATTTCTGTAATATTTGTACTTTCGGTTGCATATTCAACATCAAGAATGCGATTTAAAATGAGAAAACCATATATGAACTTTGTTATGGTATTAAAGTTGTTCCCGGGATTTATGTCAATGATTGCGGTTTATTATATTTTAAAGGCAATCGGGCTTTCGGAAGGTTCCATGATTCGTGTGGCACTTATTATCGTATTCTCTGCAGGAGCCGGAATTGATTTCTATGTAGCAAAAGGATTTTTTGATACAATTCCAAAATCACTGGATGAAGCAGCTATCATTGATGGTGCAACAAGATGGCAGATTTTCAGAAAGATTACAATTCCGCTCAGTAAACCGATTATTGTTACAACAATTATCAAGACTTTTATGGGACCGTGGATTGACTTTATTTTCGCAAAGGTTATCTGTCGTGCAAATGCAAAGTATTATACGGTTTCCATCGGACTTTGGCGAATGCTGGAAAAGGAATATATCGACAGTTGGTATACCTGTTTTGCTGCCGGTGCGGTTCTGATTTCCATTCCGATTTCCATTCTTTTCTTAAAGACGCAGAAGTTCTATGCAGAAGGAATGAGTGGAGCAGTCAAGGGTTAATGAAACAAAAACTGCTTATGCAGAAAATAAAATGGCTGTCGTTAGACAGCCATTTTTTTAACACATAAAGTAAGGGAGAAGGAGATGCGATGAAAAAGAGATTTGCAGCATTGCTTACAATCGTTTTATGCTGTCAGACTTTGTGGGGATGTGCAAAAACGACATCGGTACAACAAAATGAGAGCGTGACGGTAGCAGAGCCGGAAACGGTAACAGAAGCGGAAACCGAAACAGGTAACGGCGTGAGTGCCACCGATTTGATGGAAGAGATTAACGGCAGTCTTACACCTGTGAAGACAGAGGATGCCTGTCATAATTATTATGAAATTTTTGTATATAGTTTTTATGACAGTGACGGTGATGGGATTGGTGATATCAACGGCATTACACAGAATCTTGACTATTTAAATGACAAAGATGACATAACGGACGATGACCTTGGTGTGGATGGAATCTGGCTGATGCCGATTATGCCATCGTCAAGTTATCATAAGTATGATGTAGATAATTACTATGAGATTGATGAACAATATGGTACATTGGAAGATTTTCAAAATCTGCTTGCAGAGTGTGATAAAAGAGGAATCAAGGTGATTATCGATCTTGTCATGAATCACTCTTCCAGTCAGAATGAATGGTTTTTGGAAGCATGTAAATATCTGCAAAGCCTTCCGAAAGGTGGCGAACCGAATGAAGACGAATGCCCGTATGTTTCCTATTATCATTTTACAAAAGAGGCAGCAAATAAATATCATCCGGTGCCGCAGTCGGAATGGTATTATGAAGGACAGTTTCAGGATGGTATGCCGGATTTAAATCTAAAAAGTGAAAGAGTCATGGATGAGTTTGAAAAGATTACAGACTATTGGCTTGATATGGGGGTTGCAGGATTTAGACTCGATGCAGTAGGAGAATATGAAACCGGAAGCACTGAGCAAAGCATTGCAGAGCTTACCGAGTTTGTAGAAAGAGTAAAAGAAAAGCATCCGGATTGTTATCTGGTCGGTGAAGTATGGCAGGATATGACGACCTATACAAAGTTTTATCAGAGTGGTATTGACAGTTGTTTTGACTTTGCCTTTGCAGACAGTACCGGTGTTATCGCCAATACCGTAAAAAAAGCAAACGGATATCAGGCATCTTCGTTTGGAAAAGCACAGGTCAATATTCAGAATGCGATTTTAGAAAACGGAGAAAACGGTGTCGATGCACCATTCTATACCAATCATGATATGGCAAGAGGGGCCGGATACTATTCCGGTGAGAACTCTATGGCACAGACAAAAATAGCACAGGCAATGAATCTTTTTATGTCTGGAAATGCATTTTTATATTATGGGGAAGAACTGGGCATGAAAGGCTCCGGGAAAGATGAGAATAAGCGTGCCCCGATGTACTGGAGTGAAAATAAAACGGATACAGGAATCTGTGTCGGACCGTCCAATATGGACAGTGTAAAAATGAAGTATGGAAGTCTGGCTGCGCAGAAAGAGGATGGCGATTCCATTTATCAGTATATTAAACAGGTTTACAAATTGAAAAGTGCATATCCTCAGATTGCAAGGGGAACGGTAACCTTTGAAGAAGCGTATTCCGGCGAAAACATTTGTGTAGTCCGGAAAACATATCAGGATTCAGAAATTTTGATAGTTTATAATATTTCAGCAGAAGAACAGAACGTTGACTTGACCGGTCTATCTTTAGAAGAAGGAACAAAACCGGAAATTGGCGGCATACTTCTGACAGGAACAGAAAGTACTTCCTTGACAGAAGAGATACTGACAATGCCGCCATATTCGGTTGTTATTTTAAAATAGAATTAAAGAATATCTTCAACATAAGCACGGAGCACTTCACCGACACTCCAGGCCTGCGCGTAACAGCCGCGTGGAGTATGAGGTGCATCACCGTCAAATATCTCTGATATGGAGCCGATACAACCGGTATGATGAAGATGACTGATAACGGGTTCTAGCATGGCAAGAGCCCGTTTTTTACTTTCCTCATCGTGGTGGTGTACCTTGCGGTAGGCAGTCAGAAAACCGCCTAACAGAAAGCCCCATGCCGTACCTTGATGATAAGCGGCGTCACGTTTTGGAAGTGCACCGCAGTAGATACCGTGATACTCCGGATCGTCCGGGGCAAGGGAACGAAGTCCGCAGCCTACATATAACACTTCCTTGACTACACCAGTCACAGATTGTTCCTGATCAGGGGAAAGCATTGTATAGGGAAGTGAAACAGCATAAATCTGATTTGGGCGGATTTTATCATCGCAGATACCAAGTGGATCGGAACGTGTTTCGGATACATCTACAACATCGTATAAACAGCCGGATTTTTCGTTCCAGAACTTTTTACAGAAAGAGGTTTTAACAAGTTCTGAGAGTTCTTGATAGTGCGAAGCATCTTCACCAAACTGTTTTGCAAGAAATTCCGTTACTCTCAAAGCATTATACCAGAGCGCATTAATCTCTACCGGTTTACCGTGACGCGGTGTCGCTACCCAATCACCTACACGCACATCCATCCAGGTAATCTGATCAAGGCCGCTTCCTGCATGAATCAAACCGTCTGTATCCATATAAATTTCAAAATCGGTTCCGTTTTCATAGGCGGAAAGAATTTCTTTCAGACAGGGATAGATTTCCTGTTTTACAAAAGAAAAAGCTTCATCCGAGTTTACATAATGCAGATAACGTTCCACAGCATAAAAATACCATAAGGATGCATCTGCGGTATTATATAGAGGGGAAGCGTTGTCATCAGGAAACATATTCGGTACGATACCGTTTTTAAGATACCGGGCAAACGTCAGTAGGATTTCTTTGGCATCATCGAAACGGTGTGTACATAATGAAAGTCCGGTATAGGCAATCATGGTGTCACGTCCCCAATCGGTAAACCATGGCAAACCTGCAAGCACTGTTGTATAACCGGTGGATTTTCGATAAGCGAGAAAATGATCCGCCGCAAGTACAAGTTTGTCGGCAAGCGAATCGTGATAACCGGCACGGTCAATACAGGTTTCATAATAATGTTGTATGTCATGACAGATATGCCATGCCGCATCAGACGGCAGTGATTCAAAACTGTCACAGTTGTCAGAAGAAACTACACTGCAAAGCAAAGATAATTCTTTCTCTTCAAAGGGTGCCAGCAAAAGGGATAAGTCATATGGACAATAATGGGAATCCAACCCTTCCGTTTCCAACTCGACTTCCGTCTGCAGGGAAAAATGGTCACGGACAGTATTTTCTCTTTTCAAAAGACTGCCGCTGCTAAATCGGAATACAATTGTATGTGCCGGAAAAAGTTTCGGCGTAAGAGTAAGTGTGTGGGAAGCAACCGTTTCCCGGAAAGAAAAATCTTCCGGTACAGAGTTGGTATTGTGTTCCCTGAAATTAAAATACGGAGTCAGAATCATTGTCTGCTCATCCGGGAGCAGGTTTTTGATATGATAAGAGACCGCACATGTATTTTCGCCACGCTTTAGCGCAATCTGTTTTTCCAGCACAAAAGAATCTGTGGCATACCGATAAAAGACAGTACCGTCATATTTCATTTCCTGCAAATATTGTTGTCCTTGTGCATCGATAATCTGTCCGTTTTTACGAAACTGGGCAGTCTCTAATGAAATTGTGTTTTTCCTGGTTTGAAATTGTTCTGTTACATGGGAAAAGACAAGATATCGTTCAATCGGTGGATGCAGACTTGCAATCAAATAGCCCTGATGAGTACGGTTCTGGGAGTCAATGAGTGAGCGGCCGGCATAGCCGCCGATACCGTTTGTCATGGTCCATTCCTGGCGGATGGCTTTGTTAAACGGCGCAAAATCCTGTTTCTCATAGCGGTAAACTGTCATACGGTTAAAATTCCCTCCTGATAAATACTGTTATTTTGCAAAAGATTTTCATTTCTTATTTTACATGGTATAATAAGAAAAATGAAGAGGAGAACCGGAAGATGTTTGAAAATTTTGTTTTGGTAGAAAAAAAGAAGACAATAAGTAACAGGATTGTGGCAACTGTATTTTTTATATTGATGCTGATTCTGTTTTATCTGGGAACGGTGATTTCCCCATTTATTTTTGAAATTCCTGCGATAGCATGCGGTGTTGCATGGTATTGGCTGACATTCCGTTCAAACGTGGAATATGAATATTTGTATTTTGACGGAGATTTGAAATTTACAAAGATTAAGGATAAACGGAAACGGAAAAGGCTTTTGGAATTGACTCTTGATAAAGTTGTTGTGATTGCACCGAGAGGCAGCAACAGTGTTGTTGCTTATGAAGATAGCAGGGAAGTCTATAAAAGAAATTTCACTTCGGGAAGACGTGATGCAAACGTGTATGAACTAATCTTTAATGATGAAGAAGGAACGGTCATGGTTGCATTTGAACCGGACGAGAAAATGTTGGATGCAATGCGCCTGCGCTATTCCAGAATTATTATGAAATAGAGAGTAATGGATATGAGAGA
>JAQXIR010000146.1 GCA_029007885.1 Lachnospiraceae bacterium | reverse complement strand
GACGGCAAAAAGGTGATTGATATTTCTTCCTATGCAAACCGGATGAGCGTAATAAATAATGAAGACGTAACGGCACAGTATTATCTGGATGACCTGATTAAATGGGGAAATTACGGATTTGACTATACAACCGGAGTAAACGGCATGCGGTTACTTGTTCCGCGTTATTTATCTGTAGAAGGAAAAGACCTCAAAGATTATGCACAGACAGATGAAGAATATAATACGCTTGTAAATAACCTTCAGGTAGCGGCACAGAGTCTGTTTCAAAATTATACCGAATATACAAAATATTTGAAACAGTACGAAGACGGAAACACAAATATCAAATACTGCTACAGAATCGTAACGGATGGACAGACTTCCTACTATACGAACTTGAAAGAAGATGTCAGAAGAATGTCCACAGATGATATTACCTCCCTGTTTTCGGGATATCAAAGATTTGTGGCATACAATAATGATAAAATGCAGATTTCTACGAATACACTGCTTGATGCGAATAATCTGCGCAACGCTATCAGTGCCTATGAATATTCTTTCGAAGATAATTCACGCGTATGGATAGCGGTTGGAGACACATATCCGTATAGCGACATCCTTTTGGAAGGGAAATTGCGTTACGAAGAAAATGTACCCTATTTCTGGGCAGCACTTGTTATTGCCGCCGCCTGCGTTATACTGCATATACTTGCGATTGGTACACTCACAAAATATGAGGGAAGAACGTGCATAGATGACAGGGTTATCATCACACTGAAAAAGGGAGACAGAGTCCCGCTGGAGATATTCATTCTGCTCTGTGTTATTTGCTATATGGCTGCAATGATGGGTGGTGTGGCATGCGTTTCCTGCCTGGTGGACCGGACATTGGGAGTGAGCGTGGTTACTGTTTTATTTGCGGTACTGGCACTACTTTGCAATATCTTTTTCCTTGCACTCTATTTGTGCCTTGTGCGGAAAATTAAATCAGGAAGAATATTTAAAGATTCGCTGATTGCAATGCTTTTAAGAAAAATACACGATGCGTTTATAGAGACTTACGACAACGGTCAACTAATGACAAGGACATGGCTTCCGTATCTTTTGTTCCTGACGATGAATCTTGTTTTGGTATTGCTTGGAGTTTTCGGAATCGCAATTGCTTTTGTTATGGACATGATAATCGGAGGTTATTTATATAAACAAAATAAGGAACGGCAAAGAATAATTGATGCCATTGAACATATTAAAGGCGGTGATTTCTCTTATAAAGTAGAAATGAGCCGGATGCATGGAGAAAACAGGATACTTGCAAACTCTGTAAACAGTATCGGAACTTCCATTCAAAAAGCGGTTGAAACGAGTATGAAGGATGAAAAACTAAAAGCCGACCTGATTACCAACGTCTCACATGACATTAAGACACCGCTTACTTCCATTATAAATTATGTGGATTTGATAAAAAGAGAAGATTTAAACGACCCGAAGATTCAAAACTATATTCAGGTTTTAGATGCAAAATCACAAAGATTAAAGCAATTAACGGATGACCTGGTAGAGGCTTCTAAAATTTCTTCCGGCAATATTTCGCTCCACTTTGAACGGATTAATTTTGTGGAATTAATTAATCAGTCTTTTGGCGAGTTCTCTGAAAAATTTGATCAAAAAGGTCTTACGGTAATTAAAAATCTTCCGGAAAAACCGGTTTATATTATGGCAGACAGCCGTTACATTTACCGTGTCATTGAAAATCTTTACAATAATATCTATAAATATGCACTGGAAGGAACAAGAATTTATCTTGATATGGAAGAAGATGTTGCGGAAAAGAAAGTAACCCTTTCCATCAAGAATATTTCAGCACAACCATTAAATATTAAGGCAGAGGACTTGACAGAACGCTTTATTCGAGGGGATGTCTCACGAAAGACAGAGGGCAGCGGACTTGGTCTTTCTATTGCCAAGAATCTGACACAGGCATTAAACGGAGAGTTTGAGATTTGCCTGGACGGGGATTTATTTAAAGTTCTTTTAAATTTTAAAACAGTAGAATAATCATGATACGGAACCATGCCAAATAGTAGGAAACTGTTTGGCATGGTTTTTTATATAGTGACAGTTTCATAAAAGTTTAGTAAAATGAAATAATATTAGAAAGGACTTCTTATGAAAAAAAATGTGCATGTAATTGAAAGAGTCTTACCGGGAAGTATTGCGCAGGAATTGGAATTGGAGCCGGGAGATATTCTTTTAGAGATAAACAACCATAAAATTGAAGATATTTTTGATTATCAATATTATTGTGAGGATACTTTTCTTACGTTACTGATTCGCAAAGGAAACGGGGAAGAATGGGAACTGGAAATTGAAAAAGACGAAGATGAGGACATTGGGATAATTTTTGAAAATGGCTTGATGGATGATTATCGTTCCTGTTCCAATAAATGTATTTTTTGTTTCATTGATCAGATGCCGAAAGGGATGCGTCCTACTCTGTATTTCAAAGATGATGATGCAAGACTTTCTTTTTTACAGGGGAACTATATTACATTAACGAATATGTCAGACCATGATGTAGATAGAATTATCCGATATCATTTGTCGCCGATTAATATTTCCTTTCAGACAACAAACCCGAAACTTCGGTGCGAAATGTTAAATAATCGTTTCGCCGGAGAGGCTTTAAAAAAAGTGGAAAGGTTTTATGAGGCCGGAATTGAAATGAACGGCCAAATAGTATTATGTAAAGGAATAAACGATAAGGAGGAATTGAAACGCACGGTACAGGACTTATATCAATATCTTCCTCACCTGAAAAGTGTATCAATTGTTCCGGTCGGATTATCAAAATATCGGGAAGGACTATATCCGCTTGAACCGTTTGCCAAATCGGATGCCGTTGAATTGCTTGATTTTGTACAGGAATGGCAGCAAAAAGCAGTAAAAGAATACGGACTTCATTTTTTGCATGCATCGGATGAATGGTATATCCTTGCAGACAGAGAACTTCCACAGGAAGAAACATATGACGGATATTTGCAGTTGGAAAACGGGGTCGGCATGGTGCGGCTTATGCTTACAGAGTTTGAAGACGCCTATAGTGAAAAGGAACAGCAAATCAAACAGGAAGAAATACGTTACAGAGAAGAAACGATATCACTCATTACGGGAATGTTGGTATATCCGTATATTTTAGAAATGGCAACAAAACTAATGGAGCTTTGTCCCTCAAAAAAGATACAGGTAATTCCGATTACCAATCATTTTTTTGGAGAAAAAATCACGGTGACAGGACTTTTAACCGGACATGATATTGTGGAACAATGTCAGGGAAAGTCACTTGGAAACCGCCTTCTGCTTCCGGAAAATGTATTGCGAAGCGGGGAAATGATTTTGCTTGATGATATGACGGTTGAAGAGTTGAAAAATGCTTTACAAGTACCGGTAGATATTGTAAAATCAAGCGGATATGATTTCGTGGATGCCATTTTTACGGAGTCAGAAATGGAGTAATTATGGGAAAAAGAAAAACAAAACCGATTGTTGCAGTAGTTGGAAGACCTAATGTAGGAAAATCAACACTCTTTAATGCACTGGCAGGTGAAAAGATTGCGATTGTAAAAGATACGCCGGGAATTACAAGAGACCGTATATATGCGGATGTAACATGGCTTAATAAATCATTTACTTTAATCGATACAGGCGGAATTGAACCCGACAGTAAAGACGTGATTCTGTCACAAATGCGGGATCAGGCTCAAATTGCGATGGATACGGCAGATGTCGTCCTGTTTCTGGTAGATGTAAAACAGGGGCTTGTGGATTCCGATATGAAGGTGGCAGATATGCTGCGCAAATCGGGAAAACCGGTTCTGCTCGTAGTCAACAAAGTGGATGACTTTAATAAGTTTATGCTGGATACTTATGAGTTCTATAATCTTGGTATCGGAGAGCCGATTCCGATTTCAGCGGCTAACAGACTGGGAATCGGGGAACTTTTAGATAAAGTGATTTCCTATTTTAATCTGGCAGATGGAAATGATGAGCAAGAAGATGACAGACCGCGCATTGCAATTGTCGGAAAACCGAATGTAGGAAAATCCTCACTGATTAACAAACTGATTGGAGAAAACCGTGTTATTGTCTCGGATATTGCAGGAACAACCCGAGATGCAATTGATACACCGGTTAGAAATAATAATAAAGAGTATGTGTTTATTGATACTGCAGGACTTCGCCGCAAGAACAAAGTAAAAGAAGACCTGGAGCACTATATGATTATCCGCACGGTCAGCGCGGTTGAAAGAGCGGATGTCGTCATTCTTGTGATTGATGCCAATGAAGGAGTGACCGAACAGGATGCTAAGATTGCCGGTATTGCTCACGAGAGAGGAAAAGGATTTATTATCGCTGTCAATAAATGGGACTTAGTTGAAAAGAATGACAAAACAATTTACCGATTTACGGAAAAGATTCGTTCAACCTTATCCTTTATGCCGTATGCAGAGATTTTGTTTATTTCCGCAAAAACAGGACAGCGTACCGGAAAATTGTTTGAGACAATTGACGCGGTAGTAGAAAACTGTGCGCTTCGTGTGGCAACAGGTGTTTTAAACGAAATTATGACGGAGGCCACTGCGATGCAGCAACCCCCGTCCGATAAAGGAAAACGCCTTAAATTGTACTATATGACGCAGGTTTCCGTGAAACCTCCGACATTTGTGATTTTTGTGAATGATAAACAATTGATGCATTTTTCTTACACACGTTATATTGAAAACCAAATTCGTAATGCGTTTGGTTTTCGGGGGACTCCCTTAAAATTTATTATACGGGAACGTAAGGAAAATTCCTGATTGTTTCTTTAACAGGAATCCGAATGATATTTTTTGATATCCCGGATAACCATATTTGCAAATTCTAAAGAAGCCTTTGCAAAATAACCAAGAACACGGTCAATGATATCAGAACGGCATTTATGCAGTTCTACCGCAATATTATCACTTAAGTGAGCCTTTTGCTCGTCACAAAGAGAGCGGAAACGTTCTCCTGCCTGTGTAAAGTCATCAGGATTTGTAATCGGGCGTCGAACGATGTAACCCTGCGTGTAATCAGGCTGTATGGAAGGTAGTTTTGCAGGAAGAGGACGATTACCGTTTAAGCTGTTCGGAGAGTAGTTAATTGGCTCGGGGTTAAACAAGTATGTCATACTTCCGTCACGCTGATTGTTATTTACAGGTGAAATGGAACGATTAACCGGCAACTGCGCAAAGTTTGGTCCGATTCGATGACGCTGGGTGTCAAGATAAGAAAAGGAACGTCCCTGTAACATTTTATCGGCAGAAAGCTCAACACCCGGAACGATATTTCCGGGACAGAATGCCGACTGTTCCACTTGTGCAAAAAAGTTTGAAGGATTTTGATTTAATGTCATGAGTCCTACACGAATTAAAGGGAAATCAACTTCTGACCATGTTTTTGTATCATCCAAAGGATCAAACGGAAGTTCTAACGCTTCTTTGGGATTCATAATCTGGACACAGAGTTCGTAACGGGGATAGTTCCCGTTTTTAATATCCTCATAGAGTGTGCGGACAGCGATGTCGGGATCACTGCCGGAGAGATATTCAGCTTCTTGACGCGTGATTGTTTCCAATCCCTGCAGTGTTTTCCAATGATACTTAATGTAGAACCGTTCACCGCATTTGTTGACCCAGATGTATGTGTTAACGCCAAATCCGTCAATTCTTGCATAATTTTTGATTGTGCCGCGGTCCGAATACAGCCATGTAATCATATGGGTTGCTTCAGGAGACAAAGAAACAAAATCCCAGAATCGCTCAGGGTTTCTTAAGTTCGTATCCGGCGATGGCTTAAGCGAGTGGATAACATCCGGAAATTTTATACCGTCCCTTATAAAAAATACGGGGAGATCATTCCCGACAATATCATAGATACCTTGTTCCGTATAGAATTTAACGGCAAATCCCCTTGGATCACGAACCGTGTCGGCGGAACCTTTTGAACCGATTACAGTGGAGAAACGGACAAAGACTTTCGTTGTTTTTTCGGGAGATTGCAAAAAGTCGGCAAAGGTATAGCGGCTCATACTTTGATACGGTTTAAAAATACCGAAAGCACCCGCACCTTTTGCATGTACAACACGTTCCGGAATACGTTCCCTGTCAAAATGGGCCATTTTGTCAATCATTTCCACGTCTTGCAAGAGTACAGGACCATCCGGACCGACAGTCAGGGAATTGTTGTCATCTGCGACAGGTCTTCCCAAAGAATCGGTCATATAGGGGCAGGAACTTTGCCCTGCCGTATTATTGGTGATATTTTGATTCATAAACAGATACCTGAGAATTATTTCTATATACATATTCATTTTTTTTTAGTTTGTGATAAGATAAGAATAATGAAAATACGGAGGAGTGAGAATCATGGTCAGAATTTACTGCTTATTAATCGGCTATGCATTCGGGTTGTTTCAAACAGCCTATTTTTATGGAAAATTAAAAGGAATTGATATAAGAACGGTTGGTAGTGGAAATGCCGGTACAACAAATACGTTGAGAGTTCTCGGGACCAAAGCAGGGTTAATTGTACTTGCCGGTGATATTTTAAAAACAATGGCAGCCATCCTAATTGTTAAATTGTTATTTAGGGAGGCTTATCCGGATAAAATTTATCTGCTGATGCTTTATACGGCAACGGGAGCGATTCTTGGTCATAACTTCCCGTTTTATTTAAAATTTAAAGGAGGAAAGGGAATCGCATCGACAGCAGGGTTGATTTTGTCATTTCATCCTTATTTTATTATTACCGGTGTTATCCTTTTTTTCGGAACTTTTTTTACAACGCATTACGTATCTCTTGGTTCACTGTTAGTCTATGCCGGATTTATGATCCAACTTGTTATTTCCGGTCAAATGGGTCTGTTTAGCGGGGCTTCACAGGCAGTTTTAAATGAAATGTATGCGGTTGGTTTGTTTTTGACTGTTATGGCATATTGGAGACATCGCTCCAATATTCAGAAATTAATACAGGGAACTGAACGCAAAACATATTTAACAAAGAAAAATGAGGAAAAATAAATGGCTAAAATCGGTATGATCGGAGCAGGCAGTTGGGGAATTGCATTATCCGTTCTCCTTAACGGCAACGGACATCAGGTGACAGTCTGGTCCATCTTAAAAGAAGAAATTGAAATGTTAAAGGAAAATCATGAGCATAAGGATAAACTGCCGGGTGTCATTCTGGATCAAAGAATCCTGTTTACGAATGATTTAAGAGAGGCTGTATCAGATAAAGATATCTTAGTGCTTGCTGTTCCGTCCCCCTATGTACGAAGTACTTCTAAAATGTTAAATGAAGTAGTAAAAGAAGGACAGATTATTGTAAACGTAGCCAAAGGAATTGAGGAAAGCACGTTAATGACATTGTCGCAGGTAATTGAAGAAGAAATTCCTGCAGCAGAAGTGGCCGTTTTATCGGGACCATCTCATGCCGAAGAAGTAGGTAGAAAGATACCGACGACGATAGTAGTCGGAGCAAGAAAAAAAGCAACAGCAGAGTATTTGCAGAATATTTTTATGAGCGAAGTCTTTCGTGTTTATATCAGTCCGGATGTTTTGGGGATTGAACTTGGTGCGGCACTAAAAAATGTAGTCGCACTGGCTGCCGGAATTGCGGATGGATTAGGATACGGAGATAATACCAAAGCGGCGCTGATTACAAGAGGTATTACGGAAATTGCAAGACTTGGAACGGCAATGGGCGGTAAATTTGAGACCTTCTGCGGGTTATCCGGTATCGGAGACTTAATTGTAACATGTGCCAGTATGCATTCACGCAACAGAAGAGCCGGTATTTTAATCGGTCAGGGTAAAACGATGGATGAAGCCATGAAAGAAGTTAAGATGGTAGTAGAAGGGGTATACTCCGCAAAGGCTGCCATGGGACTGGCAAAGAAGTATCAAGTACAGTTGCCGATTATCGAGCAGGTGAATCTTGTCCTGTTTGAAAATAAACCGGCATCTGAAGCAATGAAAGATTTAATGACAAGAGATAAAAAGATAGAGCATTCCGATATTCCGTGGGGAGAATAAAGAAAAAGACAACCACGCCTTTGTAGGTGTAGTTGTCTTTATTTTTTGCTTAGCGAATTGCAGATACGATTTCAGCAGTGGTTTTTGCTTTATTCATAGAACAAATATGGATATGTCCGACACCATGTGCTTTCAAATCGTTAATCTGGGAAATTGCAAAATCTATTCCGGCTTTACGCATTTCCTCCGGTTTATCATCATACGTAGCAATCAGGTCAGCCAGTTTTTTAGGAACGGTAGAACCTGATAAAGAAACGGTCGTTCCCAACTGTTTAGATGTTGTGATTGGCATAATTCCGGCACAAATCGGAACAGTAATACCAAGTGAACGGGCTTTTTCTTCAAAACGATAAAAGGCATCATTTTCAAAAAACAACTGTGAAATCAGCAGCCCGGCACCTGCTTCCACTTTGTTCAGAAGATTCTTAAGATCCGTTTCAAAGTCTAAGGCTTCATAGTGCTTTTCGGGATAACATGCAGCAGCGATATGAAAATCCGTTGTTTTTTTCAAGTAAGCAATCATGTCATTTGCATGTTCAAATTCACGGGAATTGTATTGTTCATCACTCATGGACGCCGGGCGGTCACCACGTAATGCAAGCACATTGTTAATACCGGCATTTTTTAAATCAAGAATAACACGGTCAATATCTTCCCGGCGATTGCCGACACAGGTAATATGTGCCAATGTTGGAATTTTAAGTGTATTTTTAATATAGGAAGCGATATCTACGGTCTTTTTGGATTTTGAACCGCCGGCACCATAAGTAACGCTGATAAAATCAGGATTGAGAGTGCTCAGCTTGTCAAGAAGTTCATAAGCCCCTGGAAAGTCTTCCTCTTTTTTGGGAGGAAAGACTTCAAAAGAAAGAGACGAAGATTCGTTTTTAATAAGGTCATTCATATTATCTGCTCCTTTATATATCATATGGAAAACATAGTTTTTTCTTGCTTTTATACGAGGAATATCGTAACATGAAAAGAGCGGATTTACAAGAAAAGAAAACAGAGAGAGTCTGCATGGAGGAAGTGTATGAACCAATTACAAGAAGGATTTCAAGGAACAAACGAATATGTGGCAAGCAAGGAATTGCTGACTGCAGTTAATGTTGCAATTACCCTGCAAAAGCCTCTTTTGATAAAAGGGGAACCGGGAACCGGAAAAACGATGTTGGCACAGGCAATAGCAAATTCATTAAATAAAAAACTAATTGTCTGGAATATTAAATCTACAACAAAGGCACAGGAAGGCCTTTATGTATACGATACCATACAGCGTCTTTATGACGGACAGTTTGGAGAAGAAGGGGTAGACGATATTGCACAATATATCAAACTCGGGAAACTGGGGGAAGCGTTTGATTCTGATGAACAGGTAATTCTTTTGATTGATGAAATTGATAAAGCAGATTTGGAATTCCCGAATGACCTTCTATGGGAACTGGATCAGATGGAATTTTACATACATGAGACAAAGAAAACGGTAAAAGCAAAACAACGCCCGATTGTAATTATCACATCCAATGCAGAAAAAGAACTGCCGGATGCATTTCTTAGAAGATGTATCTTCCATTATATTGACTTCCCGGAACCGGATTTGATGGAAGAAATTGTAAGAACACATTTTCCGAATGTCGAAGACAATATTTTGAAAAACGCATTTAATGTGTTTTATGATATCCGTGCCATGAAGGATATCCGCAAAAAACCAAGTACGTCAGAATTGATAGACTGGATTAATGTTTTGCAAATCGGTGGGATACCGGCAGAAAAGATAAGAAGTGAACTTCCCTTTATCGGAGTAATCGTTAAAAAAGATGAGGACTTAGCAACGGTAAAGCAAAAAATAAATCAGTAGCTTTAATCAATCGGAAGGAAAGCAGATGTTTACCAAATTTTTCTATAGTTTAAGAGAAAGCGGACTCAAGGTGACATTAAGCGAGTGGCTGACACTGCAGGATGCATTAAATCGCGGAATGTGCAACAGCTCTCTGACAGAATTCTATTATCTCGCCAGAATGATACTTGTAAAAAGTGAAACAGAATATGATAAATTCGACATGGTATTTGAGGCAAACTTCAAAGGAGCCGTAATGGAGCCGGAAGTCGGAAAAAACATGTTGAAATGGTTGGACAAACCGGAGATGAATGAACTGCTTGCGGAAACGGAAAAACAATGGCTGAATAAAGAAGAAGACATGCAGATTGATAAAGATGACGTGGAAGAGACTTTTAAGCAGCGATTAAAAGATCAGGACAGTGAGCACAATGGTGGTTCCTATTGGATTGGGACCATGGGAAAGACATCATTCGGGAATACCGGCGGAAACATCGGAGGCGTCCGGGTAGGCGGCAACACAGGATATCAGTCTGCGTTTTCTGTCATAGGAGCCAAAAAATATCGTGATTTCCGGGATGACAGAGTCATGGATAACAGACAGTTCATGCAGGCATTGCGTAAACTGCGCCAGTTTTCCACAAAACTGGATGTCCCCAAAACAGAATTGGATATTAACGGGACCATAGACAAAACATGTAATAATGGCGGTTGCCTCCAGATAGTTATGGAAAAGCCCAGAAAAAACGCCGTAAAGCTGCTTTTGCTAATGGATTCGGGCGGAACAATGATTCCGTATTCGTCGCTGTTAAACGAATTATTTCAATCTGTTAATAAATCCAATCATTATAAAGATGTAAAGGTATATTACTTTCACAATTGCATTTACAGCAAATTATACAATACACCGGAGTGCGAAAACGGAGACTGGATTGATACGGAATGGATGTTCCGCAACCTCGATAGCGATTATAAGGTAATTATTGTAGGGGATGCAGCGATGGCACCCGAAGAACTTTATTCCGAAAACGGCAATTACAGAGGACCGAACGGTGGACTCTCCGGATGGGAATGGCTGAATCTATTAAAGCACCATTACAAAAAAGTTGTATGGCTGAATCCTAAAATGGCAGTTGGAAGAGCTCCGTGGAGAGAAGCGGAAACGGCGATCAAAGAACTGCTGCCAATGTACCGTCTGACCGTAGACGGTTTAAACCAGGCAATGGTTAAACTGATGAGTAATAAATAGTCGCGCTAAAACGCGGTATGGAAAGGGAGATAGAAAGATGACAATTTTTGATGAATTAAAAGCCAGAGGACTTCTGGCACAATTTACAGATGAAGAAGAAATTAAAGAACTGATTAATAATGGTAAGGCAACATTCTATATTGGATTTGACCCTACGGCAGACAGTCTGCATGTCGGCCATTTTATGGCACTTTGCCTGATGAAACGTTTGCAGGAAGCAGGCAACAAACCAATCGCCTTAATCGGAGGCGGAACTGCGATGATCGGAGACCCTTCCGGTAGAAGTGATATGCGCAGTATGATGACAAAAGAGACGATAGAACATAATTGTGATTGCTTCAAAAAACAGATGAGCCGTTTTATTGATTTTTCTGACGGAAAAGCATTGATGGTAAACAATGCCGACTGGCTGATGGATCTAAACTATATCGAAATGCTGCGTGATGTCGGAGCACATTTTTCCGTAAACAGAATGCTGACGGCAGAGTGCTACAAACAGAGAATGGAAAAAGGACTCAGTTTTCTGGAATTTAATTATATGATTATGCAGGCATTTGATTTCTATACACTGTATCAGAAATACGGATGCAATATGCAGTTTGGCGGGGATGATCAGTGGAGTAATATGCTGGCGGGAACAGAACTGATTCGTCGTAAACTCGGTAAAGATGCATATGCTATGACACAGGTACTTTTGCTGAATTCAGAAGGAAAGAAGATGGGTAAAACACAGAAAGGTGCTGTATGGCTTGACCCGAATAAGACATCACCGTTTGATTTTTACCAGTACTGGAGAAATGTTTCAGATGATGATGTTTTAAAATGTATCCGCATGTTAACATTCCTGCCTCTTGAAGAAATTGACAGTATGAATGACTGGGAAGGAAGTAAATTGAATGATGCCAAGGACATTCTGGCATTCGAACTTACCAAACTGGTACATGGAGAAGAAGAAGCGAATAAAGCAAAAACGAGCAGTAAAAGTTTGTTCGGAGGAGTCGGAAATGCTGCGGATATGCCGACAAGTACTTTAAAGGAAGAAGATTTTATCGACGGCACAATTGATATTCTTTCGATACTCGTAAAAGCAGGATTAACCGCATCACGTTCAGAGGCCAGACGTGCTGTTGAGCAGGGCGGCGTAACCGTTTCAGAAGAAAAAGTCACCGATATTCATGCAACCTACACGAAAGAACAATTTAAACAAGACGGAATGATTATCCGTAAAGGGAAAAAGACGTATAAAAAAGTTGTAACAGAATAAGCGGACACATTAAAACTGAAACAGGGAGAAAATCGAATGAAAACAACAATTCGAAAATTGCAAAAAAGGATATTGGGCTTTCTCTTAATCGGATGCCTGTCAGCCTTGATATTTTCAGACACAGTATTCTTAATGCCGGTCTATGCCAAAGAAGAACCTGTTACGCAGGAAATAGTATTTACTCATGATTTACATTCTCATTTGGAGTCATTTTCGTATAAGGATGAGGAAGAGTTACTTTCCCCAATTGGCGGATTTGCCAGATTGAAAACATTTTTTGACCAGGAAAAGGAAAAGGCAGAAAATACATTGATTTTAGATGCCGGTGATTTTTCCATGGGAACGCTGTATCAAACGGCATATGAAACACAGGCGTCTGAACTTCGTCTTTTGGGGTTGATCGGAACAGATGTAACCACACTCGGTAATCACGAATTTGATTATCGCAGTGAGGGATTGATTAACATGCTTGACTGCGCAAAAGCATCCGGGGACAGACTGCCCTTGATGACAATCTGCAATATAAACCGAGACAATCCGACATCCGAACAGAAGGAAGTACTGGATGCATTTGAACGATTCGGGATGAGAGATTATGTAATCATAGAAAAAGGCGGCCTACGAATTGCTGTTATTGGTGTGTTTGGAAAAGAGTCACTCTCTTATGCGCCTACGTGTGTTCTTTCTTTTGATGACCCGGTGGAAGCGGTAAAGAAAACAGTTGCGGAAATAGAGAATAATGAGGATGCGGATTTGATTGTCTGCATTTCTCACAGCGGAACGAGTGAAAACCCTGAAAATTCAGAAGATGAAATTCTGGCAAAAGAGGTTCCGCAACTTGACTTAATTATCAGCGGGCATTCCCATACAATATTAGATGAACCGATTGTTTATGGAAATACAGCAGTTGTTTCCTGTGGTGAATATGGGGTGCGTGCCGGAAAAGTAATCCTGAAGCAGGAGAATAAAGGTACCTGGAGTGTAGAAGATTATCAACTTATCAAGATGGATGAAAGCATTCCTGAGGACACACAGGCTTTGTCAGCTATTTCTCAGATGGGAGAATCAATTAACAATAATTATTTAAAACAATTTGGATATACCAAAGATCAGATTCTTACTACCAATTCTTATGAGTTTGATTCGGTAGCGGATGTATATGATAAAAATACAGAATCGACACTTGGCAATTTACTTGCTGATTCATATATCTACACAGTGGAACAGGCAGATGAGTTTGACGGAATACCTGTTGATGTGGCTGTTGTGCCAAGTGGTATTATCAGAGATAGTTTTTATAAAGGGGATATCACGGTATCGGATGTGTTTAATGTCTTTTCGCTTGGAATCGGAAAAGATAAAATTGCAGGTTATCCGTTAATCAGTGTTTATCTTACCGGAAAAGAACTAAAAACGGTGGCGGAGATTGATGCATCTGTTTCGCCTATTATGTCAACTGCAAGACTTTATACATCCGGACTAAATTATGAATTCAATACAAAGAGAATCATTTTAAATAAGGTGACAGACTGTTATCTGACAGATCAAAGCGGTGACCGAAAAGAAATAGAGGATGACCGGTTGTATCGCGTAGTTGTAGATTTATACTCCGGACAGATGCTTAGCGCTGTAACGGATATATCAAAAGGAATTTTAAAAATAGTTCCGAAGGATAAAGAGGGCAATCTGATTACAAACTTGGAAGACTGTATTCTTTATACGAACGGTCATGAAATAAAAAATTGGACAGCGGTTGCAAAATATATGGAATCCTTTGACAATCATGAGATTCCGTCATATTATCAGGAAACGCATGACAGAAAGATTGTACGTAGCGATTTCCGGATTTCGGATTATTTCTTACATTTAAATGCAATATCTGTTATCTTATATGTTGTTGTCATCCTCATCCTCTTATTGTTGGGACTGGTGACTCGAAAAATGATAAAACGAATTCAAAGAAAAAGGAAAAAATGATACTGATATGCTTGAAGAATTGATGATGCTGGATGGAAATATTTTATTATGGATACAGGAATACCTTCGGGTAGAGCCTTTGACAATCATCCTTTCTTTTATTACCCATCTCGGAGATAAGGGAATCATCTGGATTGTCATTTCCCTGTTACTCCTGATACGGAAAGATACGAGAAGAGCAGGAGTGATGTCATTGATTTCTCTGGCATTGTGTTTTTGTATCACAAATTTGTTTCTAAAAAATCTTTTTAGCAGAATAAGACCTTATGAAGTAGTAAACGGACTGGAATTGTTAATTGAAAGACAGAAAGATTTTTCTTTTCCCTCCGGTCATTCGGCAAGTTCATTTGCATCCGCAGTTGTGTTTTACAAAACACTTCCGAAACGATATGGTTTTATTATTCTGGGGACGGCGTTTATCATTTCGCTGTCGAGATTATATGTCGGAGTACATTATCCAACTGATGTAATTGCCGGCATCATGATAGGAACTATCACTGCAATTGCAGTAATAATGGTACAAAAAAGATTCTTTCAAAGTACTTTATGCTAAAATATTACATAAATATTACATTTTACTTGTTTTCAAGTGAAGTTTTCGGTATACTATATTTCGTTATGGATTGTAGCATATGCTGCAGAATATAAATGGGAAGGAAATAGCAAATGAAAAGAAGAACACTTATGATTCTTGCAATACTGACGATGGCAGTTGCACTCAGTGCTTGCGGGAAGAAAGAAGAGGAAACAATCGAAACCGTAGTAGAAACATCAGAGGCACAAGAGGAATCATTGGAAGAAAACTCCGAAGAAGAAGCAGTAGTCGAAGATGTTTTGCCGGAAGGAATGTATTTCAGCGAATTAACAAACGAGCCGATTGATGAGAGTTTAAAAAATCAGAGACCGATTGCAGCAATGGTTGATAATGAATTAACAGCACTTCCGCATTTCGGTATGAATGAGGCAGATGTTGTTTATGAATTAATGAACAGTACAAAGAACAATCGTATCACAAGATTTATGGTTCTTGTGAAGGATTGGGAGAAGATTGAACAGTTGGGAAGTATCCGAAGCGTAAGACCTACCAACATCTTACTTGCGGCAGAATGGAATGCGGTTGTCTGCCATGACGGAGGTCCGTTCTATATTGATCCGTATTTTGCAAATGATTATGCCGCACATTTTTCAGGAATATTCTCACGTGTCAATAACGGAAAATCCAGAGAGTTTACCGAGTACATAATGCCGGGCGACCTTGATAAGGCATTTAATTCCTCTAACATTTCCAGAGAATATAATGAGTATTATCCGGGACCGCATTATCAGTTTGCGCCGAAAGCTGATCCGATTGATCTTTCTGAAAACGAAGATGCTATCGAAGCAAAAACAGTAGATTTGCCGTTTGCACATAACGGTTCTTATTTAGAATATGATGAAGAAACACAGATGTACAACTATTTTGAATATGGCGATCCGCATCTTGACGGAGCAACCAATGAGCAGCTTTGCTTTAAGAATCTTTTGATTCAGTATTGTACATTCCATCAGTATGATGAGAACGGTTATTTG
>JAQXIR010000145.1 GCA_029007885.1 Lachnospiraceae bacterium | reverse complement strand
AGCTTGTGCTTGTTCGTTGTCGCGGCGTTCGCCGTATGCATCTGAACTCGAATATGTCTGCCTGTGAGCAAGCTCCCGTCAGCCAATTCGGTTCATCTGAGCATGGCTCATTGCTACGCGCAAAATTTCAGGCTTCTGGTGAGTCTGAAAGCACGTATGAATTTGGTGAAGAGAAGAATGAAGTATAATATAAATAAGGAATTATTAAAAATAGCAAAACAAAAAGCACCATCAAATATAAAACTTTATCCACTTATAAGTTTCGCAATGAAATATATGTTTAAATGTAAATCAGATGACGCAGTTAATGTTATACAATATGAAATTGCAGGATATATGGATGCGAAGCTAAAGACATAGATGAGTTGAGTGTATCTCCGGGGTATATTCTCCCACTGAGGAAGAAAATTCGTGAAACAGAGTAAGATGGAGACAGCAATGGAGAGAACAAATGTCAGTCAAGGCTGGAAAGATTGCCTTGACTGACATTTTTACAATTTAAACCTTTTTTTGATTCCCGGCAGTCAATGCTAAGCATATATGGGACGTATAACACAGGGGGAACAAATGGTATACGGAATGGTGGAGTTTGCCATGAAGGTAACTGTGTATTGCAAAAGAATTATAATATGTGATATGTTACAAAGTATATAAAAGATATGGCAGTGTTACTGCTAATTTACTTCGGAGCAAAAATATGACAAATGATGCAGAATTTATAAAAATGAGAGAAAATGAGTGGAAAGAGAATAATAAAGAGGTAGCATTGTACGGAAGCCGCTTTTCGGATGTTCATTTATTATATCCCTGTTCATTTTCGGAGTTGTCTGAAGAAGTAAAAGTACAAATCGGAGATAGTGAGAAACTAAAGTCAAGTGAGGAAATCTTTCATGTCACGGAAAAGGAAGAAGATATCTGTGATTTCTTTTTAGACAAAATGAAGGAATACAATAACTCCGAATTGATTGGGGAATTTACCAGAAATATTGTCCGTAAGAACTTGGGAATCCATGAGATTGTTATTCAGTATGGAAATGTAAAATTAAAGGAAAGGGGAATCATCTACTACAGTAGACATATATCAGCCAATGTAGGGATGGTTTCGGTTGTATTACCTTTCACCTCCATCCCGGCTTCCCTTTTGCTTACTGCACTTTGCGCAGGAGTTTTAATGGTGGTGGATGCAAATGGTAAAGACTGCTTTTTGCAGGAATGGATTAACAAAAAGCAAATATCTATTCAGGGGTCTCCAAAAGCAGTTGTCTTTGAAAATGATGATGTTTCCAAAGAGGAAATTATAAAATGTCTTGCCTGTGAATATGAACCGATGTCGGAAATTAACGGAAAAACTTTTTGCGAATGGTATGAAGAGAATTTCGCTCAATACAGTCTTGCGAAAGTCCATGCGTCAGACAGTTGTTTGTATTATGAAATAGCAGAAAAGGAGAAGCCTTTAAAAGAGCGGTTGAATCAACAGGCCGTAGAAATGTTTTTTGTGGAATTACTGCTTATGCAAGAGGCTGCAATCAATCTTGTATGCAATAAAGTGTATGCACATTTAAACGAAGAAACTGAAAATAAGAAGAAAAATTCACAGGAAACGCTATTTGAATTAAGTAAAGAAGCTGCTAATGCTGTTCTGTTTGTAAATTATAAAAATCTTCGTTACCCGACGGTGCGTATTTCGGCAAGAAAAATCGCGCAACGCTTTGGAATAGATGAAGACATGGAAAAATACTATAAATGCAGAGAAGTATTAGAGCAGATGATCGGAATTAAAGCATCGGAAAATGACAGCATCGACAATCGTTTAATGAATATGCTTTTGCTGATACTGACGATGCTTCAGGTTTTACCGACACTGTCGCAGGTTGTTTACATGTTGCTGACAAAAAGTGTACAGTTAACGATGTGCGTGTCGGTTCTTTTCGGCACAATGGGATGCGTGATTTTATATATCATTTATCGTTTGTGCTATTATGCCAAAATACGAAAGAATGAAGAACGTTTATTTGGAAAAAGGAGAAAGAGGAAGTGAAGATGTCTGATGCGATATTAGAGAACGTTACATACTACGATGGAGAACAACTAAAGAGCAACAGACGTATCCGGATAGAAAATGGAAGCATCGTCTCTATAGAAAAGCAGGATGAGTTTTTAAGAAAAGATAATCAGGAGTGTGCAAGTCTGGATTGCGGAAATCTATATTTGTATCCTGCCCTGATGGATACGCATCTTCATTTTCCCGGAAATATTTTATTCCGAGATTACGGAATTCTGCTCTCGGGGAAAAATTCCCTGCAAGAGTATAAGGAAGTATTACAAAAATATAAAGAAACAACAACAAATAAAATTCACAAAGGTGTTGGCTGGAATCAGAATATCCTAAAAGGAGAGAAAGAACTTCGACAATTTCGTGAATATACGGAAAATATCTTTGAAGAAGAACCACTGGTTATCTTTTCGGAAGATTTTCATAATGCAGTATGCAATCAGGCGATGAAGCGATTATTACAAAAAGATTACCCTGACATTCAGATAATGGAAAGTAATCAGATTCAGGGGGAAAACATATTCCGGATGCTGCAATCGGTTAAAGAAATTCAATTTGATGAAATACAGATTGAAAAATCTGTTTTAGACTATCAGAAACAGATATGGAATTGCGGAATTACAGCAGTACAATCACTTCTCTTTTTAGGGGGAAATGGTGAAAAAGAATATGCTGTAATGAAAAGACTGGATGAAGAAAACAGACTGTATCTTGACATTAGTCTGGCATGTACGGTATATCCCTATGAATCGATAGAGGAGATAGAGGAAAAATATAAAAAAATGCGTCGCTTTGAAGGGAAAAGATTGCATGTCCGGACTTTGAAATTGTACCTTGACGGAGTT
>JAQXIR010000144.1 GCA_029007885.1 Lachnospiraceae bacterium | reverse complement strand
GGGACCTATCGCTGTAGCAGCGTACTCCTATATGTCTCTGGTTCCTATCATCCAGCCACCTATTATGAAACTGCTTACAACAGAAAAAGAAAGACAGATTAAAATGGAACAGCTTCGTCCGGTTTCCAAACTGGAAAAAATCCTGTTCCCTATCGTAGTAACAGTAGTAGTATGTTTGATTCTTCCAACAACAGCTCCACTGGTAGGTATGCTGATGCTTGGTAACCTGTTCCGTGAATCAGGCGTTGTTCGTCAGCTTCAGGAAACAGCATCCAATGCCCTTATGTATATCGTAGTTATCCTTCTGGGTACTTCCGTAGGTGCAACAACAAGTGCAGAAGCATTCTTAAATGCCGCTACATTAAAAATCGTAGCCCTTGGTCTGATTGCATTCGCATTCGGTACAGCAGCGGGTGTATTGTTCGGAAAACTGATGTGCATTGCAACGCACGGAAAGGTAAATCCGTTAATTGGTTCTGCCGGAGTTTCTGCAGTACCGATGGCTGCCCGTGTATCTCAGAAGGTTGGGGCAGAGGCAGATCCTACCAACTTCCTGTTAATGCATGCTATGGGACCTAACGTAGCCGGTGTTATCGGAACGGCAGTTGCTGCCGGAACCTTTATGGCTATCTTCGGAGTAATGTAAGAAATATAAAATAAAGGAGAAAAGAAAATGTCAGAACAAGTAAAGAAACCGATTGGTATTACGGAAACAATTTTACGTGATGCACATCAGTCTTTGATTGCAACCAGAATGCCAACCGAATTAATGCTTCCAATTATTGATAAAATGGATAAAGTCGGCTATCACTCCGTAGAATGCTGGGGTGGTGCTACATTTGATGCATCTCTTCGTTTCTTAAAGGAAGATCCGTGGGACAGACTTAGAAAATTAAGAGATGGATTCAAAAATACGAAATTGCAGATGTTATTCAGAGGACAGAATATCCTTGGATATCGTCCGTATGCAGACGACGTAGTATATAATTTCGTAGAAAAATCAATTGCAAACGGTATTGATATTATCCGTATCTTTGACTGCTTAAATGATCTTCGTAATTTACAGGCAGCCGTAGATGCAACAAATAAAATTAAGACACAGGAAGGCAGAGGTCACGCTCAGATTGCTCTTTCTTACACATTAGGCGATGCTTATACCATGGAATATTGGATGGACATGGCTAAGAGAATTGAAGAAATGGGTGCAGATTCTATCTGTATCAAGGACATGGCAGGTCTGCTTGTTCCTTATAAAGCAACAGAATTAATCACCGCTATGAAGAGTGTAACAAAACTGCCGATTCAGTTGCATACACATTACACATCCGGTGTTGCAAGTATGACATACTTAAAAGCTGTAGAAGCCGGTGTTGATGTAATTGATACTGCTATGTCACCGTTTGCATTAGGTACATCACAGCCTGCAACAGAAGTTATGGTTGAAACTTTCAAAGGTACAGAGTACGATACAGGATTTGATCAGAACCTGCTTGCAGAAATCGCTGATTACTTCAGACCATACAGAGATGAGTGCCTTGCTAACGGATTATTAAATCCGAAGGTAATGGGTGTTGATATTAAGACATTATTATATCAGGTACCGGGCGGAATGCTTTCCAACATGGTTAGCCAGTTAAAAGAACAGAATGCGGAAGATAAATACTATGATGTATTAAAAGAAATTCCGCAGGTTCGTAAAGACCTCGGTGAACCGCCGCTTGTTACACCATCTTCCCAGATTGTCGGAACACAGGCTGTATTTAACGTATTGATGGGTGAACGTTATAAGATGGCTACCGACCAGACAAAAGATATGCTTCGCGGAAAATACGGTCAGACCGTTAAACCGATGAATCAGGAAGTTATTGATAAGGTTATTCCGGGTGAAGAAAGAATTACATGCCGTCCGGCAGATCTTATTGAAAACGAGATGAGCAAACTGGAAGGCGAAATGAAAGAATGGAAACAGCAGGATGAAGACGTATTGTCTTACGCTTTATTCCCGCAGGTTGCTACTGATTTCTTCAAATATCGTCAGGCTCAGCAGGAAAAAGTGGATATGACACAGGCAGATACCAAGAATGCCGCATATCCGGTTTAATAAGAGACTATAATGAGGTGAAGAGGCAGCGCAGATTTTTATCTGCACTGCCTTTTGTATAGTTGACAGCAATAGAAAATGCGGATAAAATAATAACATGTGTTATTAGAAAAGAGGAGAACACCATGGCACGTAAAGAAACAATTAAGAAAGACTATTTGATTAATACGGCATTTCTTTTGGCAAAACAAGAAGGAATCGAAAATGTTACAGCAAGAAAACTGGCTGCCAAGGCAGGGTGTTCCACACAACCGATTTTCCGCCTGTACGAAAATATGGAAGATTTGTGGGAAGAAATCTTTATGAAAGCTGCAGCTTATTTTTCTTTTTTTTATGACCGCTGTCCCAAAGTGGCAGAGGAACCTTTTGTGAATCTGGGAATTGCTTATATCCAGTTTGCAAGAGAAGAAAAGGAGTTATTTCGACTTTTGTTTTTGTCGGAAAATCGGTATCAGAAATCAATGTATGAATTACTGAATTCTGATAAAGGGATTGTTAAAACAGAAATAGAAAAGGCAAAACAGGATGGCTGTAAAGATCCCGGCGGACTGTTTACAAAAATGTGGATTTTTATTCACGGAGCAGCTTGTATGTCTATCACCGGGGACTATGATTTAGAAGAGGAACAGACAGTTTCTTTGCTAAAAGAGTCTTACTTTGCTTTCCGATAATAAGAAGAAGTTGAGGGGAAGAAATTGGAAAATAATAATGACGTTATTAAAGTTATAGATGAGAAATATCCGAAAATGAGCAAAGGGCACAAAGCCATTGCACGATTTATCAAGGAAGATTATGACCAGGCAGTTTTTATGACGGCCGCAAAGATTGGTGAAAAACTATCGGTCAGTGAATCTACCGTGGTACGATTTGCATCGGCACTCGGATACAGCGGATATCCGGAGTTTCAAAAAAAACTGGCGGAATGGGTTAAAAACAAACTGAATGTTGTGCAGAAAGTAGGAGCCAAATACGGGCAGAGTACACAGTCGGAGATTCTAAGCTCTGTTTTAAACGGTGACATTGAAAAGATTAATGATACTTTACATAATCTCGACCCGGCAGCGTTTGAAACGGCTGTGAATATCATTTTGGAAGCAAAGACAATTTATATCGTAGGAATCAGAAGTTGTGAGCCGCTGGCTGATTTTATGAGTTTTTATCTGAATATGATTCGCGGGAATGTGGTATTGCTTCGTACAACAAGTGTCAGTGAAATGTTTGAACAGATGATTCGCATCGATGAAAAAGATGCCATTGTAGGAATCAGTTTTCCGAGATATTCGATGAGAACACTAAAAGCAATGGAATTTGCAAATGATCGGAATGCAAAGGTAATCTCCATTACGGATACGGTACATTCGCCGATGTGTCTGTATTCTTCCTGCAATCTTTTTGCAAGAAGTGATATGGTTTCCATTGTTGATTCTTTGGTAGCACCGTTAAGTGTAATTAATGCACTCGTGGTAGCATTATGTTTAAAGGCTCCCGAAGCGGTAAAGAATAATCTTGTTGCATTGGAAGAAGCATGGAATAACTATCAGGTATATTTGAATGATGAAATTAATTTTATTGATGAAGAACCAATGCTAAATTATCCGCTTGTAAAAAACGGACAGGAAGATGAGGAAAAATGGGAAGAAACATAAAGACATGCCTGATTATCGGGGCAGGAGCGGCCGGCATGATGGCAGCCTATGCAGCAGCCTCTAAAGGAGTATCTGTTACGATCCTTGAAAAAAATGAAAAGGCAGGAAAAAAACTGTTTATAACCGGAAAAGGAAGATGCAATGTCACCAATGACTGTGAACCGGAGACATTTTTTGAAAATGTAATTTCTAATCCCAAGTTTTTATATAGTGCCTTCTATACATTTGATAATTTTGCGGTTATGAATCTGATGGAAGAAAACGGATGCAAATTAAAAACAGAACGGGGGAACAGAGTATTTCCCGTTTCCGATCACTCTTCCGATATTATAAAAGTCTTGCTGGAACTTCTAAAAAAACATGGGGTAAAAATTTTATACCATACAACCGTAAAAACACTGCATCTAAAAGAAAATGAGATAAACCATGAGATGATTACAGACGGAGTCATTCTTTCGGATGGCAAGGTGATAAAAGCAGACTATGTGGTACTGGCAACCGGAGGGAATTCTTATCCGCTTACCGGTTCGACAGGTGACGGATACCATATGGCAGAAGAGACAGGACATCGGATACAGGAGATAAAACCGGCGTTAGTACCATTCCTGATGAAAGAAGAATGGTGTATGTCTCTTCAGGGTCTTGCTTTAAAGAATGTCACATTAACAATGAAGGATAGAGGGAAAACAATTTATCATGAGTTTGGAGAAATGTTGTTTACCCATTTCGGAATCAGCGGGCCGCTGGTTCTAAGTGCAAGCAGTCTTTATGTCAAGAAAAACTATGGGAAAGAAGTATCGCTGTTTCTTGATTTGAAACCGGCACTGACGGAAGAACAACTTGATAAGCGTCTGCTTCGAGATTTTGAAGAGAACAAAAACAGACAGTTTAAAAATGCACTTGACGGACTTTTCCCATCCAGACTGATTCCGGTGATGGTAGAGTTGTCCGGAATTTTAGCGGAAAAACCGGTGCATGAGATTACGCGGGAAGAACGTAAAAAGTTTGTTTCACTCATCAAAAATCTTCCCATGACAGTTACCGGAGTGCGAGATTTTAAAGAGGCAATCATAACGCAGGGCGGTGTGTCCGTTAAAGACATTAATCCTTCCACGATGGAGTCTAAGAAAGTAAAAGCGCTATACTTTGCAGGTGAAATTATGGATGTGGATGCATTAACCGGCGGTTTCAATTTACAGATTGCATGGTCAAGCGGCTTCCTTGCAGGGAGCAGTATTGCTCAGGCAACAGAATATGAAGAATAGAAGAGGAAAAGAAAATGAGTGTTAATATCGCAATCGACGGACCGGCAGGAGCCGGAAAAAGTACCATTGCAAAAAAAATTGCTAAAATGTTAGGATATATTTATGTGGACACCGGTGCTATGTATCGGGCAATGGCACTCTATCTGTTAAAAAGTGACGTCCCGGTGGAAGATGGTGCTGCGATTTCAGCGGCATGCCAGGATGCAGATATCTCGATCGAATATATAAACGGAGAACAAGTCGTACTGTTAAACGGTGAAAACGTAAATGCTTATTTAAGAACAGAGGAAGTCGGAAATATGGCATCCGTTAGTTCAACAAACGGAGATGTCCGAAAAAAACTGGTGCAGTTACAGCAGAAACTGGCGCAAAAAGCAGATGTCGTAATGGATGGTCGTGATATCGGGACCTGCGTTTTGCCAAATGCAGATGTAAAGATTTATCTTACCGCAAGCAGTTATGTACGAGCAAAGAGAAGATATGAAGAATTGCTCTCAAAAGGAGAAACGGCAGACCTTGAGAAAATTGAAAAGGATATCATTGAACGTGATAAGCGGGATATGACAAGGGAAATCTCCCCACTAAAACAGGCGGAAGATGCAGTACTTGTGGACTCTTCCGATATGACAATTGATGAGGTGGTTTCTGCCATTGTAAATATTATCAAAACAAAAAAGAGGTAAAAATGGAAGTTAAAGTTGCTAAGAGTGCCGGATTTTGCTTTGGTGTAGAACGGGCTATGCAGAAGGTATATGCACAAATTGAAGAAAACGCAGACAAGAAGATTTATACATTCGGTCCGATTATCCATAATGATGAAGTCGTTAAAGAATTGGAAGAAAAAGGTGTTACGGTGCTCCATTCAATAGAAGAACTTGAAAAAGTTCCGAAAGGCATCCTTATTATCCGTTCACACGGTGTGGCAAAAGACATTTATGACAGGATGGAAAAGGCAGGATTTACCTGTATTGATGCAACATGTCCCTTTGTAAAAAGAATTCACAATATTGTACGGAAGGAAAGCAGCGAAGGGAAAAAAATTGTGATTGTAGGGAATGCGGGACATCCGGAAGTAGAGGGGATTCGAGGCTGGTGTGAGACACAATCTGATATTATTGAATCGGAAGAAGAAGCACTGCAATATCAGAATGCGGACGACCGAGAAATCTGCATTGTATCGCAAACGACATTTAACTACAATAAATTTAAAGATATAGTTGAAATTTTTCAAAAAAAAGGTTATGATATTAATGTTGTGAATACTATCTGCAATGCTACAGAGGAGCGGCAAACAGAGGCAAGAGAGATTGCTGCAGAAGTTGATGCAATGATAGTAATTGGCGGAACTCACAGCTCCAACACACGAAAACTCTATGAGATTTGCAAACAGGAGTGTGAGAATACGCATTTTATACAGACACTGGATGACTTGCATTTAGAACTGCCTAAATCTGTCCGACTGGTGGGTATTACTGCCGGGGCATCGACCCCAAATAATATTATTGAGGAGGTTCAAAATTATGTCAGAATTAACTTTTGAACAAATGTTAGAAGAGTCATTTAAAACAATCCATTCGGGAGAGGTAGTTGAAGGTACTGTTATCGATGTAAAGCCGGAAGAGATTATTCTCAACATCGGATATAAATCAGATGGTATCCTTACGAGAAATGAATATACAAACGAACCTAATGTTGATTTGACAACGGTTGCAAAACCCGGTGACACAATGGAGGTTAAGGTATTAAAAGTAAATGACGGAGAAGGACAAGTTCTTTTGACCTATAAGAGACTTGCTGCAGAAAAGGGCAATAAGAGAATTGAAGAAGCATTTAACAACCAGGAAGTTCTTACTGCAAAAGTAACACAGGTTTTAGACGGCGGCATCTGCGTTGTTGTGGATGAAGTAAGAATTTTTATTCCGGCAAGCCTTGTATCCGATACCTATGAAAAAGATCTCTCTAAATATGCAGGACAAGAGATTAGTTTTGTTATTACGGAATATAATCCGAAGAGAAGAAGATACATCGGTAACAGAAGAGTTCTTTTGACTGCCGAAAAAGAAGAAAAACAGAAGGCACTTTATGAAAAGATTAAAGAAGGCGATGTTGTAGAAGGAACTGTAAAGAATATTACAGATTTCGGTGCCTTTATTGACCTTGGCGGAGCTGACGGTCTGCTTCATATTTCCGAAATGTCCTGGGGCAGAGTTGAAAATCCGAAGAAAGTGTTTAAAGTAGGCGATCAGGTTAAGGTTTTGATTAAAGAGATTGCAGGAAATAAGATTGCACTTTCCATGAAATTTGAAGATGAAAATCCTTGGAAGGATTCAGCAGTAAAATACGCAGTTGGTAATGTTGTAACCGGTAAAGTTGCACGCATGACAGACTTTGGCGCATTTGTTGAACTGGAAAACGGAGTAGATGCTCTTTTACATGTATCTCAGATTTCTAAGGATCACATTGAGAAACCGTCCGATGCATTGAAAATCGGAGAGGAAGTAACTGCTAAGATTGTAGATTTTAATGAAGAAGAAAAGAAAATCAGCTTAAGCGTCAAAGCACTGTTAGAGCCTGAAAAAACAGAGACAGAAGAAGCAGAAGAAACAGATGAAGATGTTGTGTCTGTAGATATTGACGCTGTAATCGCTGAAGAAAACAACGAAAACGAATAAATAGAAATTAGGAAAAAGATACATGGTTTATGATTATGAGTATTTTATAAAGGAAGTTCTTAAACTGACCCAAATCGATTTGAATGCTTATAAACAAAATCAGATGAAAAGACGTATCGACGCCTTAATTGCAAAACGTAAAATAGCGGGATATCATGATTATATTGAACGGATGAAATCTGACCGTGATTTATATGATGAATTTCTGGACTATATTACAATAAACGTATCTGAGTTTTATCGTAATCCCGAACAATGGGGATACTTAAGCAGACAGGTATTTCCAAGCTTGATTGAGAAATTTGGCGATAATTTGAAGATTTGGAGTGCGGCATGTTCCACCGGGGATGAGCCATATTCGCTTGTAATGGCACTTTCGGAATTTTTGCCGTTACATAAAATTCATATTACTGCCACAGATATCAATGAAGTGGTAATGGAAAAAGCAAAGATTGGTCTGTACTCGGAAAAGAGCATTGTGTCAGTTCCGGAAAAAATGAAAAAGGAATATTTCACAAAGAACGGTAATTTTTATCAGATTTCCGATAAAATCAAGAATTGTGTAACTTTTAAAGAGCAAAATTTGTTGAAAGATCCTTATCCAAGCGGTTACCATCTGATTGTCTGCAGCAACTATGATGATACAAATGTCTGTTACCTTAGCACCACGAGCACGCATTGCAGTAAATGCCTCGTGACCCGGTGTGTCAAGGAATGTGATATGTCTTCCGTCTGGCAACTTAACATTATATGAACCTATATGCTGAGTAATAACACATGCTTCACCTGCTATAACTTTTTCATTACGAATATAGTCAAGAAGTGATGTTTTACCATGGTCAACGTGTCCCATTAAGTTTACG
>JAQXIR010000143.1 GCA_029007885.1 Lachnospiraceae bacterium | reverse complement strand
GGGAATCTGCATCAATACTGCCTTTCAAGGTCTTGCCCAGTTTATTAAGGGCTTCGTATCCAAAACTTGCCATTTTTTTCTCCTTAAAATGATTTATTAAGAATCAAAAGAAACTTTCTTCATTTCCGAAACGGATGTAATGCCATCCAGTACGCATCTGGTTGCACTCATGCGAAGCGTATTCATTCCTTCGTTTAGCGCACACTGCTTAATCTCATCCGCATCGCCGCCTTTTGAAATAATGCGCTTTAAGTCATGTGTAACTTCCATAATCTCGTATACACCGATTCGTCCGCGATATCCGGTATTGTCACACTGGCGGCATCCGCACGGTTCATATATTTTGACTGGACTGTTTTCTTCTATATTTAATAAAGCACGTTCTTCTTCATCCGGCGTTTTTACCTTTTTACAATTTGGGCACAGTCTTCTGACAAGACGCTGTGCAATAATGCCGACAATGGAGTCCGCTATCAGATAAGAGTCAATTCCCATGTCTTCCAGACGCGTAATCGTACTTGCCGCTGAGTTTGTATGTAAGGTGCTGACAACAAGGTGACCTGTTATGGATGCCTGTACCGCAATTGAAGCTGTCTCCTTATCACGAATTTCCCCAATCATGATGACATCCGGGTCCTGACGAAGGATGGAGCGCAATGCAGAAGCAAAAGTGAGGTCTGCTTTGTTGTTTACCTGGATCTGGTTGATTCCGTCAATATTTGCTTCCACCGGGTCTTCTACGGTAACGATATTGACTTCACTGTTGTTTAACTCTGACAATGCCGTATACAGGGTTGTTGACTTACCGCTTCCGGTAGGTCCTGTTACAAGTAGAATACCATGCGGATTGGAAATAATATGATCAAATAATTTGAGTTCTGTCGGTGTGAAACCAAGCTCACTCTTTGCTTTTGTAAGCGCATTTTTGGAGGTAAGACGCATTACAATCTTTTCACCGTATACCGTCGGAAGCACCGAAACACGGATATCAAATTCCTGACGGTCTACCACTTGTGTGATGCGCCCATCCTGTGGCTTTCTTTTTTCAGCAATGTCCATGCCACCGATAATCTTGATACGCGCAACAATTGCGGGAAGCAATCGCTGTGAATATGTCATTTTTTCATAAAGCGTACCATCAATACGATAGCGGATACGAACCTGCTTTTCCAGCGGTTCAATATGGATATCGGATGCCCTCTGTCTGACAGCCTGTTCGATCATGGATTTAACCAGCTGGACAATCGGCGAATTGTTGATATCGTCGCTGTACATATCTTCCTGTTCTTCCAGCGCCGCATCTTTTTCTTTCGTATATTCATCCAGTTTGGAAGAGATTTCTTTCTGTCCGAAGTATTTATCAATCGCCATCAAGATACTCCTCGGTGTGGAAACCACCGGTTCCACCTGGAGATTGGTTACAAGACTGATATCATCGATTGCTGCCATATCCATCGGATCTGACATTGCAACTCTTAAGATATTCGGGCTTTCCGGCGAATACTCAAACGGCAGTACCGTATATTTCTTCATGATGTTAACCGGAAGTAACTGCTGTATTTCTTCACTGATGTTACAGTTGGAAAGTTCGACAAGATCAAGCCCCAGTTGGCGGCTAAGTGCTCTTGCAATCACATCTTCTGCAACAAATCCTTCATCCACAAGCAGGACACCGAGTCGTTTGTTCTGTGTTTTCTGAAGTTCCAGTGCTTTGCTTAGTTGTTCCTGTGTCAGGGCTCCGTCATTAATCAGCACATCACCCAGACGTAACTTTTTGCGTCTAAAATCCATTCTTCTTCAATCCTTATATTTTCTGTTTTCTCATTCGTTCTGCTATCTAACCATTATTATGGTTCCAATGCTCCTCCCGGATTTACATAGTAGAAATTGCCCGATCCGTTCTGACCGTTTTTCGGAAGATCTATATGATAGCCGTCATCATGGGAAGCATAAATCCACTTTTTACCATCGTATTCTATTATATCACCATAATGGATTCCCGTAATCTGATTCTCCGTTCCCGGTATTCGTATAGAATCGATATCTTTGATTGTAATTCCGGAATAGGAAATAACATGTTCCCATCCTCTGTCATCAATCGTCTCCGGACCGTTATTCCATTCATAATATACCGGGAAAATGCCGGTGCCGCCGGATCGATCAATAATTACATAAACATTTCCCTGTTTGGAAGTAAATAATCCTGACGGTACCGTCAGGTCAATTGACCAGCCGACATGTGCTTTTCCCTCCCAACGGGAGTCATCTTCATACGGCCAATAATCGCCTGTTGCCGGGCCGGTAGGTTCCGGTGTCGGCGTCGGTGCCTCTGTCGGAGTCGGTGACGGTGCCAGTGTTGGAATCGGAGTCGGTGACGGGAACGGAGCATCGATGTCCTCTCCCAAATCCGTACCGGACCATTCCGTTAAATCCAAAATGACATCATCATGTCCTTCGTGATCGCATTTGATTCTGGCAATCCCGTTTGTCACTTGCGCCGTATAGGCTCCTCCTGACGGGCATTCCACATATTGGAAGACTTCATCTTTTGTCTGTGCCATTCCACCCGCAAGAAGATTCTGTAAATCAGCTTCCTGAATTGCCAGTGTTTCCTCATAGACGCAACGCTCATAGATGCCAAGAATCTCTTCCCGGTTTACCTGACAGGCCTTTTTTCTATTTTGTTCAATATATCGGAGAAACGATGGGGCGAGCACCCCTACTAAGACAGAGCCGATTGCCATTAC
The DNA here is from genome assembly GCA_029007885.1 of Lachnospiraceae bacterium. Taxonomy (GTDB): domain Bacteria; phylum Bacillota; class Clostridia; order Lachnospirales; family Lachnospiraceae; genus RGIG8767. The sequence goes on along the minus strand of JAQXIR010000143.1, from coordinate 74 downwards.
AACAATCAGTTCCACCAGTGAAAATCCCCCTTTTTTCTTTCCGGTTTCCTTTATAGATTGCATGAAAAACTCCC
>JAQXIR010000142.1 GCA_029007885.1 Lachnospiraceae bacterium | reverse complement strand
AAATGATTTGTTTTTTCTGTTGCTGTTTTTTGCTGTCTGTCTCAGTATCTATATTCGGGCTTATCAAAAAGGTGTTTATATTACCGCAGACTCGGCAGGATATTTAAGAGAAGCGGTCAATCTTGTAAACGGGAATGGATTTGCTTATGATGGGATGGCAGGATATCGCTCATGGTTTGCAAACTGGCCGATTATTTATCCAGCAATGATTGCAATGGTAATGGTGATTACAAAGGCGAATGCCTATTTGGCATCCAAGATTGTGGCAATGCTTATTGTTGCAGGTATTTTGATTTTGATGAGGATTGTGTTTAAAGAAGATGCATGGGTCTATGCACTTTGTTTGACAAACATCGGATTTTTGAATTTAACTTATTATACATGGAGCGAAATCCCGTTTATGTTGTTTCTTGCAGCATATACGCTTGTTCTGGCGAAGACACTGAATGAAAAAGAACCGAAGATAAAGTGGTATGTGCTCCTTTCCATACTTGGACTTTGCTGTTTCCTGACAAGATATTTTGGAATCTATGTCTTTATTGTGACGGGACTTTATATTCTGTGCATGGCAATTCAATATTGCAAGAAAAAGGACGGTTTGCTGATAAAGAAGGCTGTCTCCTTAACAATATCTTCATTTCTTTCGGGAATATGCTGTCTGGCATATCTGATGATGAATAAAATCATGAACGGAAAGGCATCGGGGGTAAGCCGTACGCTTTGGTGGGACGATTATGAAAAACTGACAAATGATTTAATCGAAAGTCTTTTGACGGAATTTTTCAATATTTTTTCTCTCCAGATTCCGGACTTGATTGAGGGATTTCCATATGAGATGAAAGTTTTTGTATTGGGTGTCATCATCATGGGAGCGGCTGTATTTGTCGGAAGGCATGCGAAGTTTTTCGGCAGGGAATCGGTTATGATTACGATGGGTATTTTGTATTATCTGATTTTTATTGCAATCAGATATGTATCCTCGATGGACACGTTCTATTTTCGCTTTTTCGAACCGGCAACTTTCCTGATTTGTATCGGGCTAATCGGTCTTTTACTTCCTTACCTGAAAGGAAAGAAAGCATTCTGTTTCTTCGGAGGCGGTGTGACGGCAATGATTCTGATTGCAGTCATTTCCCTTTGCATGAATGCAGGAGTGAAAACTACAGGTGGATATTATGAGCAGCTTACGGCACAATGGGAGGAACAATACGAAGAAATTCCGGAAAAATCTGTTATCATTTTTAATGATATAGATTTTCGCTCCTCTTATTACAGACCGGATGTAATGGAAGGAATGATTACACCGCAGGATACTTTTGAAAATATTCGGGAAACGTATTACGGATCTGATTATCTGTGCATCCGCAGAGAATTTGCACAGTCGATGTTAGAATCCGGAGAATATGAGCAGAGTATTGTTAAACATTTACAGGAGGGAATGGATACGCAGGATTCTCAAAAAGAGTTTCTGGTTATTTCATTAAAATGATAAGTATGATTAACGGAAAAACAGAACTGATGGGAGTAATCGGCAATCCGGTTACGCATACGATGTCACCGACAATTCATAATACGCTGGCTGCATGTATGGGAAAAAATATGGTCTATGTACCATTTCCCGTAAAAGAGGATATTTCGAATGCCATTGCAGGAGCTTTTGCACTCGGTGTCGTGGGAATGAACGTTACGGTACCATATAAAAGTGCAGTAATTCCACATCTTAAAAGTATTGACAGTAAAGCCGAACAAATTGGGGCAGTCAATACTCTGGTGCGGACAGAAAACGGATATAAAGGCTATAATACGGATATGCCGGGACTATATCGAGCTCTCTTAAGTGAGGGAATTGAAATCTCAGGAAACAGGATTATCATAGTAGGTGCAGGAGGCGCGGCGAGAGCAGCAGCATTTTTATGTGCATGGAAGCAGGCAAAAGAAGTCTATCTGCTGAATCGTACGCCCCAAAAAGCAGTCAGAATCCGGGATGAAATTATAGAAAAAACAGGTTTTACCAATGTAATACCGCTTGCACTTTGCGAATATGACAAGATTCCGGGAGAGGGGTATCTTGTACTGCAGGCTACAAAAGCAGGATTGTATCCGCATGTGGAGGAAACTCCGATTTCTGAACCCAATTTCTTTCAAAAGGCAGGGGTTGTCTATGATTTGATTTATACACCGCAGGAAACCACTTTTATGCGTCTTGCAAGAGAACAGGGTGCCAAAGCATACCATGGCCTTAAAATGCTGCTGTATCAGGGCGTACTGGCTTATGAACTGTGGAACAATGTAACGGTTCCGGAGGATGTTATCGCAAGCGTATACGAAGTATTGAAAAAGGAATGTGGGATTCATGAATAATATCATCTTAACGGGATTTATGGGGTGTGGAAAGACAAGTGTCGGAAAAAGACTGGCAAGCTTACTTGACATTGCTTTCCTGGATACCGATGAATTGATTGAAAAGGAAGAAGGAAAGAGTATTTCGGATATTTTTGCATCCGACGGAGAAAAAGCCTTTCGTAATATGGAAACGGAATGTATTCGCAGACTGTTACGTCAAAAGAAAGAACCGGCAGTTATTTCTGTCGGCGGCGGCCTTGCAGTAAGAGAAGAAAACAGGAGACTTTTAAGAGAACTGGGGACTGTTGTTTATCTGAAGGTATCTCCGGATACGGTATACCGACGACTGAAAAATGACGAAAAAAGACCACTTCTGCAGGGAGAAAATCCGAGAGGGAGAATCGAAGATTTGATGAATGCCAGAAAAGAATGTTATGAACAAGGTGCCGAGGTGGTGATTTTGGCGGATGATAAGACTTTTGAAGAGATTATGAATGAGATTTTGTCATATTGCAGAAGGAGTGAGAAATAAGAAGATGAAAATATTAGTGATTAACGGTCCGAATCTAAACTTTTTGGGAATCCGTGAGCCGGATTTATATGGAAAACAAGATTATGAATATCTGCTTTCTATTATCCGGGAGAAGTGTGAAAAGGAGCATTGTGAGCCGGTATTTTTTCAGAGCAATCATGAAGGTGCAATCATTGACAGAATACAGGAAGCTTATTTTGACAAAACGGAAGGCATCATCATCAATCCGGGGGCATACACCCATTATAGCTATGCAATCAGAGATGCCCTTGCAAGTATTAGTGTTCCAAAAGTAGAAGTTCACATTACCGATATCAGCAGCAGAGAAGAGTTCCGCAAGATTTCCGTGACGGCTCCGGTATGCGATAGGCAGATATTTGGTGAGGGACTTAACGGCTATCTGATGGCAGTTGATTATCTGCTTGAAAAAACTATTGAAAAATGATGAATTATAGTATAAACTAGAAAAGAATTATAACGTGAAAATTTTAGGAGGAATAATTATGATTTCTGCAGGTGATTTCAGAAATGGTGTTACGATTGAAATAGAAGGTAATATTTATCAGATTATCGAATTTCAGCATGTAAAACCCGGAAAGGGAGCCGCATTTGTCAGAACAAAATTAAAAAACATCAAGAGCGGCGGTGTTGTTGAAAAAACTTTCCGTCCGACTGAAAAATGCCCACAGGCACGTATCGATAGAAAAGATATGCAGTATCTGTACAACGACGGTGATTTATATTATTTCATGGATACAGAGAACTACGAACAGATTGCTCTTGGCAAAGATGCCATCGGAGATGCATTAAAATTCGTAAAAGAAAATGAGATGTGTAAAGTATGTTCCCATAATGGAAATGTATTTGCAATCGAACCGCCGCTGTTTGTTGAATTGGTTATCACAGAGACAGAACCCGGCTTTAAAGGCGATACCGCTACCGGTGCTACCAAACCGGCTACTGTTGAAACAGGAGCAACTGTTTCCGTACCGTTATTCGTAGATCAGGGTGATACAATTAAAATCGACACACGTACAGGTGAATATCTCTCCAGAGTGTAACGTTTAAAGCGGGAGATAATCAGATATCAGGCTTATAAGACAACGATTCTTAGGAATGCGTTGTCTTTTTTTATGTCAAAAAGGAGGAAAAAATGACAGAAATAACAAATTTTGAAGAATTTACAAATGCCGTACAAACGGCCTTGCAGGAGTATTTTGGAAAGTTCATGCGGGTTGAAATTCAAAAAGTGAATAAAACGAACGGAATTGTGCTTACAGGAATTACAATTGCCGATGAAACAACCAATATTGCACCGACAATCTATCTGGATGAACCATACAGGCTTTATGAAACGGGAACATCCTTTGGTGAGATTCTGGAAAAAATGATAGTACTTTATCGGGAAAATCGTCCGGACGAAAGTTTTGATATTGAGTTTTTTTCGGAATACGAAAAAGTAAAGACAAAACTGGCAGTAAAACTACTTAATTATGATATGAACCGGGAATTTTTAGAAGAGATTCCCTATATTCGATATCTGGATCTTGCAATTGTCTGCCATTGCGTAATTATCAACGATATGATAGGGACGGGGTCTATTACGATTAGGAAGGAACACCTTTCCATGTGGGAAATCACAGAGACAGAATTGTTTGCAGATGCGATGAAAAACACTCCGAAGATTTATCCGGCAGATTTGATTGATATGCGAAAAGTCGTGGATGAGATGTATGAAAAGAAGATGGAATACGGGAACCTTTCCATGTATATTCTGACAAACAAGGCAAGATTAAACGGAGCTGTCAGTATCCTGTACCCGGATATTCTGACAGACATTGCCGAATATTTTGAAGACGACATTTATATTCTTCCAAGTTCTGTTCATGAAGTCATCTTATTACCCGGAAAATACGGAACGGATGAAGCATATTTATCAAAAATGGTACAAGAAGTTAATGCTACACAGTTAAAGCAAGAAGAAATATTGTCCAATCACGCATATCTCTATTCCCGAAAAAGGGAACAACTCTTAAGCTTACCATTGATTCCAGAATAATAAAATCATGGTAGTAAGTGACAACAAGAATAAAATTCCCCCATTGAAGAAAAATGCTATATTCTTAGCAAACTTGCCGGACTCCTTACCGGTCACATTCAACTGGCATATGGTAATCGCGGTAAAAAGAATACTGATCACAACGTATCGGAAGTCACAACTGCAGGTGTAAGGATATTTGATAATAAAGGCAATAAAAGTCAGAACAACAGCAATATATCCGCTAAGAAGGAAAATGCCGAGTTCTTTGTTCCCGCGTTTTATTTCTTTAATCTGCATTACGATAGTGGTAACAGCATATAAAATACCGAATACCATGGCAAGAACCAGTGCAATTTGGCATAATGCCATTAAGAAATCAGACAAATCGGCAGGGCGTACTTCCGCGAAAATAGAAGTGCGGAAGAGAATCAGCCAGGCGTTGCAAATCTGTGTGCCGTTAATGGTGTGAAAAGGATATTCCATCAGAAAATTTGTCGGGATTCCAAAAATATCCCATAAAGAAAAACGCCCGATGTAAAGAATGGACTCTTCGGTAAGCACGGGAACGCCGGGATTGGTACGGTAAAAAATAAGATTACGAATAACCCAGGATAAACCGATTCCGGCGGTAATCACAAGAAAAATCGCATAGTCGCGAATGCATTTTAGCGTGCTTTTTGCCTTTACCTGATCGATAAAATAGAGTAGGAAAACAACAGCAAGCGGAAATGCCATAACAGCGACATTCAACTTTGTAATCATGCCAAATCCGAGAGAAAGTGCGATTTTTATAAGATTGACAAGCGTCTTTTCCCGTATCCAGGTAATGGCAAAATAGAAGCAGGCAAATGTGAGAGTTGTTGCCAACATATCATTATTAACACTTCCCGACATAAAAATCATTCCGGGATGGAAAGCAATCAGCGCAGTAGCCAGACAAATTCCGGTCTGTTGAAAATGCAGTTTTTTGAAAATCCCGTAGGAAATCATAATACAGACGGAAGAATAGAACAGGGTAAGTACCTGAACGTTTTCAAATGCCAGCTCTTCACCGACTCCCAGGATAATATTGAGACCGATGAACAAAGCAGAAAGGATATGGTGCACCGGCGGATGGTAATACGAAAACATCTCATAAGGACTGAAATCGGGAAGATGTTTGAACTTACACAGATATTCAATATATCCAAGATGACCCGCATTTACAGAGGTGTCATACAGGGAAGAAAAGGCACCTTCATCATGCTGTCTGTCATTTACACCGGTAAAAATCACATAAAAACTCCGAAGAATTACACCGGCGAGAATAATAAAAAATATTTTATTTTCTTCATTCAGCAGCTTTTTGATGTAACAGATATATAACAAAACAAAGTAACCGAAGATGACCAATGCCATAATCATAGATTTTGCTGCATGGGAAGTCTGATAAAACAGATAAGAATTTCCCTGCATAATCGCAGTAAATAGGCAGAATAGGAGAATCATTATCAGTGTTTTTTGTTTTAATAGGAATTCAGGTATTTTTTTCATCATAATATCCTTTCTTTCATTGTGTATTATTATAAAGAAAGAACCCTCTTTTATCAACAACAAAAGTTTTACGAAAAACTTTGCGAATGCGTGAGGACATGGTATACTTTACGTTATGAAAACAATCGATAGTCAAAAAAAGGATAACTGCATAGGATTTTTCTTTATTGTGTCGGCAATTTCCCTGTTCATCTTTTTTGTCACACAGTGTTTTTCAAATGATATCTGGTATGATGAAGTCTATTCCATGGTGATGTCGTCGTGCTCATATCGGGAGATTGTTGAAATCACGGCAAAGGATGTCCATCCGCCTTTTTATTACTTTTATCTAAAAACAATTGAGAAAATTGCTTTATTCTTTATGCCGGCATTTTCAAAAGTGATAATTGCAAAAATCGCAACACTCCTTCCGTATATCGGCATCGGCATTTACAGTATGACACTTGTCAGAAAGCATTTTGGTATAAAAAGCGCAGGAATGTTTTTATTGTTTATTATGGCAATGCCGCAACTGCCTTTTTATGCACTGGAAATCAGAATGTATTCGCTTGCCTTGTTTTTAATTACGGCGGCTTTCCTGCATGCCTATGAAATCATTTGCGGCAATAGCCGAAAGCATTTTATCCCGGTTTTTATCTATGGCATCCTAACGGCATATACACAGTATTTTGCCTGTATTGCTATTGTAGGGGTGTATTTGGCACTGCTTCTTTATGGCATTCGAAATCGAAGACAGAACAATTATTTGAGAACATGGGGAATCTGTGTGGGATTATCGGTCGTTTCCTATCTGCCGTGGCTTCCCATATTAAAAGAGCAGATGAGTGCGGTGGCAGGAGGATATTGGATTGAACCGATGTCAATTCGCAGTATTTTTGGCTGTTTAAAATTTATTTTCCTTCCGGTATCGTATGATTTTATCATAGATTATATTCTTGCCGTCTGCATGATTCTAATTTGTGCGGGAGTATTTCTATATTATTTGCGTAAAGACCATACAGATAAGTGGCATTTCTTTGCATTTTCCGCAATCGGAATTCCCACTCTTATTATTGTGGTTTCCTTTGTTTTTTCAATAGCAGGGCATCCGATTTTTGTCTACCGCTATCTGGTTCCGGCTCTTGGTATTGTATGGCTGTTCATTGCCGTTTTGCTGACACGGGAAGGAAAACGGTGGCAGATTCTTTTATGGATTCCTTTTCTGCTGGCAGGGTACTTTAACCTTAAAGGATTCTATGTTGAAGAAAATAAAAAAATCGAGCAGATGGAACTGACACAGGAAGCTTTGACAGAACTTCCGAAAGATGCGGTGATAGTTGCAAATTTTGACCATGTACAGGCAGTTACTGCCTATTATCTTGAGCAGGATGTTTATCTTTACGGGAATGAAACACTGCCGCTCGTTGAAAAAATATTACCGAATACGAAGTCGGTTCCGGACGGTAAGGAACTTGCTAAACTACTACAGACAAAAGATGTCTATTTCTTTGGCTCTTTTACGGCAAGGGAAGAACTTTTACAAGAATGGGAAGAATATGGAATCGCGTCTGAGGAAAGAGGCAGTTACCTATTGGAACGCTACTGGTTTAATCTATATCATTTAGAGGAGAAATGAAATGAACGGAAAGCAACGTGCATATCAATGGATAAAAGAGAATAAGTTATTTGTCCTGTTCTGTTTATTCATGGCAGTTTACTATGCATGGCATATGTTTTATTTAAAACCATGGTATGACGAATTATACACATACTATTCTTTTATCAGCAGAGGACCTGTATATGCAGCGATTCATTGGCCGGTACCGAATAATCATGTGTTTTATTCGGTTCTTTCGGCATTTCTTGACTGGATGGGAAATCCCTATATCGGACTGCGCGGAATTTCGTTTCTGGCATCCATGGCAAATCTATGCCTTTTATATGTTTTTGCAGGTAAGTTTATGAATCGCTTTTTGGCAGCGGGATGCTCGTTTTTATATGCATCCGTTTATCTGGTAAATGCTCTTTCCATACAGGGGAGAGGGTATACGTTAGCGACAACCTGCTATTTAACGGCACTTTTATGTTTATGGGAAATCTGTTGCGGAAGGGAACGCACAAGAGAATATGTCATTTTTGCACTTGCGCTTACCGCGGGGCTTTATACATTGGTAAGTTCGACGTTTTGGGTGCTTCCGGTCTGCATAGCCGGTGGAATCGTTCTCTTACTGAAAAAAGAGTATAAAAAACTATTTAAACTGGTTGGATATTCTCTTGCAGCAGCTGTTATGACACTATTTCTGTATACGTTAATCTGGTTGGCAATCGGTTCGAATCTGTTGTCAAAAAATCCGGACGGAATTTATTACGGGATTTATCAGGTGAAGATTATTCTGCAGGCTCCGTTTGAAGCATTAAGAACCGGAATGGAGTATATGCTGAGCACTCCTTATGTACAGAGTATACCAAGAGACAGAGCATTTTTTGAATTGTTTGCATATCTGACAACACTGTTTGATCAGTATTTCCAGAGTATGGGAGCTGAAATTACAGTATTTTTGGGAATCGGATGGATATTTTCCGTATTGCTTTCCGCTTATTCATTCAGACGTTCAAAACAGAATTATTTCTGTGGGATTTATCTTGCGGTAACAATTTTTATGCTGCCGCTTATGCTGATTGTGCAAAGCGTTCAGCCGTATAAAAGGGTATTTTCTTTCTTTGCTGTAGCTTTTTGCATATTAATTTCGATGATATTTGAGATTTTTTGCAAAACCTGTAAAGAAAAAGTACAAAGGAGACTTTTGTACGGAGGCATGGTATTCGTGTTTGTTTTTTCTGCCATTATGTTGTTATCGCCGTATTATAATATGCAGTTTGCCGGACGTGAAAATGATATTGCAGAAATTACAAAAGAGGAAATAAAAGATATTTCATCAATCTGCTATATGGATGATTTTCAGAAATATGTTTTCAAATTCTACTATGATAAAGAACCGCAGGAACTTCCGCTTCAAGAGGCAGAATATGTGCTTTTACCGAAAGAATTACTGGAAGAGTCGTATACAGCACCGGTATGGCCGATTCTCGTCGGGAATGACGGAGTGGATTTCGCGTGCCTGAACGAACAATTTGAAACGGTTAAGGAAAGCGAAGCATATATTCTGTTTCGGAAAAAGAAATAGAAAACGGAAAAAATTGGCCGTAAATTGATGATAAGCCTTACTAGACATCCGAAAAAAGATGTGGTATTATTACAAATGGCGTAATAAATTTGTAACAATTGCCATAACAACATGCACCCGTAGTCTAATGGATAGAACGGAGGCCTCCGACGCCTTTAATGCAGGTTCGATTCCTGTCGGGTGCATTATCTTTATCTGATTGCAAAAGGATACCGGAAAGGCAGGAAATCATTGTGAATAAGAAAGATAAACTGAAAAAGATGTGGAAGTCCTTCGTGGAATGGTGCAAAGATATCGGAGGACTGATCATAGAAAACAAAAGAATAACGATACTTGTACTGGCATTTATTGTACTTGTAGCAGGTGCGCTCATCATCAGTATTTTTGTGGGAAAAGCCAATAAAAGTAAAGAGGCGGCATTGATGACGGTGGAAGAGGGAACAGAAGAAACATCAATAGCTGTACCGGAAGAACCGTTGGAAGAAAATGCTTACCCGGAGATTAATGCACTTGTAAACCAATACTACCAGGCAATGGCAGACGGCGATATTGATACGTTACAGTCCATCGGCAGTGAAATGGATGAAAAAGCCAAAATCAAGGCACAAAAGAAGAGTGAGTATATTGAGAACTATCAGAACATTTCATGCTATACGAAAAAGGGACCGGTAGAGGATTCTTTTGTTGTATATGCATATTATGAAGTAAAACTGACAGGCTATGACTCTTTGGCACCGGGACTTAATGCACTGTATGTCTGCCGGAATGAAGAGGGAAATTATTATATAAACAGCGACGAACAGGATGAGACCATTGTAAATTACTGTAAGGAAATTTCCATGCAGGATGATGTAGTTGATTTATTTAATACGGTTCAGGTTAAATATAATGATTTGAAGGCTTCCGATAAAGAATTAAGCCAGTTCCTGGATGAACTTCCGGATCTTTTAAAGGTAGCGGTAGGTGAGGAACTTGCTAAGCTGGAAGCACCCGAGAAAGAAGAAACAGAGACAGAAGAGGTTACTTTGGAAGAGACTGCTACGGATGAAGAGACACAAGAACCTACCGTAATTAAGCAGGTTAAGACAACAGATGTTGTGAATGTCAGAAGTTCAGACAGTGAAACGGCAGATAAAGTCGGAAAGGCACAAAAAGGCGATGAATTTACGCTTCTGGAAGAAAGAGGAAACGGCTGGTCTAAGATTGAGTTTGAAGGGAAAGAAGCATTTATCAAATCTGAATTTTTAGAGGTTGTATCAGAAGAAACAGTTGAAGAAGATTCGGATTCTGATAATGACACAGATACAAACGCAGCAGAAAATTCTCCTGTCAGTGGAACAGCAACCGTTAAGACAACGGTAAATGTCAGAGCATCAGCCAGTGAGAAAGCTGACAGGCTGGGCGTATGTTATGAAGGTGATAAATTAGAAATCATTATGAAACAGGCAGACGGCTGGACCAAAGTAAAATATAAGAATAAGACCGGATATGTAAAATCAGAGTTTCTTGAATAATTGAAGAAAAGAGAAGAGATACCGGGAATGGGAAGAGACTTAAGTCTTTTCCTGTTCCCGGTTTTTGTATGATTCCTTGAATGAAGGAGACAACAGTGGGAATGCTTTAGGGTAGGAGGTATGATGATGCGAAAAGATACATTGGAACTTTTAAAAAGCATTCAAAAAAATGCCGGTATTCTGGCAGATGATATGGAACTTTTAAAAGATAAATCGGAGGATAAAGCACTTTGCATGGAACTTTCCATAAGTGCAGTGGACTTTTCAAAATTACATGACAGGGCAAAAGAATCCATTCTGAAGGGTGACGAAGAACCTTATCGCAGGGGTGGTTTTGAGGATATGCATAAGAAGAACCGTATCGGGAGAAGTACATTATTGAATATCAGTACATCGCACGTTGCAGAAATCGCAATCAGGGAAAACCAGACTGCTATGCGAAATGTCTGGAAAGCGGTAAAGCATTTTGAAAATGCAGGGGATTTTCATCTGGAGTTTGCCAAGGAATTTCTTGCACTACAGGAAACAACGATTGAGCGATTGAAAAAGTATTTGTAGAAAAAGGTTGCATAATAAAAAAAGTCATTATATAATACAAAAGACAAAGGTGTCTAGCATGGCGGGAATATACTGCCGTGCTTTTTTGGGTTAAGCACCTTTTTTGGAAATCATCACAAAAATAATAAACTATTAAGGAGGAAATGAAGTCATGTCTTACGTTGATGAAGTCATTGACATGGTGGTTGCAAAAAACCCGGCACAACCGGAATTCCACCAGGCGGTAAAAGAGGTTTTAGAATCTCTTCGTGTTGTAATTGAAGCTAATGAGGAAACTTACAGAAAGGAAGCATTACTGGAAAGACTTGTAAATCCGGAAAGACAGATCATCTTTAGAGTACCGTGGGTAGATGATAAAGGACAGGTGCAGGTTAATACAGGTTATCGTGTACAGTTTAACAGTGCAATCGGACCTTACAAGGGAGGACTTCGTCTTCACCCTTCTGTAAATATCGGTATTATCAAATTCCTTGGATTTGAGCAGATTTTCAAGAATTCCTTAACAGGTCTTCCAATCGGAGGCGGTAAAGGTGGTTCTGATTTCGATCCCAAAGGAAAATCAGACAGAGAAGTTATGGCATTCTGCCAGAGTTTTATGACAGAACTTTCTAAATACATCGGTGCTGATACCGACGTACCTGCCGGAGATATCGGAACAGGTGCAAGAGAAATCGGATATATGTTCGGCCAGTATAAAAAAATCCGTGGATTATATGAAGGTGTATTGACCGGAAAAGGTTTGTCCTACGGCGGTTCTTTAGCAAGAACAGAAGCAACAGGATATGGTCTGTTATACATCACAGAAGAAATGTTAAAATGTAACGGCTCTGATATTAAGGGCAAAACAATCGCAGTATCCGGTGCCGGCAATGTTGCTATCTATGCAATCCAGAAAGCACAGCAGTTAGGCGGAAAACCGGTTACATGTTCTGATTCTACAGGCTGGATTTATGATCCGGAAGGAATTGATGTAGAACTGTTAAAAGAAATCAAAGAAGTAAAACGTGCACGTCTGACAGAATATGCTGCAGCAAGAAAGAGCGCTGAATATCATGAAGGCAAAGGTGTATGGTCTGTTAAATGTGACATTGCCCTTCCTTGTGCTACACAGAACGAATTAAACTTAGACGATGCAAAAGCATTGGTAGCAAACGGATGCATCGCAGTATGCGAAGGGGCTAACATGCCTACTACATTAGATGCAACAGAATACTTACAGAAGAACGGTGTATGGTTTATCCCGGGCAAGGCTGCAAATGCCGGCGGTGTTGCAACATCCGCACTGGAAATGAGCCAGAACTCCGAAAGATTAAGCTGGACATTTGAAGAAGTTGACGGAAAATTACAGAACATCATGGTTAACATTTTCCACAACCTCGATGATGCTGCAAAGAAATACGGCATGGAAGGCAACTACGTTGCAGGCGCTAACATCGCTGGCTTCTTAAAAGTTGCTGATGCTATGACAGCTCAGGGTATTGTGTAAAAGACAAACAAGTTTGTCTCGCTGAATTCTAAGATAAAGATTATATGGAGAAGTCCCGGAAATGTTGAATTTCCGGGACTTCTGTCATATTATGAATGATATTCAACACATAATTCAGTTGCCAATTCCTCTAATTGAGTAAGACTTTCTTCATTTAATGCTGATTTGATATGTACTTCATTCTGGGCAAAAGTAAGATTTTTACATGGCTCCAGAAGCAATTTCATGTTCTTTGCTGCTGTCGGTGCCCAACTGCCGTTCTCAATGAAAGCAACGGTTCTGTTTTGGAAGTTGTGTTCAGTAAGATGATCCAGGAATTCTTTCATATAGGGGAAAATACCGGCATTATACGTCGTAGTGGCAAGTACCAGCTTCCCGTAACGGAAAGCATCTTCCACACATTCTGCCATGTCTTCCCTGGCAAGATCGGAAATCGCTACCTTAGGACATCCGTTTTCTTCCAGCTTTTTGGCAAGTAGTTTTGCTGCTTCCTTTGTATGGCCGTAAACGGAGGTATAGGCAATAAATACACCATCGGTTTCAACACTGTAAGAAGACCAGATCTGATACAGGTTTATGTAATAAGAAAGGTTATCGTGCAGAATTGGTCCATGCAACGGACAAATTGTCTCAATATCAAGTGCAGCGGCCTTCTTTAAAAGATTCTGTACCTGCATACCATATTTGCCGACAATACCGATATAGTAACGACGGGCTTCACATGCCCAGTCTTCGTCTACATCTAGCGCTCCGAATTTACCGAACGCATCTGCAGAAAAAAGTACTTTTTCATAACTGTCGTATGTTACCATAACTTCCGGCCAGTGAACCATCGGGGCTGAAACAAATGTCAGGGAATGCTTTCCGAGTGACAGGCTGTCCCCGTCTTTTATCAGAATTCGTCTGTCACTAAAATCCTGACCGAAAAACTGTTTCATCATATTGAAAGCAGCGGCAGAAGAAAGAATTACGGCATCCGGATAGGTGTCCATAAAAATAGTAATACCGGCTGAGTGATCCGGTTCCATATGCTGAACAATCAAATAATCCGGTTTACGGGACCCCAACTGTTCCTTTAAATTATTCAGCCATTCTTCTGTAAAATTTGAATCAACAGTATCGAATACGGCAATTTTGTCATCCAGAACAAGATAAGAATTATACGCCATGCCGTTCTCAACAATGTACTGGCCTTCAAACAGATCAATTTTATGGTCATTGACTCCAATATATTTAATTGAATCGGAAATATTCATATGGGTGTTCTCCTTTTTATGTTATTTTTAGGTATTATATCATATTCTGTCGAAAGGGGAAATAGATTGCATATGGGAGGATGATAATTTACAATAGAAAAAAGGTGTCAGAATAAATTTGCTTAGGGAGAAAATCAGTGGAAAATTTGTCGATGGTTTTTCTGGTTATCTGTTTATTTGGATGGGGATGGTTTGCCCTTTATCTGCATCCGTTTTGGCGAAATATTATCAGTATCGGCATGTCATTGTTGGGTGTCCTGCTGTTACTGATAACACGGGAGTGGAAATTGAATGGAATTCTCATATCGGTAGCTATTTTTGCGAGTATTATAGCAGAAAAGTTCCCGAAGAGTATGGAAAGACATAGAAAACGAAGGGAAAGAGTTACCTCGTTGCAGGATTTTCTGTTTTTTAACGGAACTTTTATGACCTTTCTGGGAATATATGAGTTACTTATAATTATTCAGTATAGATGATAATTTCAGAAATATTGACACAAAAGTACCTACAATTAAAATAATGATTATAGGGTTACAAAAGAACTTTCGACCTGGAAAAGTGTGTCGACAGAATACGAACCGATGAGGGAAGGGATTAACTTATGGAAGAAAGATTTTTTTATGAAAATGATGTCAAAGTAACAAAGATGGCAGTTAAATTCTGCGATGGTTGCTTCTTCCGGCGAAGATACCGTGGCACATGGACAACAGGTTTTGACATTGGTAAATGAGATGCAGCAGTTAATCGAAAATACATTAAATCAGGCAAATCAGATTGTACAGGAATCCGAAACACAAAAAGGAGTAACTAAAGAGGTACAGGAGTCATTCCATCAGGTAAATAATGTGTCCGGAGATTTGCTGGCAATTGCAAAAACAGAGAAAATATCTATTGACTAGCACAGCATGGATTGATAAAATTTATAAGTAAGGAAAATGGTCCTTCACCATAAGGTGAGGGACTTTTTCCGTAAGAAAAGAATGGTGGAATAAGATATGAATATTACAATTACGCATGCGGCACTTTATGTATCGGATTTGGAGCGTTCCAAAGAGTTCTATACAAAATATTTTCATGGAATTGCCAACGAAAAATATGTGAACCAGAAAGGGTTTTCCAGTTACTTTATTTCTTTCTCATCGGGAGCAAGATTGGAAATTATGGCACACAGAGAATTAGAAAACAGAGTCAAGGGAGATCTTGTATCGGGATATCATCACATTGCATTTTCTGTAGGAAGCAGAGAGAATGTCTTAGCCCTGACAGAAAGACTTGTAGGGGATGGATATGAGTTGTTAAGCGGACCTAGGGAAACTGGAGACAGATATTTTGAAAGCTGTATTGCAGATCCCGATGGGAACAGAGTTGAAATTACTGAATAGTAACGTATGTTATATTAAATTATAATTTAATATTATGTTGACAGTGGAAAGGATTGTTTCATGACAGCGGAAAAGGAAACCAGATTAAATAAATATCTTGCTGAGTGTGGAGTATGTTCAAGAAGAGAAGCAGATACTCTGATTGAACAGGGACGCGTGACCGTTAACGGGAGGACAGCCCAAACGGGGATGAAAATCAGAGAAGGAGACTTAGTAGTTTGCAATGGAAAGAAACTGGGAAAACGAAATGATAAAGTAGTGCTTGCTTACTATAAACCGCTTGGGATCACATGTACCGAAAGAGATCGGTTTGCTGATAAGACATTAAAAGATGCTTTTGATTATCCGATTCGCGTCACATATGCAGGACGACTTGATAAAGAGACAGAAGGCCTTTTATTAATGACAAATGATGGTGATTTGATTAATCGACTGATGAGAGGAAGCAATCATCACGAAAAGGAATATGTGGTGAAAGTTACGAAGGAACTGGAACCGGATTTTCGGGAAAAAATGGAAAACGGTGTTTTCTTAAGTGAGTTGAATAGACGGACAAAGCCATGCAAGGTTGAAATCCTTGGAAAATATACATTCCGGATTATCTTAACACAGGGATTAAATCGTCAAATCAGAAGAATGTGTCAGGAACTTGGATACAAAGTGAATGCATTGCAGCGTGTGAGGGTGGCCAATATAACACTTGGAAAATTACGCCCGGGAACTTTCAGAAGAGTGACGGGAGAAGAATTGGAAGAATTATATCATAGTGTAGATTAGAAGGAGCAGGAGACAGAATGGACAAACAAAAACGGATGAAGGAACTGATTACACTTCTGAAAGAAGCATCCGAGGCATACTATGCACAAGATCGTGAAATTATGAGTAATTTCGAGTATGATGCGTTGTATGATGAACTGGTGTCTTTAGAATCGGAAACAGGAATAGTCATGGCAGACAGTCCGACAGTGACGGTTGGATATGAGTCAGTTGATGAACTGCCGAAAGAACGCCATGAGAAGCCGATGCTGTCTTTGGGAAAGACAAAAGACAGGGAAGAACTGGCAGCGTGGCTGAATGATAAAGAAGGTCTGCTATCCTGGAAATTAGATGGTCTTACCGTAGTTTTGACTTATGAAGACGGAATGCTAAAGAAAGCGGTTACAAGAGGAAACGGCGAGGTGGGAGAAGTCATTACGCCGAATGCAAGGGTATTTAAGAATCTTCCGCATAAGATTTCATATAAAGGAAAACTGATTTTACGAGGAGAGGCTGTAATTAAATACTCGGATTTTGAGAAAATCAACGAACAGATAGGAGATGTGGATGCAAAATATAAGAATCCGCGAAACCTCTGTTCCGGTTCCATCCGCCAGTTGAATAATGAAATTACAGCGCAAAGAAATGTCCATTTTTATGCGTTTTCTCTGGTGACGGCAGAAAATACGGAGTTTGGAAATTCCAGAGAAAAACAACTGTTATTTTTAAAAGAACAGGGATTTGATATTGTAGAATATAAACGGGTGAACGCGCAAACAATCGGGCAGGCAATTTCAGACTATGAGGAAGAGATTAAAACTTATGATATTCCGTCTGACGGCCTGGTTTTGATATATGATGATATTGCATATGGGCAGTCTTTAGGCAGAACCGCCAAATTCCCTCGTGATTCCATAGCTTTTAAATGGGCGGATGAATTAAGGGAAACAACTTTAAAAGAGATTGAATGGAGTCCCAGCAGGACGGGGTTGATTAATCCGGTAGCAATCTTTGAACCGGTGGAACTGGAGGGAACGACGGTAAGCCGGGCAAGTGTGCATAATGTCAGCATTATGCGCAGTCTGAAACTGGGAATCGGAGACAGAATTACGGTATACAAAGCCAACATGATTATTCCGCAGATTGCCGAAAACTTAACAAAAAGTGATAATGTCGTTATTCCGGATGTTTGTCCGGTATGCGGGGGAAAGACACAACTAAAAAATCTGAATGATGTACAATCATTGTATTGTACAAATGCTGACTGCGATGCCAAGAAAGTCAAAGCCTTCACATTGTTTGTGAGCAGGGATGCACTAAATATTGACGGACTTTCCGAAGCAACTTTAGAAAAGTTCCTGGCAAAAGGGTTTTTGCACAGTTTTCGGGATGTTTTCCATCTTGACCGATATCGGGAAGAGATTGTTAAAATGGAAGGATTTGGAGAAAAATCTTATCAGAACCTGGAGGAAGCAGTAAACAAAGCAAAGTCTACAACGTTGGCAAAGGTCATTTACGGTCTGGGTATCACCGGAATCGGGCTTGCAAATGCAAAGTTAATCTGCCGTGAATTTGACTATGACCCACAAAAACTGCTTGCAGCAGACAAAGAATCCTTAAGCAGAGTGGAAGGTGTGGGAGAAGTGCTCGCAGCTGCGTTTTATGAGTATTTCCGGGACGAAAAGAAACGTACGGAATTTGAAGAATTACTTTCGGAATTGGATTTGGTAGAAGAGACTATAGATAGAAGCAACGAACAGATTAACGGAAAAGTATTTGTTATAACGGGAAGTTTGAACCATTTTGAGAACCGGGAAGAACTGAAAGAAAAGATAGAAAGCCTTGGTGGAAAAGTGACAGGCAGTGTTACCGGAAAGACAGATGTGCTAATCAACAATGATATTACGTCGACCTCTTCCAAAAATAAGAAAGCAAAAGAATTACAGATACCGATTCTTACAGAAGAAGATTTTATCAGAGATTATCTTTCCTGAAATAAGAATTTGTGATAGTATCAGACAAGAACGAACAATCAGGGAGTAAGAAAAATGCCAATCAGAATTCAGAATGATTTGCCGGTAAAGGAAATACTGGAAAATGAAAATATTTTTGTCATGGATGAATATCGTGCCATTCATCAGGATATCCGTCCGCTGCAAATCGGAATCTTAAATCTGATGCCGATTAAACAGGACACGGAATTACATTTACTGCGTTCCATGTCCAATACACCGTTGCAGGTAGATATTACATTTATCAAGATGAACAGCCATATTTCGCTAAACACATCGGCGACGCATCTCAATAAGTTTTACGCTACATTTGATGAAATCAAGAAGCAGAAATTTGACGGTCTTGTGATAACCGGAGCACCGTTGGAACAGATTGCATTTGAGGAAGTGGATTACTGGGATGAACTTTGTGAGATTATGGAGTGGTCGAAAACGCATGTGACATCAACGTTCCATATCTGCTGGGGTGCCCAGGCAGGACTGTATTATCATTACGGTTTAAATAAATCTATGCTGAAAGAAAAACTATTCGGTGTTTACAAACATCATGTACTGAACCGGAAAGTTCCGCTTGTAAGAGGATTTGATGATGAGTTCTATGTACCGCACAGCCGTTATACAGAGATTTCAGCCCAAAAGATACATGAATGCGAAGCATTGACCGTGCTTGCGGAATCTGATGAAGCAGGTGTTTTGCTTGCAATGGCAGAAGGCGGCAGACAGATATTCGTACAGGGACATTTCGAATATGATAGGATGACATTGAAGAATGAATATCTGCGTGACTTGGCAAAAGGGATAGAGATTCAGTTACCGGTGAATTATTTCCCGGAGGATGATCCGGAAAAGAAGCCGAAACTGCAGTGGCGTTCTCATTGCAATAACTTGTATACCAATTGGTTGAATTATTATGTATATCAGAATACACCGTATGACTTGGGGTAAGGAAAATGATTGAACCGTCTACAATATCCATTAATTATATTAAAAAGGAACCGATAACAGGCAGTTTTCAGGGAATGCGATACCGCATGGTCAAAACCGGGGATGAAATGGAAGTAACCATCTGGCCGGAACCTTATAATTATGTAAAGACTCCGGAAGAAAGAAAGCAGAGAAAAAAGTTTTCCCTGACACAGGAAGGAAAAGAAGAAGCCGTAGCCTGGATGAATGAACAATATGAGGTACAGCGGGAATTGTGGGAATCGGCATTTCATGCACCACTGTAATATAAGGTCTGATAAGTTGCATCATACATAAAAGAAAAGGGAAGGAAAGAGCCTCAAATATCAGCAAAGGTAGTCTGATATTCGGGGCTCTTTTTATTTCAATAATGATGTTACTGCTTCAAATTTTTGTAAGCGGTTGAGAGCATCAGTTTAATACGGTTTAATTGATTAACTTCGCTGGCACCCGGATCGTAATCGATAGCAACAATATTTGCTTTCGGATAACGTTTGCGCAACTCTTTAATAACACCTTTTCCGACTACATGATTTGGCAGACAGCCAAACGGCTGCGTACATACAATATTTAAGGTGCCTTCTTCAATCAACTCAATCATTTCACCGGTTAAGAACCAACCTTCACCGGTCTGATTACCGATAGAAACAATCGGAGCAGCATAAGAAACAAGATCCTCAATATGGCATGCGGGTTCAAAATGCCGGCTCTTTTTGAAGGCTTTTGTTGCCGGAGAACGTAAGAATTCCAACGCTTTGATGCCAAGAGAAGAAATAACAGCTGTTTTTTTACTTGTGCCCAGATGCTCATGCTTATAAATCTGATTATAGAAACAATAGAGCATAAAATCTAAAAGATCAGGAACAACCGCCTCTGCACCTTCTGATTCCAACAGTTCCACCAGATGATTATTGCCGGCAGGAGAGAATTTGACAAGAATTTCTCCAACGATACCGACTTTCGGCTTTTTCATGGTTTCGTCTATTGCAATATTATCAAAGTCCTCAATGATATTGCGGGTCAGTTTCTTTAACTGACCGAATGTCGGATGCTTGCTGCGAAGGAAGGTGCATGCTTCCTTACGCCATTTGTCATGCATGGCATCCACAGAGCCTTTTTGCAATTCATATGGGCGCATCCGATAAATGCAGCGCATGAAAACGTCTCCAATCATAGCGGCAAAAGAAGCACGAATCAGCATATTTGCATCCATTTTGAATCCCGGATTTGTTTCGATTCCCGCAAGATTAACAGAAACAACAGGGATGTATTCCATTCCGGCTTTTGCAAGGGCACGACGGATGAAACCGATATAGTTGGTAGCACGGCAGCCTCCGCCGGTCTGGGAAATCAGGACAGCAGTTTTATGTAGGTCATATTTACCGGATAGCAATGCCTCCATAATCTGTCCGACAACCAGAAGTGAAGGGTAACATGCGTCATTATTTACATATTTCAGACCGACATCAACAGAATGGCGGTTGTCATTGGAAAGTACCTCAATGTGATAGCCACAGGCTCCGATTGCCGCTTCCAATAAATCAAAATGAACCGGTGACATCTGCGGACAGAGAATGGTATAGTCCTTACGCATTTCTTCCGTAAAAGATACTTTGTTGATGGCAGAAGAGTGAATTTCGCGTTTCTGCTGTTTTTTCTCACGTACTTTCAGTGCCGATATCAAGGAACGGATTCTGATTCTGGCAGCTCCGAGGTTGTTGACTTCATCAATTTTCAGGCAGGTGTAAATCTTGCCGGAACCTGACAAAATATCATTCACTTGGTCAGTTGTAACGGCATCAAGACCGCAACCGAAAGAATTTAGCTGAATCAAATCAAGATTTTCCGTTGTTTTCACATAACTTGCAGCCGCATACAGGCGGGAGTGATACATCCACTGATCCGATACGATAAGCGGACGTTCCGGTTTTGCCAAATGGGAAATAGAATCTTCTGTTAATACGGCAATATCATAACTTGTAATCAGTTCCGGAATTCCGTGATTGATTTCCGGATCAAGATGATAGGGGCGTCCGGCTAAAACAATTCCCCGTTTGCCTGTTTCATTTAAATAAGCGAGTGTTTCTTCTCCCTTTTTACGAATATCGAGGCGGGCATTTTCTAATTCCTTCCATGCTGCAGCAACAGCATCTTCAATTTCCTGCGGCGGCAGCTCCCGGAATTCTTTGATAAGTTCTTTTGCAATCAACTGCGGCTCTTTAAAAGAGAGAAAAGGATTGCGTAATATGGCCTCACCGCGTCCGATTTCTTCAACATTATTCTTAATGTTTTCAGAATAGGAAGTAACAATCGGGCAGTTATAATGGTTATTGGCATCTTCAAATTCATTTCGCTCATAGAAAAGGGCAGGATAGAAGATAAAATCTACTTTCTGATTAATCAGCCATGCAATGTGACCGTGAGCAAGTTTTGCCGGATAACATTCTGACTCACTTGGAATGGACTCGATACCGAGCTCATAAATTTTGTGGGTAGAACTTGGCGACAAAACGACCTGATAGCCTAACTTTGTAAAGAAAGTATACCAGAACGGATAGTTTTCATACATATTTAACACTCTTGGAATACCGACACGCCCACGGGTTGCCTTGTCGGCAGAAAGCGGTTCGTAAGAGAAGAGTCTTTCCAATTTGTATGCAAACAGATTCGGTACATTATTTTCATTTTTTTGTTTGCCGAGTCCCCGCTCGCACCGGTTACCCGAAATATATTGACGTCCGCCGGTAAAACGATTGATTGTAAGACGGCAGTTATTGGTACATCCTTTACATTTTGCCATACTGGTTTCAAATTCCAGTTCATTAATCTGCTTTAGGGTAAGCATAGTGGTCTGATAGCCTGCCTGATAATGCTCTCTGGCAATCAGCGCAGCACCGAAAGCACCCATAATACCGGCAATGTCGGGACGAATGGCTTCACAGCCCGCAATTTTTTCAAAACTGCGTAAAACAGCATCGTTATAGAAAGTACCGCCCTGTACGACAATATTTTTACCAAGTTCCGAAGCGTCGGATACTTTGATAACTTTAAACAGGGCATTCTTAATAACGGAATAGGCAAGTCCTGCGGAAATATCCGCTACCGAAGCTCCTTCCTTTTGTGCCTGTTTTACTTTGGAATTCATAAATACGGTACATCTGGTACCTAAGTCAATCGGATGTTCTGCAAACAAAGCAGCCTTTGCAAAATCCTGTACACTGTAATTTAAGGACTGGGCAAAGGTTTCAATAAAGGAACCGCAACCCGAAGAGCAGGCCTCATTTAATTGGACACTGTCTACGGTCTGGTTTTTAATTTTAATGCATTTCATATCCTGGCCGCCGATGTCAAGGATACAGTCTACCTGCGGATCAAAGAAAGCAGCGGCATAATAATGTGCTACAGTTTCCACTTCTCCGTCATCCAGTAAAAAAGCCGCTTTCATCAGTGCTTCTCCGTATCCGGTGGAGCAGGAACGGACGATTTTGGCACTCTTTGGAAGGACGGAGTAGATTTCTTTTAAGGCTTCTACAGCTGTGCTTAACGGACTGCCGTTATTATTACTGTAGAAAGAATAAAGAAGTGCCCCATCTTCGCCGACAAGTGCGATCTTGGTAGTGGTGGAACCGGCATCAATACCGAGGTAACAGTTACCGGAATAGTCTTTCAATTCTGCAGTACGAACGCAATGGGAATCATGGCGTTCACGGAACTTTTGATAAGAAGCCTCATCTTTAAATAATGGCTCCATTCGCTCTACTTCAAATTCCATCTTAATATCCGAAGAAAGTTTGTCTACCATTTGCTGCATGGTAAAAAAAGTATCCTTCTTAGCGTTCAGAGCAGAACCCATCGCGGCAAACAAATGGGAGTTGTTAACATCTATTGTATGTTCTTCGTCCAATTTCAACGTGCGAATAAAAGCATTTTTCAGTTCTGATAAAAAGTGAAGAGGACCGCCCAAAAAAGCAACATGACCGCGAATCGGCTTTCCGCAGGCAAGGCCGCTGATGGTCTGATTGACAACTGCCTGAAAGATGGAAGCTGCTAAATCTTCTTTTGTAGCACCATCATTGATTAACGGCTGAATGTCTGTTTTGGCAAATACACCACATCTTGCGGCAATCGTATAGAGAGAAGAATAGCTTTTGGCATATTCATTCAGACCGGAAGCATCTGTCTGTAAAAGAGATGCCATCTGGTCAATAAAGGAACCGGTACCACCGGCACAAATTCCGTTCATACGTTGTTCAACGTTACCGTTTTCAAAATAGATAATTTTAGCATCTTCTCCGCCAAGTTCGATTGCAACATCGGTTTTAGACGCAAATTCCTGCAAGGAAGAGGCTACGGCAATGACTTCTTGTACAAAAGGAACACCAAGATGGTTTGCTAAAGTCAGTCCGCCGGAACCGGTAATCATTGGATGGAGAGTGATATTTCCCAACTGGTCATACGCTTTTTTCAGCAGTGTGCAGAGCGTATCTTTGATGTTAGCAAAATGACGTTCGTAATCAGCAAAAAGGAGCGCGTGATTTTCGTCCAAAATTGCTATTTTTACGGTAGTGGAACCGATGTCGATTCCAAGAGTATACTGCATAGTATCCATATGAAAACAACCTTCCTTTATCATAAATCAATCCGTTGTTATCTTAGTTTTTTCAAATCTGCCTTATTATACGACACGATTCGACAAAGTGCAACGAGGCTTTGCAGAAGTTATAAAGATTTAATATTTGCGTGCGGTTTACTTTTCCTTATTCGAATGGTAGAATGAACTAACAAAAAGAGCAGGAGGCATTTACATGAAAGAAAGCTTATCACGCAGATTTGAACGCAAATTTTCCAAATATGCGATTCACAATATATCTTTATACCTAATCATCTGTTATGCATTCGGTTATCTGATTGAGGTGATTAATCCGACGTTTCTTACGTATTTTACATTGGAACCCGGATTTATTCTGAAAGGACAGATTTGGAGACTTGTTACCTGGATTCTGGTGCCACCTCCGACCGGCAACATTTTCTTTACCTTAATCATGCTGTATTTTTATTACAGTATCGGAACTTCTTTAGAAAATATCTGGGGAACATACCGGTATAATTGCTATCTGTTTTCGGGAATGCTGTTTACAATACTGGGAAGTTTCCTGTTGCATATCATTTTTCTGCTTCAAGGTGTCAATGCAACGGGAGCACTTGGATACTTTTTCAGCACATACTATGTAAATATGTCAATCTTTTTGGCATATGCTGCCACATTCCCCGATATGCAGGTACTGTTAATGTTTATTATCCCAATTCGGGTAAAATACCTGGGAATTATTTATGGTGTCATGTTAGTGCTGGAATGCCTGCAGGGAGGATTGATTTTATGGGTTGTCATTGGTTCATCGCTGCTGAATTTTGTGGTATTCTATTTCACATCCAGAAAACGGGTGCATATTACTCCGAAACAGGTAAAACAACGGCAGCAATTTAAGAGTCAGGTTAATCGGGCCGCTACGATTACAAAGCATAAATGTGCGATTTGCGGAAGAACGGAAGAAACAAATCCGGAATTGGAATTCCGTTTCTGCTCAAAATGTAACGGCAATTATGAGTATTGTCAGGATCACTTGTTTACACATGAACATGTAAAATGACAAGGAGAACCAAAATGATGAATAAAGAAGTGGAATTTGCAAAAACGCTGGAGCAAGTACGAAACCTTGCTAAGGAACAGGGAAATGTTGTTTCCCGGGAACAAATAGAGGATGCATTTGAGAAAATCGGACTTTCAAAAGAGGAATTAAATCCGATTTATGAATATTTAAAACAGAAGAAAATCGGAATCGGAGAACCGGTTGATATTGATGAGTATCTGACAAAAGAAGATAAGGATTATCTTTCTGTGTATTTGGATGAAATAAATCTACTGCCGGCTTACTCATCCGGAGAGCGGGAAGCCTGCTTTATTTCTGCATTGGCGGGAGAAAAAGAAGCAAAAATGAAATTGATTGAAATCATGCTGCCGGATGTTGTGGATATTGCAAAACTATATGCGGGACAGGGAGTCGGTATGGAGGACTTAATCGGGGAAGGTAACGTAGCCCTTTCCATGGGAGTTGAAATGCTCGGTTGTTTAGAAGACCCGAAAGAAGTGTCCGGTATGCTCGGCAAAATGATTATGGATGCGATGGAAGACCTTATTTCGGAAGATGAAAAAGAGCGTAAAATAGACCGCAAGGTTGTTGATAAAGTCAATGCTGTTGCAAAGGAAGCAAAAGAACTTGCAGAGTCGTTGCAGAAGAAAATTACAGTAGAAGAACTGGCAGAAGAATCGGGACTATCGGAAAAAGAAATCCGGGATGCGATACGAATCAGCGGAAAAAAGATAGAATACTTTGAGGAAAACGAATGAAAAATAATGATTTTAAATATGTTATGCAGGATATGACCAACGTTTATATCGGTGCCAAATTTACCTATGATGAAATCATGAATACAGATGAAGTGCCTTTTAAACTGAAAGCAATTATCAGTCATTACATGTTAAAAGAGGTTGCAGGGGATACTACCTTAGAGAATCATATTTTCTATATGAAAGAAACAGATCTGTCATACTTTGTTTATAATCAGATGAAGGCACGATTTAAACTGAGTATTTTTAAAGAAGACGGACACGGAAAAGGAAAACCGGGATATGTGAGCAGGGAATACCGGATTAGTGAGATCGTAAACAGTGAAGAGTTACATGAAAAAATGAATGAGATTATCGTGGAAGAACTGCATCTTACAAAATTAAGTCTTCTTAGCGTAAGTATTTAAAGAAAGGTTATTATATTGTATGAATATTCAGGATGTTACAGCATATGAGATTGTAAAACAGCAAAGAATTGAGGAATTGAAGTCGGATGCCATGATACTGCGCCATAAAAAAACAGGGGCAAGAGTGGCATTACTTTCCAATGATGATGATAACAAAGTTTTCTATATCGGATTTCGAACACCACCAAAAGAAAGCACCGGTGTGATGCATATTTTAGAACACTCGGTACTGTGCGGTTCCAAAGCCTTTCCGGTAAAGGATCCGTTTATTGAACTTGCAAAAGGTTCTCTCAATACCTTTTTAAATGCCATGACATATCCCGATAAAACCGTTTATCCGGTGGCAAGCTGCAATGACAAAGATTTTCAGAATCTGATGCATGTTTACTTGGATGCTGTGTTTTACCCTAACATTTATGACAAGGACCTGACTTTCAAACAGGAAGGATGGCATTTCGAACTGGAGAATAAAGAGGACGACCTGACAATTAACGGGGTCGTATATAATGAGATGAAAGGTGCATTTTCCTCACCGGATGATGTGCTGGAAAGAGAGATTTTTAACTCCCTGTTTCCGGATACACCATATAGTGAGGAATCCGGTGGTGATCCGAAAAGAATCCCGGAACTTACCTATGAACATTATTTGTCTGTTCACAGACAGTATTATCACCCTTCTAACAGTTATATTTATTTATACGGCAATATGGATATGGCAGAAAAACTGCAGTTTATCGATGAAAACTACCTTTCAAAGTTTTCCTACCTTGAGATTGATTCTGCCATTGAGTCGCAAAAGCCGTTTGCACATGCAATTGAGGTAAAAGATTATTTTTCTGTTACGGAAAATGAACCGCTTACCGAAAATACGTATTTAAGCTATAACTGTGTGACAGGAGATAATCTCGACCGTATGTCTTATATTGCGTTTCAGGTGCTGGACTATGCTCTGTGCAGTGCTCCGGGAGCAGTATTGAAGCAGAAGTTATTAGACAGAGGAATCGGAAAGGACATATACAGTTTTTATGATAATGGTGTGAAACAGCCGTATTTCTCTATTGTGGCAAAAAACTCGGAAACCGCAAAAAAAGAGGAGTTTATTGCGATTATTGAAAATACCTTAAAAGAATTGGTGAAAAACGGAATCGATAAGGATACTCTTCGTGCCGGGTTAAATTACTATGAATTCAAATACAGAGAGGCTGACTTCGGTTCATATCCACCCGGTCTGATGTATGGACTTCAGATGTTTGACAGTTGGCTATATGATGATGACAAGCCGTTTATTCATATTGAAGCGGAGGAAACATTTGCCGCGCTACGACAGGCAATTGATACAGACTATTATGAAAAACTGCTGGAACAATCGATTCTTAACAATACACACAAATCGATTGTAATTGTCGAGCCGAAAGTAAATCTCGTTGAAGAGGAAGACAGAAGTCTGGCAGAGGATTTAGCAGCATATAAGGCATCTTTAAGCGAAGAAGAATTACAATACATCATCGATAAAACGCGGGAATTACGAGAATACCAGGAATCGGAAGACAGCAGGGAGGCATTATCATGCATACCGGTTCTGGAAAAAGAGGACATTCGCAAAGAGACGGATCCCCTTTATAATGATGTTCGTAAAATAGCGGGAAGAACCGCACTGTATCATCCGATTTCCACAAACGGAATTGATTACATCCGTTTGATTTTTACCGCTTCGGATATTCCGGAAGAATACTTCCCGTATCTTGGCATCTTAAAAGTAGTTCTGGGATATGTGGATACAAAATCCTATTCCTACTCAGAACTGTTTAACAAGATTAATATTGAAACAGGCGGCATTACGCCGGCAATCAATGTTTATACAAATGCAAAAAATCTGGATGAGAGTACGGTTACGTTCGAATGGAAGGCAAAGACTCTTAAGGGAAAGCAAAAAGAAGCGTTTGCATTATTAAAGGAGATTCTGTTCACATCCAAACCGGAAGATGAAAAAAGATTGTATGAGATTATTGCAGAATTAAAGTCTCGTATGCAGTCTAATATGATTTCGACGGGACATCAGCTGGCAGCCGGACGTGCGGTATCATATTTTTCAAAATCGGCAGCGACACTGGATGTGATTAACGGACTTCCCTGCTATCGCATTGTGGAAAAAGCAGAAGCAGATTTTGAACAGTATAAAGAACCGCTGATTCATGCATTACAGGAGCTTTGCCGATATTTATTTACGAAAGAACATCTGATGTTTGATTTTACAGGAGAGGAAGAAGAATATCGGGAATTTGAAAAATTATCCGAAGAATTTCTTAACAGCGTATATCCGGAAAAGGAATCAGAGCATCCTTTTGTTGCCAAACCGGTAAAGAAAAATGAAGGATTTTTGACAGCCTCTCAAGTACAGTATGTGTGCAGAGCGGGAAACTTCAGAAATGCAGGTCTTCCGTATACAGGAGCACTCAGAGTTCTGAAAGTGATTATGGGCTATGACTATCTCTGGAACAATGTACGTGTAAAAGGCGGCGCATATGGTTGTATGTGCAGTTTTTCAAAGAGTGGGGACAGTTATTTTGTGTCTTATCGTGACCCGAACCTTAAAAAGACAATAGAGACTTATGAACGTGCGGCACAGTATGTGGAGACATTTAATCAGGATGAGCGTAGTATGACGCAGTACATCATCGGTGCTATCAGCGAACTGGATACGCCGATGACACCCGCAACGAAGGCACTTCGTTCCTTAAGTGCGTATATGACGAATCAGACTGAAGAAGATTTCCAAAAAGAACGGGATGAACTTCTTTCTACCAATCAGGCTACGATTCGATTACTGGCAGAGTATCTGCGGACATTTATCAGCCAGGATTATCTTTGTGTAGTCGGAAACGAAGAGAAAATAAAACAGGAAAAGGAATTGTTCCAGACAGTGGAGAATTTATTTTAACGGGAGGATATTTTATGAGTAAAAGAAAACTTTTTGCAGGTGCAGCGCTGATATGCTCGGTAGTACTTGCCGCATGCGGAAGCGGTTCCAAAATGAGTGAGGCGGCAACAGATACGGCAGGCTCATTTGAATATGATAATTACGCTAATTATGAAGAGGCTGCTGAGGAAGCACAACTTACGAACTACTCGTCTGTTGATGGAGAAGCAACTTCTACAATGGTCGAAGAGACGGCACAGGCGACAAATCGTAAGTTAATTAAGAACGTAAATCTTGAAGTGGAAACAAAAACATATGATGCACTGATGAAGAATCTGGAAGAGGAAGTTGAAAAAATAGGTGGATACATTGAATCCATGAATGCCTATAACGGCAGCTATCTGTATTCCCAAAAAGGGGAGCGTCATGCTTCCATCACAGCAAGAATACCGGCTGCCTCCCTCGATGATTTTGTAAAGAAGGTAGGAGAGGAAGCGAATGTTACAAACCGTTCCGAATCGGTAGAGGATGTCACGCTAACTTATGTGGATATGAAAAGCCATAAAAAAATGCTGACGGAAGAACAGGAACGGTTGATGGAACTCCTTGAAAATGCTGCTTCCATTGATGATATCATTGCTATTGAAAGCAGACTTTCGGAGGTTCGCTATCAGATTGAAAGCATGGAGTCACAACTTCGCACTTATGATAATCTTGTTGATTACAGCACAGTGCAAATCTACATTGATGAGGTTGTGGAACTGACACCGGTAGAAGAAGAAACAGCGGGAGAACGGATTGTTACAGGATTTTCAAGAAGTTTACATAATGTCATTGATGGCATAAAGAATTTCTTTATTGAACTTATTATTGCGATACCGTATCTTATCGTATGGGCTGTTGTAATTGTAATCCTGTTCTTTGTTATTCGGGCAATTATGAAAGCATCCGAGAAAAAAACGAAACGGCTGGCAGCGGAAAGAAGAGCAAGAATGGCACAGACTCCGGCAGAACAAAAAACAGCCGCAAAAGCAGAAAATACAGAAAATCCGGGATATCCGTATGAAAAGAAACCGGACAATTCTTATGACAATCATTAAGAAAAGATGGTAAATTGAATGGAAACAATGAGCAAATCGGGATTTGTCGCAATGATCGGCAGACCAAATGTCGGAAAATCCACATTGATGAATAAGATTATCGGGCAGAAAATCGCAATCACATCGAGCAAACCGCAGACCACAAGAAATAGAATTCAAACGGTCTATACCTGTGAAGAAGGACAGATTGTATTTTTGGATACGCCGGGTATTCATAAAGCAAAAAACAAACTGGGCGATTATATGGTCAATGTGGCAAAGAATACATTGACAGGTGCAGATGCGATTTTATGGCTGGTAGAACCTACAACTTTTATTGGTGCCGGTGAAAAGCATATTGCAGAGCAGCTGAGAGGAACAAAAACACCTGTTATTTTAGTAATCAATAAGGTGGATACGGTAAAAAAGGAGGAAATTCTTGCGGTAATCGATACTTACCGCAAAGAATTGGATTTTGCGGAAATCGTTCCGGTATCGGCGATACAAGGTGACAATATTGATACGTTACTTTCTTGCATTTTCCGGTATCTGCCATACGGAATGCCTTTTTACGATGAAGATACGATTACCGACCAGCCACAGCGTCAGATTGTTGCGGAATTAATCCGGGAAAAGGTGTTACGCTGTATTGATGATGAAATTCCCCACGGGGTAGCGGTTGCAATAGACAGTATGAAATTTGAAAAGAAACTCTGCCGGATTGATGCAACAATCGTATGTGAGAAGGATTCCCATAAGGGCATTATTATCGGAAAACAAGGTGCAATGCTTAAAAAAATCGGCAGTCTGGCAAGACCTGAAATTGAAGATATGCTGGATATAAAGGTTTTTTTACAACTTTGGGTTAAGGTAAAAAAGGACTGGCGGGACAGTGATTTTCTTTTAAAAAATTTTGGATATAATCCTAAAGAATCAGAATAGAAATTCCGAAAAAAGCAGACCATATCTATATCAAATATTAACGGATATGGGGGCACAAGATGAAAGAAATAAGTTACTGGGATCAATTCACAAATACCGGAAGAGTTGAGGATTATCTGAAGTTTAAAGAACAGACACGCAGCAGAGAGGATACAACAGGAGACGGGTCCAATGCAGGATTTGACAGTGACAACAGGAATGATTATAAAGACGGAGCCTATCGGGGATTTCGATAGGCGTCTTGTTATTCTGACGAAAGAACGCGGAAAAATAACGGCTTTTGTAAAAGGAGCGAGGCGTCCAAACAGCCGTTTTGTAGCATCTACCAATCTCTTTTGTTTCGGCACCTTTCGATTATATGAGGGAAGGACTGCTTATACGTTAAATGAAGCAGAGATTACCAATTATTTTGAGGAACTGCGCGGTGACTTTGAAGGAGCCTACTATGGCATGTATTTTTTGGAGATAGCGGACTATTATACAAGAGAGAATAATGATGAAAGGCAGATGCTGAAGTTATTGTACCAGTCGCTGCGGGCATTGGGGGCAAAAGGACTTGATAACAGATTGGTACGATGCATTTTTGAAATCAAAACTACAGTCATAAACGGGGAGTTTCCGGGAATACCAAGTGACAGGGAGTGGCAGGAATCAACAAAATATGCGGTTTCCTTTATCGAACACACGGGAGTGGAAAAACTGTTCACCTTTACGGTAAAACAAAATATTCTGGAAGAACTTGAGAAAATTGCAGGCAGAACAAGAGAAAAGTGTATGGATGCCCATTTTAAGAGTCTGGAGATTCTCGATACCTTTAGAATTTATTCTACATAAGAGTTGAAAACATGAGTAGTTTTCGGTATAATAGATACGACTATAGTGGGAGACGGATTTAGGAGTTATGAAAAAGAAAATAAATGCGCGGAAAAGAATAGAAGGTTTTGGAATCATATGCCTTCTTTTTCTGTTTCTGACCGGATGCAGAGAAGAAAACATGCCGGAAGGGCGAACACTTGCCTTACAAAAAGACGGCAGCATCACACAGACGATTGTGGATGATTTTTCCATGGATTATTATGACTTTGATGAACTTTCACAGATGAATCGGGAAGAAGTTGAAGAATACAATTCATCTGTTAACCGGGAAGCCGTTACAATTGATGATATGAAGACTGACGGCAGTAAAATAACAGTTATTATGCAATATGCAAATACGGATGATTATATTGCAATGACAGAAAATGCGTTGTTCTTCGGGACTGTCGAACAGGCACAGAAAGTCGGCTATGACATGAATGTTTCCCTGACAAGCATTGACAAAGCAAAGACACTGACAAAGGAAGAACTTCTTACGATGGGAAAGGCCCATATTGCGATTGTGACGGAACCGACAAATGTAAAAACATTCGGAAACATTCTTTACATAAGCGATGGAGTTACGGTAGAGCAAAATAAGAAATTGGCAACGGTATCAGGTGAGAATACGGCCTATATCGTTTTCAAATAACAGGAGGAGAATAAAAATGGAAAAAACAATGGAAAAGATTGTTGCCCTGGCAAAGTCAAGAGGATTTGTATATCCGGGCTCCGATATTTACGGAGGTCTTGCCAATACATGGGATTACGGCAATCTGGGAGTTGAACTGAAAAACAATGTTAAAAAAGCATGGTGGCAGAAATTCATTATGGAAAACCCATATAATGTAGGTGTTGATTGTGCAATTTTAATGAACCCGCAGACATGGGTAGCATCCGGACATCTTGGTGGCTTCTCGGATCCGTTAATGGATTGTAAGGAGTGTCACGAACGTTTCAGAGCCGATAAAATTATTGAAGACTTCGCAGCAGAGAACAATATTGAGCTTGATGGCAGCATTGACGGATGGTCTCAGGAAAAAATGAAATCCTTCATTGATGAGCACAATGTTCCGTGTCCGACTTGCGGTAAGCATAATTTTACGGATATCAGACAATTTAACCTGATGTTCAAAACATTCCAGGGTGTTACGGAAGATGCAAAGAATACCGTATATTTACGTCCTGAAACAGCACAAGGTATTTTTGTAAACTTTAAGAATGTACAAAGAACTTCCAGAAAGAAAATTCCGTTTGGAATCGGACAAATCGGAAAGTCTTTTAGAAATGAAATTACACCGGGTAACTTTACATTCCGTACAAGAGAATTCGAACAGATGGAATTGGAATTCTTCTGTGAACCGGATACCGACCTTGAGTGGTTTGCATATTGGAAGGAATTCTGCATTAACTGGTTAAAGAGTCTTGGCATGAAAGAGGAAGAAATGCGTGTCAGAGACCATGATAAGGAAGAACTTTCTTTCTACTCCAAGGCAACGACGGACATTGAATTTCTGTTCCCGTTTGGCTGGGGAGAACTTTGGGGAATTGCAGACCGTACCGATTATGACCTGACACAACATCAGAATACATCCGGTCAGGATTTGACCTATTTTGATGATCAGAAGAATTGGAAGTATGTACCATATGTTATTGAACCTTCCCTGGGAGCAGACCGTGTTGTACTGGCATTCTTATGTGCGGCTTATGATGAAGAAGACCTGGGAGATGGCGATATGCGTACCGTATTGCATTTCCACCCGGCATTGGCACCGGTTAAAATCGGCGTTCTTCCGCTTTCCAAGAAACTGAATGAGGGAGCTGAAAAAATCTATACACAGTTATCCAAGAAATATAATTGTGAATTTGATGATAGAGGCAATATTGGAAAGAGATATCGCCGCCAGGATGAAATCGGAACACCGTTCTGCATCACATATGACTTTGAATCGGAACAGGATCAGGCGGTAACAGTAAGGTTCCGTGATTCTATGGAACAGGAAAGAATTAAAATTGAAGATTTGGATGCATATTTTGCAGATAAGTTTTCATTTTAAGATAAGCGCGTAGGCC
>JAQXIR010000141.1 GCA_029007885.1 Lachnospiraceae bacterium | reverse complement strand
GTCTAAAAATCCGATTCCCACAGCAAGGCCGACACATGCCGAAAACCAGATACCTGCTGCAGAAGTCAGCCCCTTTATCTGCCTTCCCGAAACGAGAATCATTCCTGCTCCCAAAAAGCCCACTCCGCTTATTACCTGAGCCGCCATTCTTGTCATATCTGCCATCTGTGGAAATATCTGTGCAAGATACTGTTCCAGCAACATGATAAGCGTAGCACCGAGACACACCGTCGTTGTGGTTCGTGCCCCGCCGCCTCTTCTCTTGGCGCCTCTGTCAATTCCAATCAATACTCCCAGTAATAAGGAAACAATGATACGAGCCATAATACATTCCGGTGTCCAGTTTGAAAAATCTTTCCATAACATATGCTTCACTCCCTTCTGTATCAGTTGCTCAAACTCTGCCAACTTCAATCAGCAGTATAGCTGCTCTTTATCTTGGCTTTATTTTCATACATCATTCTATCTGCTTTTTCGAGTCCTACTTCTTCTAAAATTTTCCCATAGCCGATTGCAAAACTTACCGGAACAACACGTTCCCTGTTTAACCTTTTACAGTTTTTCTCCAGTGATTCCATGAAATTCTCTGCATCTGTGCCGTTCCACAAGACCGCAAATTCATCTCCGCCATAACGGAATACCATTCCGTCTTTTCCGGCTGTTTCCTTTAAAACCTTTGCAACAGCCTGAAGCATTTCATCCCCGGCAGAATGTCCCATTGCATCATTTGTTGCTTTCAAGTTATTTACATCTGCCAAAAAATAATATGCATCAATACACTCATCCCTTAATTGCGCTAACTCTTTTTCAAAAGAATTCCGATTATATGCGCCTGTAAGGAAGTCATAAATTGCCATTTTATTAAGTGCATTGGAACAGATTTCTACAATCTTCGACATTAACTCATCGTTACTGCTACACTCATTTAAAGCAATCGTTTTATAAGATAAAGACATTTCGCTGCCACTGTAGTTTCTAAGATGATTCTGAATTGTCAATGCCTCGTTTTCTGCCAAGTGTTTGGAATTAGTAAGAAATACAAAACCATTATCCCCCACACGATATGTCAAAGACTTCAATTCCCTTCTGCAGAAATTCTGTATCTGCTCCATCGTCGTGACATACTGTTTCCAGTCAATGGCATCGCGTACATTTTCAGATTCACTAAGTGTCATCACGGTAATCAGTATATTTCTTTTCATCGCGATATTTTCACCTATTACAACACCCAGTGCATACTGATTAAACATTCCAGTCTGCTTATCAAGATATTTTTCACTGTTTTCATTACTCATCATTAGCCCAACTGTTGCCAGGATAATGTAAACGATAGAAAAAAGTGCCTCCGGTATTGCAATATTAATAACAGATATTACAAAGAAAATCGGAACAGACGCTATGATTGCCGAACGTTTTTCTCTATTTAGAAGATTCCAGTATCTGACGCAGTAATAGAGAATCAAAAGATTGTACAGAATCACACTTGCATAGATAGCATAGGCCTTTGGACCGAGGGAATAGTTTGTATACACTCCCTCGACATATGTAATAGGCAACACAAGAACAAGAATTGATGTCACCGCAAACGGTGCAGCCTGCATAATTCTGAGCATACCGGATATTCTAATCTGATTTTCCAAAAGGCTCCTTAAATACAGGAAATATAAAAAGATCGTCGTATTGATGGTCAAAAGGTAAATGATGTGCGCAATATAGTTAATCATCGAAGATACACTGTCCGGATTATTCACTGTATACAGTGTAATCAAATCAAATACTGTCACGATAACCGCACTCGCATAATAATATGAAAAAATCCTTGTGGCTTTCAATGGTAAATGTTTATTGGAAAAATAAAATATCCCCATATAAATAACAAACAATAAACAAACCAGAGATGTTTTCATTACCATCATAATCATTTTCCCTTCAGTAAACTAACATCTTTCGTTTGATATTATTATAAAATATGTGGTTTAAAAGTCAAATATTATCATGAAATCCGTTCTTTTAAGATTAGCAAAACACCTGAAATGATAAAGCTGTAAAACAATCCCATAATGATTAGTGCAAGGTTCGGACCCCAGTATGCTACATTGTCCATTCTTCTCATCCAATTCACAAAATAAATAACAGAACATATTCCCCCTGATAACAGTACTGATTTTATTGCAAAAGAAGTTGCATTTTTCGTTTTTTGTACCTCATCAGCATCCTTACATTTATGAATATTATATTTAAAAAGATTGATAAATGGTTTTAATTGTCCCGCTAAAATAAGCATAATCAGTGGGAGTATGGTATCCACGTTAAGTGCAATAAAGTCCAAAAAGTATCCTATCTTGAGACCGTTTTGTGTACTTTTGTTTATAACCCAGAAAAAATATACTGTTAGCAAAATAACTGCTATGATACTTAAAATAAACTGTCTTCTGCTTCTCTTTTTTCTTGCGTTGTTTTCCTGTATTAAAGTCATAATATTTTCCTCTGCTTTCTTACTATATTCAGTAGCGGAAAGTCTTTCGCCGGATAACAGTTCGTTAACGGAAATACCCAGTGCATCACAAAGATCAACCATAACAGAATTATCGGGAAGGCTGTATCCGCATTCCCACTTCGAAATCGCTTTATCTGTGATATTCAATTGCTGTGCGAGTTTCTTCTGTGTCAGTCCCTTTTCTTTCCTTAATTCTGCAATAAATTTCCCTATTTTCTCCTGTTCCATAATATTCCTCCACAAGTTACTATGCTGCAGCTATTATTCATTATTGTGCAAAGGTGGACAAATAGCAATCTACTATCCGGAGAATACCGGTAGAATCCGGGTAGAATTGTACATGAATTAAAGGCACTCCCCTTATTGCTTTCTGCCGATATATCGACAAACCTTTTTCTTGTAGTTCAAATACTCTTCTCCAAATGTTTCAAGTAAAAAATCTTCTTCCACATTCACTATCTGTAAATGAAACATAATCATCGCAAATACAGACACACCAACTAATATCAGGTTGAAGAACATCAGTGCAATTCCAATATAGACAAGATCAAATCCTAAAAATGCCGGATTGCGACTAATCTGATAGATGCCGTTTGTTACAAGTTCTGTTTTATCAGTCTTCGATACACCTGCCCGCCAGTTATCCTGCATTGTCAGAACAGAAGTGATAAATACGGCGACACCGGCAATCCCCACCAAAGCACCTGCAATTCTTGCAGATATAGGAAAGGCCGTTGTATTCAAAAATATGCAGATTACTTCTGCTACAGGGACTATGTAAGTAGCAATCTTCATGGTTACTTCAATGAATTTTACAAACCCGGTCTTCCCTTTTCCAATTTGATCAGTCTGTATTCCTTTTTTATGTTGATTTATCATCTTCACAAAGTAACATCCATAAAACAATATCAAAATAAAAATGGCGATTATCTGAAATTCCATATCAAACACCTCCTAAATACTAATATTTTATCATACAAAAATAAATTTACATAGGTGGCAATCCCAAAATTGTCCCTAAACAAATCAGGGCTGACCACACAGGTCAGCCCTTTACGCATATTATTCAGTTTAGCAGTAGTCAAGTCCAAGTACCACCCAGTCATCCTCTTTCATGTCGTACTCTCTGTTGCAATACGGGCAATATTTGATTTTCGTTGCATCAAAACTCCCTCCGCATCCACGGCACTGTACTTTCCGGATAGAAAAGCCGTAATCTTCAGGCTTTGTAATATCCTTGCAAACTTTCATTCGAAAAATATCATTCTTTTTATAAATTCTGCTGCCACCATCATGGATATCAGACATATGCAGATTAATATCAAGGTAACAATATTTGTCTTTCACCTGACAACTGTTTAAAGTTACCGTCCCTTGATAGGCCATATCTATAATATCTTGAAACGCAGTCTTGTCTACTTTACCCTGACATACTACCAGATTGTCCTTATCATCATTAAAAACCATGATTTTCAGAAGGGATACCATTTTACACAAAAAATAGTCATAGGAAAATGCCGGGTCATATCGTTTCAAAAATAATGAAATCCTGCGCCTTGCACGATCTCTTCCTACATACTGCGGTGCCACATTGATACCATGTATCCCGCCATAAATCATTGCAAAACAACCAAGTGCCAAATATCCAAGTAACGAAAAGAAGGGAACCATAAACACACCCGCGAGAAACGTTTCAACCGCAAACCCAAATGACTGCGCTCGCATTATTCCCACAAGCGTGGGTAATCCGGCAAAAGCCGCACCAATCATTTTGGAAACGCGTATCATTTTATAACTAATAAAAAAATCAGCATAAAAAAGTTCGTAACCTTAGGGAATAAATCTGTCATTCGGAATCTGGTTCCGCAATATGGGCATCCTTCAAGAAAAGACTTCACAGAACTGATTGCGCCACAGTTTGGGCAGCAGTAAGGCTCCTCACCATCCATGTTTCCATCATTCAGATATGTAATCACCTGATAAAAAAGAGTCTCTTTCTTTTCTTTGTATAA
>JAQXIR010000140.1 GCA_029007885.1 Lachnospiraceae bacterium | reverse complement strand
ATTTTGAGTAAGAAACTACCTGTTGTCCGTTCCGTTGATATTGCAAATGAACTGGGATACAAAAAGCCGAGCATCAGTGTTGCAATGAAAAATTTGAAATCCAAAAATTATATTACCGTAACAGATGCCGGGTTCATCTATCTGACGGATACCGGACGGGAAATTGCCGAAATGATTTATGAGCGACATGAATTGCTTTCTTCCTGGCTTGAGCGCCTTGGTGTTCCAAAAGAAATTGCTGTC
The DNA here is from genome assembly GCA_029007885.1 of Lachnospiraceae bacterium. GTDB lineage: Bacteria > Bacillota > Clostridia > Lachnospirales > Lachnospiraceae > RGIG8767. The sequence goes on along the minus strand of JAQXIR010000140.1, from coordinate 4,115 downwards.
AGCGATGCCTGCAAAATTGAACATGTTATCAGCAAAGAAAGTTTTGAAGCAATCAAATGTCATTATTCCGGCATACTATCCTGAAGACAGAGTGCTCCCCATCCCACTTGTGGGTTGGGGAATATTTCATATCCGGGAAGATGCCTTGCTCCCCGAATCAGATAGGCTTTTATTTTCTCTCCGTATAAATACGGGTCATTTCCCTGTACGATTCCCCATTCCATCAACAATGCCGCACTTCCGGTTACAATCGGAGTTGCAAAAGATGTCCCTGTAAACGGTTCATATCCTCCACCCCGTATCGGTGCCGTCACACCAACTCCCGGTGCCACAATATCCGGTTTTAAATAAGGATTTGCTAAAATGCCGTTTTCGGCAAGTTCCTCTCCTCTCCCGGAAAAATCAGCATATGCCTGATAGAGTGCATTGTATGCTCCAACTGTAATAACTTTTGAGGCAGTAGACGGAATTGTTAAAGTAAGATCGGGACTCGGCCGCAAAAATCGTGTTCCACTGCTGCGTACAGCATCTCCCGGCAGATACATCTGGTATAATCCCTTTACGATTCTTATGGGTGTCAAGACAAATGTCCATATACCTGTCATGATATACTGATTTTGTGAAATAAAATCAAAGAATATCTCTTGATTCACAGAATAGGGATTTGGCATTCCCATATAAATAAGAACCGTTGTGTCCTGCACATTCCACGTCTGTCTTCCGGGTCTATTCTGTACTACCCGAAATTGTTGCCCATCCGGAGCAACAACTTCCACTTCAAAATTATCTGCATAGTTTTTCCACAATTGTACACTAATGCTCTGCTCATAGTCGGCTATCGCCAGCTCGACCGAGGTAACTCTTTCAATTCTGCCTGAAACATGCCCTCCGGAGGCCCCTTCATTTCCGCTTCCGACACAGATGACATTCCGATTGACTTCACATGCATTGTCGATAAACCGTTCCAATAAAGAAGTGCCGTCGTGGGCCCCGTAACTGTTACCAAAACTCATGTTCACGGCAATTGGTTTTTTTAGTTCGATTGCCTTTGTAAGTACATAAGAAACAGCACGCATCAGTTCGGTTGTCCGCGGAAATCCCCCTTCTTGTACCGGTCCCAGTTTGATAATGATCAATTCACTTTCGGGTGCGATTCCCCGATGTAAGGGGTCATCACTGCTGCCTGCGGCAATTCCCGCAACTGCAGTTCCATGCCCTGATAAATCCGTTTCCGGAACAAGTTTTAATGCTTCTGCACGATTGCCGGTAGCCAGTGCCGCATCAATCTGCTCCTTTGTATATTCCACCCCCATTGCAAAACCGGGCGGCGGAAAAAATCCTTTTTCATCATCTGCCGTCATTGTCTGATCCCACAAGTAAAGAATTCTGCTTCCTTCTTCATTTTGAAAATCCGGAAGAAAATAATCGATTCCCGAATCAATGACTGCCACAAGCGTTCCTTTGCCGGTCAGCCCCTGTGTTCCAATCGTAACCGGAAGAATGCAGGATGCTGTTTTTGCCTGATAGATATTGTAGATAAGACTCTTTGGTTTTTCGATATATTCAATCTCCTCTAAATCGGATAGTGCGTCCATTAACTCTTCAGGAAGTGTAATGATTGCATAGCCGTTCAAAAGTTCCTCAACTTTGATTACATCATCTGAAATTCTGCCGATATCACCATGATATTTTGCAATGACTTCCCATCTTTTTGTATCCGGGTCAAATCCAACCTCTAATATTTGTGATTTTTCCCGCTCTGTCTTTGTAGCGTCCAAACTTAAGTTTAAGAGATTCTCTCTTTTTTGACTGTTCATGAAAATATCTCCAACTTCCTTATTGCAGACTATTCCCATTTTTGCTTTACTATGCTAAACTTTTTCTATACGAAATTAAGGAGTAAATGTGGATTATGATACCGGAAGAAGTTCCAGAAATTACCGCAAAAGAGAGAGAAGCCTATTCCATAAATGACACCCCGAAGGGATTTAAAAGACACGGAGATATCGAATTTCCATTCGCAGTCTATCATATTGTGTTATCGGAAATGAACATGAAACTCATCCGCTGGCACTGGCACAATGAGATTGAACTGATTTATTTAAAATCCGGAAGGTTAGAAGTTCTGACTGATGAGTCCTCCATCATCCTAAATGAGGGAGAAGGATTATTCATTAATCAGAATGTTCTGCACGCCATCCATATTGTAAAAGATTATGATGCCGAGTTTACTTCTTTTGTCTTTCATCCGTCCATCTTTTTCGGATATGGAAGTGCCAGACTTTCCGTTCAATATCTGACACCGATTCTTGACAATGAACGTATGAAATACCAGTTTATTGATAAAGATCATGAAAATACACAATTAATGCTTTCCTTGATGAAAGATTTAGATTCCCTCTACAGTGAGCGGCACGTTGGATATGAACTGCTCTGTAAATCTCTTCTTTGTAATATCTGGTATCTGCTTTTGGAAATCTCTTCTACAAAGGTACCGATAATTACCGAACGTCCCAAACGTACTATCCATGACGAATTACGCATCAAAGAAGCGATTCACTATATTGAAAATCACTTTGCGGAGCAGATTACTTTGGAAGACATTGCCGCCTCCATTCACATCAGTAAGAGTGAATGTTGCCGCTGTTTTAAACGTGTTCTGCACATTACTCCGTTTGAATATCTGATGAAATACCGGATTTTTTATGCAACCAGAATGATGCAGCGTCATGACCCGTCTGCAGAGAGTATTTCCTCTCTGGCTACTTCGGTCGGTTTTGGCAACATCAGTTACTTTAATAAAGTATTTAAAAAATATTTACAAATGACCCCGACCGAATTTAAAAAGAATTGTCTACTTGGATAAAAATAATGTCATCATGTTTATCATATCTTCCATGTCATGCGCTCCGGCAGTCTCCATGGCCGAATGCATGGCAAGTTGCGCAAGTCCGACATCAGCGGCAGGAACCGACACCTGAGAAACCAAAAGGTTCCCAAGGGTCGATCCGCCTGCAATATCGGATCTGTTTGCAAATATCTGCAAGGGAATTCCTGCTTCTTTGCAAAGTTCCCTTACGACGGCTGCAGAATACGCATCTGTCGTATACCGAGCATCCCCGTTATATTTTAATACAATGCCTTTGTTTAAATATGGTTTATTTGTCAAATCTGATTTTTCCGGATGATTCGGATGAAGCGCATGTGCGTTGTCTGCCGAGAGTAAAAAACTTTCCGCAAGGATACCGGTCAATTCTTCGTCTGCTCCATATCCTCGAACTACCTTCTGCAATATATTTCGTAAAAAGTCAGAATCTGCTCCTTGTCTTGTCCTGCTGCCAACCTCTTCATTGTCGAAGATAGCACAAACAGGGACATATTCTTTTGGTTTTACCCCAATCATTGCCTGTAATGATGCATACACACACTGCAAATCATCCAGACGCGGAGATAAGATAAATTCATTATCACATCCAAACAGACGTCCCTTTTCCCGATTATACAAAAACAAATCATAATCCAGAATTTCTTCTTTTTCCACTCCAAGTTCTTTTGCAACTTCATCTACTAATGATTTCTGAGGATTCCCCGCAAATAGCGGAAGCATATCAATCTGCGGATTGTATTCATAACCTTTATTAATCTCACGATTAAAATGAATAGCAAGATTCGGTATCACGCAATAGTCCCGTTTCAAATCCAAAAGTCTGGTTTTTGGTTTTTCTCCGCTTTTGACAATTACCCGTCCTGCCACCCCGAGTGGGCGGTCAAGCCATGTGGAGAGAATCATGCCGCCATATTTTTCAACATTCAGCTTGCGATAGTTATTTTCAACTGTAATATCAGGGTTTTCCTTAATTTTAAATGCCGGTGAATCACAGTGCGATGCAACAATATGAAAACCTTTTACTTTCTCCTTTGGCATGGAAACCGCAATCAGGGAAGAATCATTGCGAATAACAAAATACTTTCCGCCCGGTTTCATCTGTTGATTTCCTAAGTCCCGTTCCGTAATCGGCAAGTATCCGTTTTGTTCTAATATTTTTGCGCTTTCCCCTACTGCCTGATATGCCGTCGGAGAATTTTCAATAAAAGTAAGCAAATCCATCTTATTT
>JAQXIR010000139.1 GCA_029007885.1 Lachnospiraceae bacterium | reverse complement strand
CAAGGTAGATAGGGCTAAGGTGTAAGCATGGCAACATGTTCAGCTGATAGTTACTAATCGGTCGAGGGCTTATCCAGGAAAAGGTAAGGAAAGGTGAAGGATGTGTGATCTAAATCAGTATTCGGTTTTGAAGGTATAAAGAAATACATTAAAAAAGTAAACTCTGTCAAAAAATGACAGAGTTTTTTGTGTATTTTCGGAAAGTTTTTAGAAAGAAGCAGATTTTTATGTTTTTTTTAAAATACTTATGCTATAATGGCAATAAGGTATTTAAGTTTCTACATTAGGAATTATGAGAGGTGTACATATGGATACAAAGATTCTTTTGGAGAATGGCACAAACGAACTGGAAGTATTGGAATTTAAGGTTGCAGGCAATTCGTACGGAATTAATGTTGCGAAGATAAAGGAGATAATTACATATCAACCGGTTACGCCTGTTCCAAACTCACATCCGAGTATTGAAGGGATTTTTATGCCGCGTGATATTATGATTACGGCGATTGATTTGAGAAACTGTTTGCAGAGAGGAACATCAGAACCGGGTGGACTGTTCATTATAACAAACTTTAATCACTTAAATATTGCTTTTCATGTTGAAAGCGTAGTTGGCATTCATCGAGTTTCCTGGGGAGATATTATTAAACCGAGTGATACGGTTTCTTCTGCTGATGATGGTATTTCAACAGGCATTATCAAAATGAATGGTAAATTAATTATCATTCTGGATTTTGAAAAGATTATTGCAGATATCAATCCGGAAACGAGTTTACGAATTGATGATATTGAATCAATTGGCAATAACAAAAAGAGAGGTGAAATACCGATTTTAATTGCTGAGGATTCGGTTTTACTGAACAGACTGATTGTAGATTCCTTGAAACAAGCCGGATATACACAACTGATTCATACTGAAAACGGCAAAGAAGCATATGATATTATCAGTGAATGTAAAGAAAAAGGCACATTAGAGGAACATGTTCAATGTGTAATAACAGATATTGAAATGCCGCTGATGGATGGTCATCATTTGACGAAACTGATAAAAGAAGATGATGCGACAAAAAATATTCCGGTTGTCATTTTCTCATCATTGGTAAATGATGAAATGAGGAGAAAGGGAGATGCCCTTGGAGCAGATGCACAATTATCAAAACCGGAATTAGGCAATCTGGTTCGTATGCTTGATGATTTATTATTAAAATAATAACGTGAAGAAACAGCCGGGTTAGTTCCCGGCTGTTCTTTTATATAGGTCGGAGACAGGTTTATGGAAAACAAAGTAATAGATGCAATCAAAGAAGCTGAAAAAGTATTAGTGGGAATCGGAGAAGCTTTTGAGGAAAAATTCGAAGGACTAAAAGGAGATGCATTCCGTTTGTATGAACAGGAAGAGCCGCTTTTAGCAGGATATGAAAAAATAGAATATTTAAGAAAACAGAAAAACCATGAAACAGAAGAAGCATACAGAAAATTGTATGAGCTTTTAAAGGATAAAGACTATTTTATTATTACAACATGCATGGATGACAGAATATATTCTACACCGTTTGATAATTCTAAAATTGTGGCACCATGCGGAACTTACCGTTTTTTACAATGTAGCGATAATTGTAGTAAAGAGATTCTTCCGGTTACAGAAAAAATGATAACAGAAAGAGAAAGGATAGTCTGCCCTCATTGTAAAAAGGAAGCGTGCTTTAATCAGGTTACATGCGAACACTATAACGAAAACGGATATCTTCCGCAATGGGAGGTTTATCGTAAATGGCTGCAACAAACAGTAAACCGGAATTTGTGTATATTGGAATTGGGCGTAGGAATGAAATATCCAACTGTTATTCGGTGGCCTTTCGAGAAGATTGTAATGTACAACCAGAAAGCAAAAATGTTTCGTGTTCATGAGACTTTATATCAACTGACGAAGGAAATTGACGATAAGGCAGTATCAGTAGCGGAAAACCCGATTACTTTTTTATGCAATTAAATTGAGAAATAGAAGCATCTATGATAAACTGAGAACAGCGGTGTTACACTATTTTACGAACCGGGAGTTACCATATGAATTCTAATGAAGATTATTTAGACGAGTTATTACGTTCCATAGAGCCGATTACAAAATTGCATGATGAAGAGAATGAACTTCTCGAAAATGATGCTCCGCTACAGGAAGAGGCGGAGCCTGAAAGCAGTGCACCGATACAGGAAGAACCGGAGCCTGAAAGCAGTGTGCCAATACAGGAAGAACCGGAGTTTGAAAACAGTATACCGGTGCAGGAAGAAATCGAAATTGACATGGGAATGTCGGAAGAAGAAATAGATGCATTAATCAATGCAGCCAGAAATGTACCGCCACAGCAAAATCAGGAACAGCCGGCTGAAGAAACCGGTGATGATGTTATGGATCTTCTCGGACAATTTTCACAGGATGAAAATTTAAATGATATTAAAGACATTCTGGGTAAAGACAGCAACCATGAAGCGGTTGATGAGACAATTCTGTCAACAGAGGATACCGAACAGACAGCTGATGAGATAGAAGAAGCGGATACCGTTACGGAAAGTGAAGAGACTTCCGCAAAAGAAAAGAAAAAGAGAAAAAAGAGAGAAAAGAAAGAAAAAAAGGAATCTGTTTTTTCAAAAGTTTTCAAGATGCTGACGGAAGAGATAGAAGAGGAAAAGGAAACGCCTCAAATAGATGCAAGTGCAGTTCCGGAAGCATCAGAAACCGGAATTACAGATGAAAATCTTGCAATTCTCGATGAACTTTCCAAAGAAGACAAGAAGAAAAAGAAAAAAGAGAAGAAACCGAAAAAGGGAAAGAAAGGAAAAACAGAAGACGAGGCGAAATCCGGAGAAGACGAAGAAGGAGAGAATCCGGAAAGCAAGAAGAAAAAAGGAAAAAAGGAGAAAAAGCCTAAGAAAGAAAAGAAACCGAAAAAGGATAGAGCAGTTGAACTGACAAAACCTGAAAAGAAAATCCCGAAAAAGAAGATTATTACGGTATTTGCTTTTTGCTTTACAGTTATGGCAGTGATTCTGATTATGTCTTGGTTATACATACATCTGTCTAATTTGCAAGGGGCAAGATGGGCATATGATAATGAAGATTTTGAAACCTGTTACACCAATTTATACGGAGAAGAGTTAAGTGAAGAAGATGCACTTCTTTATCGGAAGTCGTCAGTGATACTTTCGGTTCGTAGGGAATTGGAATCTTATGAGAATTTCAAGAAACTTGGCATGGATATAGAGGCGCTCAATGCACTCTTTGAAGGGGTGCGCGTATATGAAAGTGTCATTGAACAGGCAAATGAATTGGGAGTCCAAGACAGAGTAGAAACTACTTATCAGACGATTATGTCCAAGTTTGCGGAATATGGACTTTCCGGGGAAGATGTCAATGAGATTCTTGCGTATGAAAGCAAGGCGACTTATACAAGACGTTTACAGTCAATCGTAAACGGAACTGTTTTTATTCAGGAAGAAGAGGAAGAAGTGCCCACACAGGAGCCGCAGACTTTCGAGGATATTTTACCGCAGGAAGAAGATTTCCTGCCGGAGGATATTTCGGAACTCTTTCAAACAGACGAAAGTGATACACCAAATGAGGAAAGCATGACAGAAAATGCTTCCGGATATACCGATATGGGAGGTACCAGAATCGGAGACGGTGATTTTACAATGGAAATACCGGTACAGGGCAGGTAAGACTATGATAGGAATTATTGATTATGATGCAGGAAATATAAAAAGTGTAGAAAAAGCGTTGTTAATGCTTGGGGAAGAACCGTGTATTACAAGAGATCCGGAGATTCTTTTACACGCCGATAAGGTAATTCTTCCGGGAGTCGGAGCATTTGGAAATGCAATGGAAAAAATTCATGAATACGGCTTGTATGATGTGATTCATAAAATCGTGGAAAACAAAACCCCGTTTTTGGGTATCTGTCTTGGATTACAGTTAATGTTTGAAAAAAGTGAGGAATCAATTGGGGTAGAAGGACTCGGATTGCTAAAGGGAGAAATCCTCAGGATACCGGATCATGCCGGAACCTTAAAAATCCCTCATATTGGGTGGAATTCGTTGCAATTCCCGAATGAAGGAAGATTATTTAAGGGAATTGCGCAGGATTCCTATGTGTATTTTGTACATTCTTATTATCTGAAAGCGGAAGAAGAAAATATTGTAACGGCAACGACAGAATACGGAACGCATATTCATGCATCGGTTGAGAAGGATAATATTTTTGCATGTCAGTTTCATCCGGAAAAGAGTTCTACAGTCGGATTGAAGATTCTTGATAATTTTATTCATCTTGACAGGGAGGAATCATAATATGCATACAATCAGAATTATTCCATGCCTTGATGTGAATAACGGACGTGTTGTGAAAGGTGTTAATTTTGTCAATCTTACAGACGCCGGAGATCCGGTAGAGATTGCGGCGGCATATGATAAAGCGGGAGCAGATGAAGTGGTGTTCTTAGACATTACTGCATCTTCTGACGGGAGAAAAACGGTTGTTGATATGGCAAGAAAAGTGGCAGAACGCGTATTTATTCCATTTACAGTTGGTGGCGGAATCAGAACAGTGGATGATTTTAAAGAGATTCTGCGCGAGGGTGCTGATAAAGTTGCTGTTAATTCTGCGGCAATTAAGCGCCCGGAATTAATCAGTGAGGCGGCAGAAAAATTCGGAAGCCAGTGTGTTGTGGTAGCGATTGATGCTAAACGCCGCGAAAAGAAGGATGCAAACGAAAGTACCGGTTGGAATATTTTTTTGAACGGTGGTCGTGTGGATACGGGAATTGATGCAGTTGAATGGGCAAAGAAGGTTGAAAAACTCGGAGCCGGGGAAATCCTTTTGACCAGTATGGATTGTGACGGAACTAAGAATGGATATGATATTGAACTGACCAGACAAATTTCCGAAGCTGTTTCCATTCCGGTCATTGCATCAGGCGGAGCCGGAAAACTTGAACATTTTAAAGATGCAGTGACAGAAGGAAAGGCAGATGCTGTTTTGGCAGCTTCTCTGTTCCACTTCAAAGAACTGGAGATTAGAGAAGTGAAGGAATATTTGAAAGAGGAAGGAATTTCCGTGCGCCTTTAGGAGTAACAGAAAGAGAGAAGTACATATGGGAATGATTACAAATGACTGGCTGCCCGCTGTGCAGGAAGAATTTCATAAACCATATTATAAAGAGTTATATACGTTTATCAAAAAGGAATATGACACACATGTGATTTATCCGCCGGCAGATGATATTTTTAATGCATTTCATTTTACGCCGTTAAGTAAGGTAAAGGTTCTGCTACTTGGACAAGATCCTTATCATAATGAAAATCAGGCACATGGGTTGAGCTTTTCGGTATTGCCGCAACAGAAAGAGATTCCCCCTTCTTTACAGAACATCTATAAAGAATTGCAGGATGACTGCGGCTGTTATATTCCAAACAACGGATATTTGAAAAAGTGGGCAGATCAGGGAGTTCTGCTGCTTAACACAGTATTGACTGTCAGGGCACATCAGGCAAATTCCCATCAGGGAAGAGGCTGGGAGCAGTTTACCGATGCAATTATCGAAGCGGTCAATGCACAGGATAGACCGATTGTGTATATGTTTTGGGGCAGACCGGCACAAAGTAAAGCATCGATGCTGACGAATCCGAAACATTTAATTCTAACAGCACCTCATCCCAGTCCACTGTCGGCATATCGGGGATTTTTCGGATGCAGACATTTTAGCAAGGCAAATACCTTTTTGGAAGAGAATGGGGTTACACCGATTGATTGGCAGATTGAGAATATTTAAGATGATAAGATTCCGATTCTTTGTAACAATTACAGGAATAGGAATCTTTTTTCGTTAAATTGAAGAAAAAAATAAACGCCATTCGTTATAGGAATGAAGGCGAAAGGAGGCGGGGAGAATTAGTGACCGGGAATACTTAGAGTATCTAATCGATACGTATCAAAATTTAATATTTTCAGTTTGCTATAAAATTACCGGTAATTATTTTGATTCGGAAGATTTAGCGCAGGACACATTTCTATCCGCTTATAAGAATTTCGCACGCTTTGACGGGAAGAATGAAAAAGCGTGGCTTTGCAGAATTGCGACAAACAAATGCCTTGATTATAAAAGAAAGGCATCAAACAGCCAGATTCTTACGGAAGACAGTTTTTTTGAAATGGTGCAGGATGGGCAAAAATCAATTGAAGAGCAATGTTTAGAGGATCAGGTCAAAGAGAAACTGCTGCAAAGCTGTCAGAAACTAAAACCGCCTTATGATGATATTGCAGTCCGATACTTTTACAAGGAATACAGTACAGCGGATATCGCAAAACAGTTAGACCGTAATGAAAAAACGGTACAGACACAGGTTTACCGGGCAAAGGCAATGTTACGAAAAATATACGGAAAGGAGTAGAAAATGGGATTTGAAAATGACGCACAACTTATGGAGTTTGTGAAATCGATTGAAGAAAATGAGATGATTAAAGCTCCGGCATATATGAAACAGGAAATTCTGAAAAAAAGTAATAACCTGACTGTTTCAATAGAAGCACATAAGAACAAAACATCCAAGAATCTACAATTGTTCTTCTATGGGCTGAAGGTATCGGCAGCACTTGCCATGGCACTAACCTTACTTATGGTCATTAATCTGCCTTCCGAATTAACTGCTCCGAACGTAAGCAAGAAACAGGAACGTGTGATTCCGGACTGGGAAATTGCCAAGAAAGCACATGAAAAATCAAATGATGTCACAGGATTTTTAGATGATATCTCAACAGATGCACTTATGCGTATTAAGAAGAATGGAAAGGAATAGGAAAAGAATATGACAAAGAAAAAAAGAGGATTTTTATTGTTTTGCTGCTCCATGATACCCGGAGCGGGAGAAATGTATATGGGATTTTTCAAACGGGGAATCAGCATTATGGTTTTATTCTGGGGAATTGCTGCCGGAGCCGCATGGATTAATTTGGGACCGCTTCTCTTTGTATTACCCGTTTTGTGGTTTTACAGTTTTTTCTGGGTGCACAATATGAAGTCTCTTTCAGACGAAGAGTTTTACAGCATTGCAGACGATTATGTCCTGCACTTTGATGACGGAAAAATTAAAAATGCAATCAGTGGCTATCAGGGAAGAAAATGGATTGCTGCAATTCTGATTTTAATCGGGGCAAGTGTGATCTGGGGAGAAATCAGTGATTGGATGATTAGTATTCTAAGTATGCTCGGCATAGACGCAGAATACCTGTGGAGATTCTTCAACAGTGTGCCGCAGTGTGCAATCGCAGTTTTGATGATTTTACTTGGAATCCGCTTGATTAAAGGGAAAAAGCAACAGTTGGATGCGATAGAAGAAAAGGAAACAGCAGATGAGAGTAAGGTGGTGGACTAAATGAGAACTCATAGAGTAGGGACATTTACACTTGGGATAACCTTGATTTTTTGCGGAATTCTCTTTCTTGTGCAGATGTGCGTTCCGACAATTTCATATGAAATTATCTGCAGAATGTGGCCGGTTATTTTCATTTTGCTTGGCCTGGAGATTCTTGTAGGGAACTTCCGGGATAAGGAAGGCACGTTTATTTACGATAAGATGTCTATCTTTTTGACATTTATTGTTACTGGATTTGCGATGATTTTAGGATTTATCAGCCAGATTTTGATTGCAGGAGAGCACTATATTCATATTAGTGGGAATTTTTAGGAATTCTTAATACTTGGGGCATCCTTCGTAAGAAGGGTGCCCCAAATTCTTTGGAATTTCAACGATTCATTTCAATAAAGGTGTTGACAAGTGTCATGGAAAAGAATAGAATTATAGTGTTCCTAAATAGAAACACTATTGAAAAGAGGGATTTATGGAAGAAAGCGGACTGATTGAACGGCTTATGGCATTTGGCCTTACCAGACAGGAAGCGCAGATTTATCTTGTCCTTGTAAAGAACAAAGAACTGACCGGATATGAGGCGGCAAAGGAGACCGGGATTTCAAGATCTAATGTATACAGTGCCTTAGCGGGACTTGCCGATAAAGGAGCAGCATACGTTTTGGAAGGAAGTGCCGTTCGCTATACAGCGGTTGCAGTTGAGGAGTTTTGCGACAATGCGATGCACAAATTGCAGGAAGATGCGGATTATCTAAAAAAACATATGCCTCATCAGCAGATTAATATGGAAGGATACATGACCATACAGGGATACCGGCATATCCGCGACAGGATTGACCATATGATTGAAAATTGCGAAAAACGCCTGTATATTGCTGCTTCTCGAGATTTTATAAAGCAATTGGAAGCCGTTTTAGGAAAAGCGGTCTTAAAAGGTATTAAAGTTGTAATTATTTCCGATGGAGCAGATAAACCGGAAGGCGCAATCTTCTATCAAACAGATACGGAAGAAGGTCAGATTCGCTTGATTACGGATTCCTCCTTTGTGCTGACAGGGGAAGTGACAGGAAGCAGGGAAGATGCCTGCCTGTATTCGGGACAGGAAAACCTGGTGACGGTTTTTAAAGAAGCACTGCGCAATAAAATCAAGTTGATTGAAATAGAAGAAAGTAAGAAAGGAACAGAAAGATGAGTAAAAAAGTACCGTTTGTAACGAAGGAACAGTTAGAAGAAATCGTAAAAACATATCCGACTCCTTTTCATATTTATGATGAAAAGGGAATCCGTGAAAATGCGAAAGCATTAAAAGAAGCATTTTCCTGGAATAAAGGATTTAAAGAATTTTTTGCGGTAAAAGCAACACCGAATCCGTTTTTAATCGATATTTTAAGAGACTATGGCTGCGGCTGTGACTGTTCGTCCATGACAGAATTGATGTTGTCTAATGCGATGGGAGTGGAAGGAAAAGATATTATGTTTTCTTCTAATGAAACACCGGCAAAAGAATATCAGTATGCTGCGAAAATCGGCGCAACAATTAATTTGGATGATATTACCCATATTGAATATCTTGAACAGGCAATCGGAACACTGCCGGAAACAATTTCCCTTCGGTATAATCCGGGAGGAGTATTCAAAATCAGCAACAGCATTATGGATAATCCGGGTGATGCGAAATATGGATTCACGACAGAACAATTATTTGAAGGCTTCCGGATTTTGCAAAAAAAGGGAGTGAAACATTTCGGTATCCATGCATTTCTTGCAAGTAATACCGTTACGAATGACTATTATCCGACACTGGCAAAGCAGTTGTTTGAAGTTGCGGTACAGATTCATAAGGAAACAGGCGCGGATATTCGTTTTATCAATCTTTCCGGGGGAATCGGAATTCCTTACAGACCGGATCAGGAAGGAAATGATATCAGAGCAATCGGAGAAGGCGTCAGAAAGGTTTATGAAGAAATCTTAACACCGGCAGGAATGGGAGATGTGGCAATCTATACAGAACTTGGTCGTTTTATGATGGGACCGTACGGACATCTTGTTACAACTGCGATTCATCAAAAACACACGCATAAAGAATATATCGGATGCGACGCCTGTGCAGTCAATCTGATGCGTCCTGCCATGTATGGAGCATATCACCATATTACGGTAATGGGAAAAGAAGATGCTCCCTGCGATCATCAGTATGATGTGGTTGGTTCTTTATGTGAAAACAATGATAAATTTGCAATCGACCGGATGCTTCCAAAGATTGATATTGGAGATTTGCTGGTAATCCATGATACGGGAGCACATGGGTTTTCGATGGGATATAATTATAACGGAAAACTAAAGTCAGCGGAACTTCTGTTAAAAGAAGATGGTTCTGTACAACTGATTCGCCGTGCAGAAACTCCGAAGGACTATTTTGCTACATTTGACTGCTTTGATATTTATCAGAAATTTGACTTTGAAGAATAGAAATTTTAAAGAAAAAACATTTACGACTTGTCAGAAACAGCCGAGTGTGTTATGATAAAACTCGGCTGTGAAAGACAGTACATATGCCGGTGTGTCGGAATGGCAGACGATGCAGACTCAAAATCTGTTGGGTGTACGCCCGTGCGGGTTCAAGTCCCGCCACCGGCAGTTAATAGCATAGTATTACAGAAGATAAATCGATTGTAAGTCGGTTTATTTTTTTGCACAAAAAAAGCAGATAGCGGGAATCGAACCCGTCTCTCCAGCTTGGGAAGCTGGCGTTCTACCGATGAACTATATCTGCATAAGAAAATTATAACACTTGGATATGAAATTTCAAGAGAAAACAAACAGACACAGGACATAGGAAAAGTGCACAAAAACAAAACGATAAAACTAACAAAAACCAACAGAAATATAAAAAAGAAAAGAATATGACTTGACCGAAGTTGTGCAGATTGCTATAATGTCCTCAGAGGCAAAGATGAAGGATTGTTACTACAGCAATGTAGGCAAAACCAGATTTTATAAGTTAATCAAACAAGAGGAGTTATTGTGTGGATTGATTTATAAATTCTGGTTTTTTTCATTCATAGGAACTATAATCCACAGGATGCTCTTATAATAAATGCATCAGTTCGGTGAGGAATGTATCGTGCGTGTTGAAAAGGTTATCAATAACAACATCATATCATCAAGGGATGAAAAAGGCATCGAAGTGATTGCAATGGGAAAGGGAATCGGCTTCGGCAGAAAACCGGGCAGTGAAATTGAAGATGACAGGATAGAAAAAATCTTCAAATTGGAAAATGTTGATGATAAAGAGAAATTTAAAGAAATCCTGGCATCTTTTCCGATTGAAAACATTCGGCTATCCAATCAGATTATCTCGTATGCCAAAGAGACCATTGGTGTGGAAATGAATCAGAACGTTTATCTGACATTGACAGATCATATCGGTTTTGCAATAGAACGTCAGAAGAAGAACATGATATTCAGCAATGCGTTATTTGAAGAAGTAAAACTCTTTTATCCGAATGAATACGTGATTGGCAGATATGCATTGCATCTGATTGAGGAACAGACCGGATACCGTTTATGTGATGATGAGGCGGCGTCCATAGCCCTTCATATTGTCAATGCAGAACTGAATTCCCGGATTAGCACGACTTTTACGATGACGAAGATGATGCGGGAGATGATGCAGATGATAGAAGATACGATTACAATTCCCGAAAAAGCAAATTATCCGAAAGACAGACTAATCGGCAATTTAAAATATTTGGCAAATCGTCTGGTATCTAAAATACCGGTAATGGGGAGAGTGGATGAAGAACTAAATGATTTTGTAAAAGCAAACTATCCACAGGAATATCAACTGATTGACAGACTGGATCAGTACATCTTTCAAACATATCAATGTATGATGACGGAAGAAGAAAAACTATATCTGACACTTGATATAAAAAGATTAAAAGATTTGTATGTATCTTAAAAAAGTGCAAAAAATAATGCAGTATAGAAAACTATGAGAAAAAAAGGAGGCATCCAAATGGGTTTATTCGGGAAATTATTCGGAAAAGAAGAAAGCGGTATCATCACAGCACCGGTATCAGGGAAATTGGTCAGTATCAAAGAAGTAAATGATCCGACTTTTAGTGAAGAGATTCTTGGAAAAGGTGTGGCAATTATTCCTTCTGACAAGCAGATATGTGCTCCGGCAACAGGAACCGTAACAACGGTATTTCCGACGGGACATGCAGCGGCACTGACAACAGATGATGGTGCGGAGATTCTGATTCATATAGGACTTGATACGGTTAAACTTGACGGAAAGCATTTTACCATTCATGTGTCTGAAGGACAGAAAGTAAGTAAAGGCGATCTTCTTTTGGAAGCAGATTTGGAACAGATAAAGGCAGAGGGATATGATACGATTACACCCATTATAATATGTAACTCCGATGATTTTTCGGAAATCTCACCGGCAGACTTTCAAGATGTCAAGCAGGGAGAGAAGGTTTTGACGCTGCGCAAGTAAAGGAGGCATTCTTTTGAAGACGTATATTGGAAAAAGTGTACTAAAAGGGATTGCAGTTGGAAGAATTTATTGGTACCATAAGCAGACCTATGAGGTAGTAAAGACACAGATAGCAGATAGCGCACAAGAACAGAAACGCTTTGAGGATGCTGTTGAGACGGCAAAAGAACAGTTGGTGTCATTGTATGAGGATGCACTCAAAAATGTGGGTGAGGATCATGCCATGATTTTTGAGATTCACAGAATGATGCTCGAAGATGCGGACTATCTGGAGACAATAGCACAGGTAATAGAAGAAGGATGGAATGCCGAATATGCTGTTGAGACGGCAAAAGAACAGTTTGCTGAAATGTTTGCGGCCATGGATGATGAATATATGAAAGCAAGGGCAGCCGACATTAAGGATATTTCCCAGCGTGTCATCCGGATTCTGGCAGGAATCAGAGAAGACGGTATTTTGACGGATGAGCCGGTTATTGTGGTGGCTGATGATCTGACACCAAGCGAAACGGTGAAAATGGATAAAAACAAAATTCTTGCATTTGTAACGGTAAGAGGTTCTTCCAATTCCCATACCGCGATTCTGGCAAGAAGCATGAATTTACCATCGCTTGTTAATACGAACCTGGAACTGAGTGAGGAACTAAACGGAAAAGTTGCCGTAGTTGACGGCTTTTCGGGTGAGTTTATCGTAGAGCCACAGGAAGAACTGCTAAACGAGATGATTAGGCGCAAGAATCAATGGATTGCTGACTTGGAAGCGTTAGAACAATTGAAAGGCAAGGATAATGTAACAAGTGACGGAAGAAGAATTAACCTCTATGCCAATATCGGAAAAGTAAGTGATGTAGATGCCGTACTTAATGCAGATGCCGGAGGAATCGGTCTTTTTAGAAGCGAATTCTTATATCTTGGAAGAAATGAGTTCCCTTCCGAAGAAGAACAGTTTAAGAGTTATAAAGAAGTTCTTGAAAAAATGCAAGGGAAAAAAGTCATCATCCGAACAATGGATATCGGAGCCGACAAAAAAGTGGATTACTTCAACTTAGAGCCGGAAGAAAATCCGGCACTGGGATATCGGGCAATTCGAATCTGCCTGGACCGTCCCGAAATATTTATCACGCAGCTGCGTGCAATTTATCGTGCATCGGCATACGGTACAGCGGCTATTATGTTCCCGATGATTGTATCAGTAGCGGAAATTAAACGAATCAAAGAGATTGTTGAACAGGTAAAAGAAGAATTAAAAGTAGAAGGATATCCGATGAAGGACGTTGAACTCGGGATTATGATTGAAACGCCCGCAGCGGCCGTTATTTCGGATGAACTGGCAAAAGAAGTAGACTTTTTCAGTATCGGAACAAATGATTTGACTCAATATACACTTGCGGTAGACAGACAGAATCAGAAACTGGAAAGCACTTGTGATACACATCATCCGGCAGTGTTGAAACTGATTGAAATGACTGTTAAAAACGGTCATAAGGAAGGAATCTGGGTGGGTATTTGCGGTGAACTTGCGGCAGATACGGAATTGACAGAAACATTCCTTAATATGGGCGTAGATGAACTGAGCGTATCGGCTTCATCTGTTTTGAAAGTGCGTAAGGCAATCAGAGACATCTAGAGGGGTTTAGAGATATATATGAAGGAGGAAAAACATGAAAGAAATAAAGTATGTAATTAAAGATCCGGTAGGATTGCATGCAAGACCGGCAGGACTTTTGGTTAAGGCAGCAGGTGAATTTAAAAGTACCATTACAATTACAAGTAACGGAAAGAGTGCAGATGCCAAAAGATTGTTAATGTTAATGAGCCTTGGGGCAAAGCAGGGAATGGAACTTACCTGCCAGGTCGAGGGAGAAGACGAAGCGGCAGCAGCTGCTGCAATGCAGAAGTTTTTCGAAGAAAACTTATAATTTTTACGATGTTTGTGAGGGAAACCTCATGACATATAGGAAAGTATCGGTTCCGAGGCTAGGGCGGAACTGACAAATACGAATAAGGGGGTTAATTAATATGATGAAGTATTTACAGAAACTTGGAAAATCACTGATGCTTCCTGTAGCATGTCTGCCAATCTGCGGTATTCTGATGGGTATCGGATATGCACTTTGTCCGTCTACCATGCAGGGCGGCGACATCAACGGTATAGCAAATATGATTGGATTTTTCCTGGTGAAAGCAGGAGCGGCTCTGATTGATAACATGGCAATTTTATTTGTTATCGGTGTCGGTGTCGGCATGTCAGAAGATAATGACGGAACCGGTGGATTGGCAGCATTGGCATCATGGTTAATGATGACAACGTTACTTTCTGTAGGTTGTGTTACAACACTTATGCCGTCTATTGCAGAAAACACAGATGCAACTCTTGCGTTCAGTAAAATTGCAAACCCGTTTATCGGTATTCTTGCCGGCATTATCGGTTCTACATGCTATAATAAATTTAAGAGCACCAAACTTCCCGATTGGCTTTCTTTCTTCAGTGGAAAACGGTGTGTTGCCATTATTGCAGGTGTTGTTTCCATTATTGCTTCCGCAATTCTGTTGTTCGTATGGCCGATAGTATTCGGAGCTTTGATTGCTCTTGGAAACGGAATCGCAGGAATGGGCGCAGTTGGTGCAGGTATTTATGCATTCTTAAATCGTCTGTTAATTCCGACAGGTTTGCATCATGCATTAAACAATGTATTCTGGTTTGATACAATCGGTCTTGGTGACCTTTCTCACTTCTGGGCAGGTGAAACAAGCGCAGATGTTGCATGGGACCTTGGTATGTATATGTCAGGCTTCTTCCCATGTATGATGTTTGGTATCCCCGGTGCTGCATTGGCAATGATTCAGACAGCAAAGAGCAATAAGAGAAAAGTTGCAATCGGTCTTGTGGCTTCCGCAGCAGTTTGTGCATTTGTCTGCGGTGTAACAGAACCTTTTGAATTTGGATTTATGTTCCTTGCTCCCGGTCTGTATCTGATTTATGCATTGTTATACGGTATCTTTACAGTAATCACAACTTTGGTTGGCTTCCGTGCAGGCTTCTGTTTCTCAGCCGGAGCAACAGACCTTCTGTTCTCGGCATCTTTACCGGCAGCACAGAATACATGGATGATTATACCGCTCGGTATTGCAGCATTTGTTGTATTCTATCTGGTATTCCGCTTTGCAATTGTGAAGTTTGATTTGAAGACTCCGGGTAGAGAAGATGACGATGTAGAAGCTGAAAAGAAAGTTGTTCTTTCCAATGACAACTATACAGAAGTTGCTTCTGTTATTCTGGAAGGACTTGGCGGAAAAGAGAACATCGCTTCTTTAGACAACTGTATTACAAGACTTCGTATGGAAGTAAAAGACAATACAAAAGTAGATGAAAAGAAAATTAAGTCAGCTGGTATTTCCGGCGTAATCAGACCGAGTAAAACATCGGTACAGGTTATTGTTGGTACAAAGGTACAGTTTGTAGCTGATGAAATGAAAAAGATGTTATAATCAAATCAAAAAATCCCCTAGCAAATGAAAACGGGAGGCCCGAAAGGACCTCTCGTTTTTTAGTAGTTCTGTGGAAATAATGTCATTGTAATTCCGTCTGCAATTGCATATGCAGTTTCGTAAAAGAAAGTGTCGAACAGGTAGTTGTCTTGATCGGAATTGATAAAGCCGACTTCCACAAGTACGGCCGGCATATTTGTACTATTCAAAACAACCAGATTGGGGCGTTCGGAAATGCCGATGTTCCGGTAACCGATGCGTTCTAATTGAGCATTGATGTTTTCGGCCATCATGGCAGGCAACCCGCGGTTGGAATATACAAGTGTCTCGACACCGTTATAGAGATTTGGAACAACCGAAGAATTACGATGGATAGATACAAAGATATCGGCACCCGAGGTATTGGCTTCCATTGCCTTCTGATAGGGACTTTCATAAATATCTTCTGTTCTGGTATAGAGAACATTGAAACCATAACTTTGTAAAATGTTGCCGACTGCAAGCGCCATTGCCAGATTATCGTCTTTTTCCAGACGTCCGTTATAAGTGGCTCCGTTATCATACCCACCGTGACCGGCATCTAACATGATTGTATAAGGCATAGATAAAATCCTTTTTATTCTATACTATGCTCCGGAAGACGCAGAAGTACCTTTGTAATGCGGTTTTGTACAACGGATTCAACTTTTATTTTGATGCCGTCATCCGTTGTGACTTCATCACCGGCAGCAGGCATACGGTCTAAAATCTGTAATACAAGTCCTGCGATGGAATCGTAATCATCACTGGAAAGATTAGTGTCAAGTTCATCATTTATGTCATCAAGTTTGCGGTTGCCGTCAATCAGATAGGAGTCTTTTCCGACTTTTTTAATAAATTCATCTTCATCTTCGTCATATTCATCGCGAATTTCACCAACGATTTCTTCCAATAAATCTTCCAGGGTAATCATTCCTACACAGGCACCGTATTCGCTTAATACAAAAGCAACATTGTTTGTGGTCTCGCGCAGTTCAATTAAAAGGTCGGCAGTTTTTTTGAATTCATATGTATAGTAAGCATCGCGGATGATGTCTGATACGCGGAAGGTATCTTTATCGCTTACCAGAATAAAATCTTTGATATTGACAAGACCGATGATATTGTCATGTTCTTCCTTATAAACAGGAATTCTGGTATACATACATTCTCTGAAAAGATCCATCAATTCTTTGTAACCTGCATTTTCTTCAATGGTTACCATATCGATTCGCGGAATCATAATATCTTTTGCGACAGAATCAGAAAAATCAAATACATTGATAATCATTTCTTTTTCTTCGGATTCAATTGCACCATCCTCATGACCGGCATCGACATAAGTACGAAGTTCTGTTTCTGTAATCATATTTTTCTTATTGGGATCAATGTGAAACAGATGCAGAACGCCGCTTGCAATTTTGTCCACTAAGAAGATGACAGGAGTCAAAATATTCATGAGGAACAGGATAATGGGACTGTAAGCAAGTGCAAGAGATTCTGCTTTCAACATTGCCACATTCTTTGGGGTAATTTCACCAAACAACAGAATAATAAGTGTTAAAAGACCGGTAGTGATACCAATCGCATAACTCCCGAATAATTTAATTGTCAGAGTGGTGGTAAGGGAAGAAGCAGCAATATTAACAATGTTGTTGCCAATCAGAATGGCACTCAGCATTTTGCTGTGGTTGTCGATAATTTTTTGTAAAGTCAGTGCACGTTTATTGCCTGATTCCACCAAAGCTTTCACCTTAATGGGGCTCACCGTGACAAGAGAAGTCTCAGCCGAAGAGAAAAATGCCGAGAGACAGATTAGAATCAGTAAAATGATTAGTTGTATGATACTTTGCGTATCCAAATAAAAATCACTCCTTTAATAATATAATATGTTTACGAAAAATCGTACAAAAAAGAAAAGCAAATGTCAAGTTTTATATAGAAACATCATATATATTTAACGGAAGCAGATTTGTTTCACTATGTGAGAAAAGGAGATTGTGATGGAAAAAGCGATGGAAAAATCATCCGTAGCGATATTGTTGCTGCGTAATCTGTTGGTTAGTTATCTGGTGACGGGAGGCAGCCTTCTTTTATTGGCACTGTTTCTGTATCGTTTCAGTCTTTCCGAGAAGGTAGTATCTATTTCCATTATTATTATCTATATTATATCTACGTTTCTTTCCGGATTTCTGACAGGAAAGAAATTGGGAAATAAAAAATTCCTGTGGGGACTTTTGATGGGGAGCGCCTATTTTCTTGTTATGCTGTTGGTTTCTCTGATTGTAAATCATTCCCTGCAAGATGTAGCGTCCAACCTTTTAACGACCTTTTTGCTGTGTACCTTGGCGGGCATGCTCGGTGGAATGTTGTCATGATTTTTTTGAAAAAGTCTTTTCCTTGCGTGATAAGTATGGTATACTAATGCAGAAATGTTACCAATAAGGAGGCTTTACCGATGAAACATATTAAGACATTGAATACAAGAGATTTGAAAGAATCCATGAAAAAAGGCGGATGCGGAGAATGCCAGACATCCTGCCAGTCAGCTTGTAAGACATCCTGTACCGTAGGAAATCAGAGCTGCGAGAAAATGAAATAAGAACGGACATATATTCTGATTGACAGACTCGAAGTCGGAATACCGGTTTATAAAGGCACCGGTACTGCGGCTTCGAGTCTGTTTCGGGTGAGAGAATTTAAAAAGGAGTTTCTTGTGATACATCAATATAAAAACAACGGATATAACATCGTACTGGACGTAAACAGAGGTTCTGTCCATGTAGTGGACGATTGTGTCTATGATGCGATTCCTATGGTGGAACCGGTCGTGAAGAAGGGACTTTCAAAGGAGGAAGAACTTGCTGCAGCAATCGAAGCGTGCAAAGACCTTCCCTACGGACAGGAAGAAATGAGGGAAGTGTGTGAAGAACTGCTTGCCCTAAAAGATGCGGGACAGTTATATACGGAAGATATTTATGAAAAATACATCGGAGATTTTAAAAAACGTGAGACGGTTGTGAAAGCACTCTGCCTTCATATTGCCCATGACTGCAATCTGGCATGTAAGTATTGCTTTGCAGAAGAAGGAGAATATCACGGCAGAAGGGCTTTGATGAGTTTTGAAGTCGGAAAGAAAGCACTGGATTTTCTTGTACAAAATTCCGGAAACCGTGTCAACTTAGAGGTTGATTTCTTCGGAGGAGAACCGTTGATGAACTGGGATGTGGTAAAGCATCTTGTCGCGTACGGCAGAAGTCTGGAAGAACCATACCATAAAAAGTTTCGTTTTACATTGACGACGAACGGTGTTCTACTGAATGATGAAATCCTTGAATTTGTCAATCGGGAAATGAGTAACATCGTACTGAGCATTGACGGTAGAAAAGAAGTCCATGACAAGATGCGTCCGTTTAGAGGCGGACAGGGAAGCTACGATCAGATTGTTCCTAAATTTCAAAAGGTAGCAAAGAGCCGTGATCAGATGAACTATTATGTACGGGGCACTTTTACAAGAAACAACCTTGATTTTTCAAAAGACGTGGAACATCTTGCTGATCTTGGCTTTGAGCAGATTTCCGTTGAACCTGTAGTGGCTAAACCGGAAGATTCATATGCACTGCGGGATGAAGATATTCCCAAACTTTTAGAGGAATATGATAATCTGGCAAAAGAACTGATTCGACGAAGAAAAGAAGGAAAAGGTGTTAATTTTTTCCATTTTATGATAGACTTGGATGGTGGTCCATGCGTGGCAAAGCGCCTTTCCGGATGTGGTTCGGGAACAGAATATCTTGCGGTAACACCGTGGGGAGATTTTTATCCGTGCCATCAGTTTGTCGGACAGGAAGAATTTTTAATGGGCAATGTTGATGAGGGAATTGTACGTACGGATATCAGGGATGAATTTAAAACCTGTAACGTGTATGCAAAAGAAAAATGTAAGAATTGTTTTGCGAAGTTTTACTGTAGCGGAGGCTGTGCTGCAAATTCCTATAATTTTCACGGAAAGATTAATGATGCCTATGACCTCGGATGTGAATTACAAAGAAAGCGTGTAGAGTGCGCAATTATGATAAAAGCGGCTTTGGCCGAATAAAAAAGGAGAACGGATTATGAGTAAGAAAAAAGGAATTATCAGTCTGTTGATTTTAGCAGCACTGATTGCCGGAGGAATCTATACGGTTATCTTCGGTCTTGATGCGGACAAAACAGGTTCTGCTGCAAATATTAAGCAGGGACTTGATTTGGCAGGCGGTGTAAGCATTACCTATCAGGTAGTGGGAGAAGAGGAACCAAGCAAAGAAGATATGGCAGATACGATTTATAAACTGCAAAAACGTGTGGAAGGCTACAGTACGGAAGCAGTTGTATATCAGGAAGGATCTGACCGTATTAATATTGAAATTCCGGGTGTATCAGATGCAAATGCTATCTTGGAAGAACTTGGAAAACCGGGTTCGCTTGCTTTTTATGATGTGGAAGGTAATGAAGTGTTAGCCGGAACTGATGTAGCAAGTGCACAGGCAGCTACGCAGCAGGATAGTATGGGAAATATGCAGTATGTGGTAGCCCTGACGTTGAATAAAGAAGGTACTGAAAAATTTGCGGAAGCAACAAAAGCAGCGGTACCCAATAATGATCCGATTTACATCGTATATGACAATCAGATTGTTAGTTATCCGTCAGTAAAATCCGAAATTACCGATGGTAACTGTGTAATTGAAGGAATGGGCTCTTATGAAGAAGCAGAAAAACTTGCATCTACCATTCGTATCGGCGGATTGAAACTGGAACTGGAAGAACTCCGTTCTAACGTGGTTGGTGCACAGCTTGGAGAGGATGCCGTAAAGACGAGTTTGCAGGCGGCTGTTATCGGTTTTGCACTTGTAGCAATTTTTATGATTGCCGTATATTATATTCCGGGACTTGCATCCGTAATTGCACTGATTGTTTATGTTATTTTGACCATGTTATTACTGAATGGATTTGATATTACACTGACATTACCGGGTATTGCAGGTATTATTCTTTCCATTGGTATGGCAGTAGATGCCAACGTTATCATTTTTGCAAGAATTCGTGAAGAAATTGCAACCGGCAAGACAGTAAATTCTGCCATCAAGATTGGCTTTAAGAAAGCGTTATCTGCGATTGTCGACGGAAATGTCACAACGCTGATTGCAGCACTGGTACTTGGCATTATGGGAACCGGTACGATCAAAGGCTTTGCACAGACATTGGGACTGGGTATCGTTGTCTCCATGTTTACGGCACTGGTTGTTACAAGATTTGTATTGAATGCTTTTTATGCACTGGGCATAACAAATGAAAAATTCTATGGTAAGGCAAAGGAAAGAAAAAGTATCAATTTCTTATCAAAGAAACCTGCTTTCTTTGCAATTTCCCTTGCAGTAATCGTTGCCGGATTTGTATTTATGGGAATCAATAAGGCAAATGATGGTGAAATTTTAAATTATTCGCTGGAATTTAAGGGTGGTACATCTACCAACATTACATTTAACGAAGATCTTTCCTTAGCAGATATTGATGCAAATGTTGTTCCGGTTGTATCCGATGTAATTGGCGGCGGTGCAATCCAGACGCAGAAAGTACAGGGAACGAATGAAGTTATTATTAAGACAAAAACGCTTACGGTAGAACAAAGAGAAGCTTTAAATCAGGCAATGGCAGATGAGTTTGGAGTAGATACGGAAAAGATTACAGCGGAGACGATTTCTTCCACAATTTCCGGAGAAATGAAGAAAAATGCCGTTCTTTCCGTTACGATTGCAACAATTTGTATGTTGCTTTATATCTGGCTGCGCTTTAAAGATATCCGGTTTGGTGCCAGCAGTGTGCTTGCATTAGTACATGACGTTTTGGTAGTACTGGGCTTTTATGCGATTGTGAAAGTATCAGTCGGCTCGACATTCATTGCATGTATGTTAACCATTGTCGGATACTCCATCAATGCAACGATTGTTATCTTTGACCGTATCCGTGAAAACCTGGGAACCGCAGGACGTAAGTCAGATATTGCAGAAGTTGTAAATAACAGTATTAACCAGACACTTTCAAGAAGTATTTTTACATCCTTAACAACCTTTATTATGGTTGCGGTATTGTATGTTCTGGGTGTTACCTCCATCCGTGAATTTGCACTTCCTTTAATGGCAGGTATTATCTGCGGTGCATATTCGTCTGTATGTCTTGCAGGAGCACTTTGGTATCTTTTCCGCACCAAACTGGTGAAAAAGGAAAGTGGCAAGAAGGCATAATATAGAACAGAATGGCAAAGTGGTTTATAGCTGCCAAAAAGGCAGACTTTCATGCAGTGGCGGAAAAATATCATATTGATCCGGTTATCGCGAGAATTATTCGCAATCGTGATGTGATAACGGATTCTGAAATCGACAGATATTTAAATGGGACGCTTGAGGATCTCCCTAACCCGTGTTTGATGAAAGATCTTGAAAAGGCAGCGGATATTTTATGTGAAAAAATTGCACAGAAAAAGAAAATCCGTATTATCGGTGATTATGATGTAGACGGTATCTGTTCCACATATATCTTGTATAAAGGGTTTCTCGTTCTGGGAGCACAGGCAGACACTGTGATTCCACACAGAATTAGAGACGGATACGGATTGAATGAGCAATTGATAAATGATGCGATAGAAGAGGAAATCGATACCATTGTTACGTGTGATAATGGTATCGCAGCGGCAAATGTCATTTTGCATGCAAAAGAAAAAGGACTTACTTGCATTGTTACCGACCATCATGAAGTGCCTTATGAAGAGACAGAGGATGGAAGACGATGTTACATGATTCCCTCAGCAGATGCGGTAGTTGATCCGAAACAGGAGGACTGTACATATCCGTTTCAGACAATCTGCGGTGCGGTAGTAGCACTGAAACTGATTGAGGTTCTTTTCTCAAAATGTCGGATTACCGAAACAATAAGACATACGACGTTACAGGAGCTAACGGAACTAGCGGGGATTGCAACGGTATGTGATGTGATGGAATTAAAGGATGAGAACCGCATACTGGTAAAGACGGCACTTCGCTATATGAAAGATTCTGCCAATTTTGGGTTAAAGGCATTGATTAAGGTAAATGATATTATGCCGGAACATCTGAGTGCCTATCATTTGGGATTTGTGATTGGCCCGTGTATGAATGCCACAGGACGTTTAGATACTGCGCAGATGGCATTGGAACTGTTAAAAAGTAAAACGTTTGAAGAAGCAGTTACCCTGGCAGTACAACTAAAAGAACTGAACAACAGCCGAAAAGAAATGACGAGACTGGGAGTAGAAGAAGCGTGTGCCAAAGTAGAATCCGGAGAGTATGGGCAAGACAAGATATTGGTATTGTATTTACCGGATATACATGAGAGTCTTGCAGGAATTGTTGCCGGCAGAGTTCGCGAAAAATACGGAAAGCCAACCTTTGTCTTAACAAAAGGAGAGGACGGTGTGAAAGGAAGCGCCCGTTCCATCGATTCTTATCATATCTATGATGAAATGACAAAGTGTAAGGAGCTTTTTACAAAATACGGTGGTCATAAGATGGCAGCCGGACTTTCCATGCCGGAAGAAAATGTTGCAGTCTTTCGTAAAAAAATTAATGAAATCTGTACGCTGACAGAAGAAGATTTTGAAGAAAAGATTCTGATTGATGTACCGATGCCGATGTCTTATGTAAACTTGCCATTTGTGAAACAGTTAGCAATACTTGAGCCGTTTGGAACCGGAAACGAAAAGCCGGTATTTGCCCAAAAAGCAATTTCATTTGTGCAGGGAAGGCGAATGGGAAACGGCAATATGGCGAAGTTTCTGGTACGGGATGAAAATATGCATCAATACACAATGTTACTTTTTCGCGGATTGGATGCTTTTGA
The DNA here is from genome assembly GCA_029007885.1 of Lachnospiraceae bacterium. GTDB lineage: Bacteria > Bacillota > Clostridia > Lachnospirales > Lachnospiraceae > RGIG8767. Next base: position 24,620 of record JAQXIR010000139.1, on the reverse strand, counting down.
AACCTATGTATCGGATAAGTTCGGAAAAGAAGCATTGCAGTATTTGTTTAGTGACAGTGGCAGTAACAATCCAAAGGAAATTAAGATGGATGTTCTTTATTATCCATCCATAAATGAATACAGAGGAAAACAAAATTTACAATTTGTTTTACAGGGATATCAGTAGTGAAAAAGAGCGTTATGACATTAACGCTTTTTTTTAATAAATGTATTGACAAAGTCCTCATACTGTATATAATGATATATATACAGTATATACTTTATTAACAGATTACGAACAGGAATAAGAAACTATGAGAGTAATTGTATCAAATCAATCGGAACTCCCGATATATGCGCAGATACGGGAACAGATGAAGGAACAGATTCTGGACGGAAGCATTCCGCCGGGAACCGTATTGCCAAGTATCCGGCAGCTGGCAAAAGAAACGGGAGTCAGTGTCATTACAACGACACGTGCTTACAGTGATTTGGAGCAGGAGGGATTTATTGCGTCTGTCCAAGGGAAAGGAAGCATTGTACTGCCAAAAGATAATAAAATGATGCGGGAAAATTTTTTGAAAAAGATTGAGGAGCATCTGGAAAGTGCAGTGCAGCTTTCCAAAACGGCCGGAATTTCAAAAGAAGAGTTGAAAGCCATCATGGAGGAACTGTTATGAATGTATTAGAGGTAGAAGGAATTACAAAGAAGTTTAAAGATTTTTGCCTGAATGATATTTCATTTTCCCTTCCGGCAGGTTACATTATGGGATATGTCGGGAAAAACGGGGCCGGGAAAACAACGACACTTAATATCATAACGGGATTATTACATGCTACAAGCGGTACTGTCAGAATTGACGGTATCACAATACAGGAAGATCCGATTCGGTATAAGGAAATGATTGGGTTTATCGGGGACACTTCCTTTTTCCCGGATGACTTTACGGGAAAAGAAGTAATCAGGACCTTACGAGATTTTTATCCGAGTTTTAACGAACAAAAATTCAGAGCATATATGAAAGAATGGGATTTGCCGGAAAATAAGAAAATATCGCAGTTTTCAAAAGGTATGCAGGTACGGCTGATGTTTGCGGATATTCTTTCGAGAGACACAAAGATTCTGATTTTGGATGAAGCGACTAACGGACTTGACCCGGTGATAAAGGATGAGATTCTTACGTTAATGCAGGAGTATATCTCGGACGGAAAGCGGAGTATTCTATTTTCTACTCATATTCTGAGTGATTTGGAACAAATAGCCGACTATATCTTTTTTATTGATGAAGGTGAAAAAGTAATGTGTGAATCAAAGGAGGAAATGGTGGATTCCTTCCTGTTACTTAAGACAGGACCGGAAGACTTAACGGATGAACTTTCCTCAAAAATAATCGGACTGAAAAAAACAGAAGTTATGGCGGAAGGCCTGATACGCGCAGATGATGCGGTTTACTTTACAGGGAATGTAACATTGGAAAAGCCGAGTGTTGACCAGATTGTCATTCACTATATTCTGGAACGGGGAAAGGAAAGGGTTTTGCAATGAAAGAAGCAGTAAAATTTATGAAAATCGATTATAGTATTACAAAGTCACAGAGAAAAACATTTGTCCTGTTTCTGGTACTGGCATTAGTTTTGATGTTTATCAACGATGGAATGGTTAGTTTTACGGCAGCATATCTGTCATTTGGCGCAGTGACGCTTGCAACGGGACCGTTTGGTGTGGAAAATTTCAGGAATATGCATTTTATGTGTCTGCTTCCGGCATCCACAAAAAGCCGGGTGAAAGGAAGATTCTTATATGCGCTGGCATATCAGTTAATTGCATTTGCGGTCTCTGCATTTCTTGGAGTTGTACAATGCATGCGATACAGCAATCGTGCCGGGATAACCGATGAGTTTTTTCAATTCATTTTATTGTTTCCGGTTATCATGACAGGAATTTCACTCCTGATTGTAGGATTTGAATATACATTGCTATATGCGGTCGGAGTACGTAAAAGTGCACAGAATATGAAAGTTATCTGTATGCTTCCCGGACTGCTGATGTTTGCGTTGGGAAGCTTTGCGGGAGAAGAACTGGCAGAAGCGGGAGCATCTGTTTCCCTTCCTGCGCTGGCAGCAATTTCAATGGTCGTGGGGATTCTTTCTCTTTTCTTATTTTTTGAAATTTCTGTGTACATTTTGGCACATCGTGACAGCATTTAGCACAGGTATTTGGGAAAATGAACGGCACTTCACGATTTCTTAAGGAAGGCTTAAGAAGTTTTAGAATTGTTTTATAATTTATACACACTTTCAACACATTTTTCCGATATAGTAATAATCAGATAGTTGATTACTCACTATCTCCCCCCTCATAAGAAACAAAGGCCTCGCTGCATAAGCGGGGCCTTTGTAATTTTGAACAGTACGATTGCTTTTCGCGGTGGGAGTAAGTTGAAAAAGACGCTCTTTTGTGGTATTGTGAAACAGAAGTTTTATAGTTTCGCCAAAGCAGGAAAAGAATCCTGCGGCAGAATGGAGAACAAAATGTTTCGGTGTAGCGAATTACTAAAAAAGGTTCCTTATACGTGTTTGCAAGGAGAAGACAGTGTAGAAATTACGCAGGTGGTATACGATTCCAGAAAAATTACAAAAGGATGTATGTTTATCTGCATAGAAGGAGTCAACTTTGACGGACATGATTTTGCTGAAGAAGCATACAAAGAAGGTGCGTCGTGTCTTGTCGTGAGCAAAGATGTCATTCTTCCGAAGGACAGTGCTATTACAATTATCAAAGTGGAAAATACAAGATATGCGATGGCGTTTATTGCGGCTGCTTATTTTGGAAATCCTGCCGAGAAATTAAAAGTAATCGGAATTACCGGTACAAAGGGGAAAACAACCACCACTTATCTGGTAAAATCTATTTTAGAGAATGCAGGACATAAGGTTGGTCTTGTTGGTACGATTGAAGTGATTATCGGGGATACTCATATTCATGCCAACAATACAACGCCGGAATCCTTTTTGTTACAACAGTATTTTGCGCAAATGGTAGAAAGCGGATGTGATACGGTGGTTATGGAAGTCTCTTCCCAAGGACTGATGCTTCACAGAACGCAGGGATTTATATTTGACTACGGAATTTTTACGAATATAGAGCCGGATCATATCGGACCGAACGAACACGCAAGTTTTGAAGAATATATGGCATGTAAGGGACTTCTGTTCAAACAGTGCCGTGTCGGAATTGTCAATTGCGACGATAAGCATTATAAGACTGTTACAGAAGGTCATACCTGTAAGCTTCTTACATACGGATTTTCAAAGGAAGCGGATTACTGCGCAAGCAGGATGGAACTGGTTCATGAAAAAGGACATATCGGGGTTGATTTTACAGTAAGCGGACAGGTAAACATGGAAGTGGAGATTTCCACGCCGGGAAGATTCAGCGTTTACAATGCCTTGACGGCAATTGCCATCTGCGAACAGTTTGGTGTTGGAGAAGAGGCAATCAAAAAGGCTTTACTTCATGCATCGGTGAAAGGAAGAATTGAACTGGTAAAAGTTTCGGATGAATTTACCCTGATGATTGATTATGCTCATAATGCCATGGCACTCGAAAGCCTTTTGGGAACGCTAAAAGAGTATGAACCGCACCGCCTCGTGTGTCTGTTCGGATGTGGCGGGAACCGTTCTAAAATGCGTCGCTACGAGATGGGAGAAGTCAGCGGGAAACTGGCAGATTTTACAATTATTACTTCTGACAATCCGAGATTTGAGGAACCGCAGGCGATTATTGATGATATTGTGGTCGGCATGAAGAAAACAAGCGGCAGATATATTGAGATTCCTGATAGAAAAGAAGCAATTCGGTATGCAATTACACATGGGGAGCCGGGCGATATCATTGTTCTTGCGGGAAAAGGACATGAGGATTATCAGGAAATCAAAGGGGTTAAATACCCAATGGATGAGAGAGTGCTAATCGCCGATATTTTACGGGAACTGGAGGAAACAAATTGCAGCAGTACGCAGCAGTCATAGTAGATATTTCACATGAAAGCGTGGATCGACCCTTTTCCTACAAAATTCCGGAAGAACTTACAGGAGAAGTAAAAATCGGCAGTTGTGTGAAAGTCCCGTTTGGGAAAGGCAATAAATTAATTAACGGTTATGTCGTAGAACTTACCGACCATGTCAGCCTGCCGGATGAAAAACTGAAGCAAATAGATTCGCTTGTCATCAAACAAGATGCAGTGGAAGGAAAAATGATTGCACTTGCCGCATGGATGAAAAAGCAGTACGGTTCAACCATGATTCATGCATTAAAAACAGTTCTTCCGGCAAAAAAGACATACCAGCAGAAAGAAAAGAAGACGATTGAACTTCTGCTTACGCAGGAAGATGCGGAATCTTTTCTGACGGAATGCATTAGGAAGCATCAGTGTGCCAAAGAGCGCCTTTTACGGGAACTAATCAAGGAAACGGTATTGGATTACCGGCTTGTTACACAGAAACTGCATGTTGCGTCTTCGACGATTACAAGTCTTGTAAAAGCAGGGGTTGTGACAGTAAAATCAGAAAATTATTTTCGTAATCCGATTATAGCCGGCAAGGTGCAGGAGAAAGATAAGCAGTTAAATGAAGAACAGCAGGTAATTATTGATACTTTCAGCAGGGATTATGAAAACGGGATTAGAAAGACATACTTAATTCACGGAGTGACCGGAAGCGGGAAAACGGAAGTATACATCCGGATGATTCAAAAAGTAATAGAAAAAGGCCGTCAGGCAATTGTCCTAATCCCGGAAATCGCATTGTCATATCAGACAGTCATGCGGTTTTATCATCATTTTGGACAGCGGGTGTCGATTTTAAATTCTTCCCTTTCCGAGGGAGAGAAGTTTGATCAGTGTGAACGGGCAAAAAGAGGTGAAATTGATGTTATCATCGGTCCTCGTTCTGCTCTTTTCACACCATTTCCAAATCTTGGATTAATTGTAATCGATGAAGAACACGAAAATACGTATAAAAGTGAAAATGTGCCGAAGTATCATGCCAGGGAAACGGGACTGGCACTTGCCGCAATGCATGGAGCAAGTGTTGTATTGGGCTCGGCCACACCATCGGTAGAATCCTATTTTCGGGCAAAAAACGGAGAGTTTAAACTGTTTAAACTGACAAAACGGGCAGTGGCATCACAATTGCCTCATGTATATACCGTGGATCTTCGGAAAGAATTAAAAGAAGGGAATCGTCTTATTTTCAGTAGAAAACTACAGGAACTGATTGCCGACCGTCTTGCCAAAAATGAACAGACGATGTTGTTTTTAAACAGGCGCGGATATGCCGGCTTTCTTTCCTGTCGTGCATGTGGCCATGTTATGAAATGTCCACACTGTGATGTGTCACTTTCGGAGCATAAAAACGGGAAGCTGATTTGTCATTACTGCGGTTATGAGAGCAGACGTCCCGATGTGTGTCCTGTATGCGGTTCGAAATACTTGTTATCATTTCGTGCCGGAACAGAACAGATAGAGGAACAATTGAAAAAACTGTTTCCGGCTGCCAGAGTGCTTCGCATGGATGGGGATACGACAAAGAAAAAGGACAGTTATGAGAAGATATTATCTTCTTTTTCCAATAAGGAAGCCGACATTCTGGTTGGCACACAGATGATTGTCAAAGGACACGATTTCCCGGATGTGACATTGGTAGGAATTATTGCAGCGGACTTGTCACTTGCAGCAAATGACTATCGAGCGGGAGAACGCACCTTTCAATTGCTGACACAGGCAGCGGGGCGTGCAGGCAGAGGAAACAGGCAGGGAGAAGTCGTGATTCAGACATATCAGCCAAAACATTACAGTATAACCTATGCGGCAAAACAGGATTATGAAGGCTTTTATGAAGAAGAAATGACATATCGTGAATTATCGTCTTATCCACCGGCTTGTCATATTTTGGCTGTAATGGTCAGCGGTAAAGACGAGGAGGCAACAAGAAAGCGGGCACAGGACCTGACAGAGAATCTTGGAGGACTTCATGTGATTGGACCGGCACCGGCAGGAATCAGCCGGATTAATGATTATTATCGGTTTGTTTTTTATATCAAGGAAAAAGACAAAGAAATTCTGTTTAGAGCAAGAGATGACATGGAGCAGGAAGAAGCGGAAAGAGAAAAAAAGGAAATTACGGTTCAATTTGATTTTGATCCGATGACTTCTTACTAATGTAAATAACAACAGGAAAGGCGGAATAAAAATGGCTTTACGTACCATCAGAATTGCAGGGGACCCTGTTCTTGGCAAAGCATGCAAAGAAGTAAAAGAAATGAATGAGCGTACACGGGAATTGATCGATGATATGTTTGATACCATGTATGAGGCTAACGGCGTCGGACTTGCCGCGCCGCAGGTTGGAATTTTAAAAAGGATTGTAGTCATTGATACAACAGGAGAAGATCCGATTGTAATGATTAATCCTAAAATTGTTGAAAAAAGCGGTGAACAGACGGGACAGGAAGGATGTTTAAGCCTTCCGGGCAAGTCCGGTATTGTGACTCGTCCGAATTATGTGAAAGCAGTTGCTTATAATGAAGATATGGAGCTATACGAAATAGAAGGAACGGAACTTCTGGCACGTGCTATCTGCCATGAAATCGACCATCTGGATGGACATATGTATATGGAAAAAGTAGAAGGTGAGTTGATGAATGTGGAAGAAGCGGGAGAGGATGAATAATATGAAAGTTATTTTTATGGGAACTCCCGATTATGCGGTAGGAGCATTACAGGCAATCGTAGATGCGGGATATGAGGTTACCGCGGTTGTAACACAGCCGGACAAACCAAAAGGCAGAGGAAAAGAAATGCAGATGCCTCCGGTCAAAGAATGTGCCATCAAAAATCATATTCCGGTTTTGCAGCCGAAAAAGATTAAAGAAGCACAAGCGATAGAAGAATTACGCCGGTATGAAGCGGATATTTTCGTTGTAGCGGCATTCGGGCAAATCTTGTCAAAAGAAATTCTTGAAATGCCAAAATACGGATGCGTGAATATCCATGCTTCTCTATTACCGAAATACCGTGGTGCGGCACCGATACAATGGGCAATTCTGGATGGAGAAGAAAAAACCGGAATTACCATCATGCAGATGAATGAAGGGATTGATACCGGAGATATTCTTATGCAGGAAGAAGTCCCGATTACGGCAGATGAGACAGGAGAGAGTCTTTTTGGCAAACTGACTGATTGCGGGGCTAAGTTAATTGTGAAAGCTCTTCCGCTGATTGAACAGGGACTTTTGACACCGATAAAGCAGGATGAACAAAAATCCTCTTATGCAAAGATGTTAAAAAAATCTATCGGGGAGATTGACTTTTCGAAAGAGGCGGCAGTGATTGAACGGAAAGTACGGGGATTGAATTCCTGGCCGAGTGCTTATACAAAGTATAAAGGGAAAACACTCAAAATCTGGTCTGCTTCGGTAGAAAGCGGAGACGGAAAAGGAACACCGGGAACGGTGGAAAGCGTTTCTAAGGATTCTTTTATTGTCTGCACCGGAAAAGACAGATTAAAAATTACAAGTGTGCAGCCGGAAGGGAAAAAGAGAATGGAAGTATCTGCATTTTTGCTTGGATATCAAGTGGAAGCCGGAATGGTATTTCCAAACTAACATGGAAAGGAAGTTGATATTATGTATGGAGGCTATTACGGATATTATATTGATTGGACCTATATTCTTGTCCTGATTGGGGCAGTGTTTTCCATGCTTGCATCGGCGAAGGTAAACAGCACCTTTAATAGATATCAGAAAGTAAGAAGCATGACGGGATTTACCGGAGCAGAGGCAGCAGAGAGGATTTTACAGCAAAACGGTATTTACGATGTCAGCATAGAACATGTCAGAGGAAATCTGACAGACCATTATGACCCAAGAAATAAAGTACTTCGTTTGTCGGATGCAACCTATTCTTCGCAGTCTGTTGCCGCAATCGGCGTAGCCGCACATGAATGCGGACATGCGTTGCAGCATAAGGAAGAATATCTGCCTCTAAAAATACGAAGCGCCATTGTTCCGGCAGCAAATATCGGTTCAAGACTTGGAATTCCGATTATTATTCTGGGAGTGTTACTCAGTTACAATCAGTTACTGATTCAGATTGGTATCTGGGTATTTTCCCTTGCTGTTTTATTTCAGATTGTGACATTGCCGGTGGAGTTTAACGCATCACATCGTGCTCTTGGTATGCTTAATCAATACGGAATATTAGGAAGTGAGGAACTTCCCAAAACAAGAAAAGTGCTCACGGCAGCAGCAATGACTTATGTTGCGGCAGCGGCGTCTTCAATTTTACAGTTGCTAAGACTCATTTTATTATTTGGAAGACGGGATAGGGATTAAATCACATTGGAAAAGAACATCAATACAAGAGAACTGATTACCGATATGCTGACGGAGATTTATGCAAAAAGGGAATACAGTCATGTTCTCATCAAAAATATTCTGAATAAATATAACTACCTGGAGGAAAGCGATAAAGCATTTATCAAACGTGTCACGGAAGGGACTCTGGAAAGAGGAATCCAGATAGATTATGTGCTGAATGCATACTCCAAAGTGCCGGTAAATAAGATGAAGCCGTTTATCAGAAGTCTGTTACGGATGAGTGTTTACCAAATTCTTTTTATGGATAAGGTACCGGACAGTGCAGCATGCAACGAGGCAGTAAAACTTGCCGGGAAGAGAAATTTTCATAACTTAAAAGGATTCGTAAACGGTGTTTTAAGGAACGTGGCAAGGCAAAAAGATAATATTTCGTATCCGGACTTGGCGGCAGATCCCTTGCAGGCAATTTGCATCCGGTATTCAATGCCCAAACTGTTGACTTCCATGATGATACAACAGTATGGAGTTGAAAAGACAAAAGAGATTTTTGCAAAATTGTTAGAAGAAAGAAATCTCTGCGTTCGTATGAAAGAGCAGATTACAAAAGAAGAAAAGGAAGCGGTATTGCGGGAATGGGAAGAGAAGAACATAACTTTTCACGTACACCCGTGGCTTTCGTATGCCTATGTGATAAAAGGAACTGAACGGCTTTCAGATCTTGCGGGATTTCAAAATGGAAGTTATACGGTTCAGGACGTAAGCAGTATGATGGTATGCGAGATTGCGCAAATTAGGAAAAATGATTATGTAATGGATGTCTGTGCGGCACCCGGTGGCAAATCGCTCCATGCCTGCGATAAATTAAACGATACCGGTATAGTAGATGCAAGGGATGTTACTGCTTACAAGACAGAATTGATTTTGCAGAACAAAGAGCGTATGCATGCAGATAATCTGCATGTGAAGGTGTGGGATGCCACGAAAAAGGATGAAACGGCAATTGGAAAAGCAGATGTCCTGTTACTTGATATTCCATGCTCCGGAATCGGCGTAATCGGAAAGAAACCGGATATCAAATACCGACTCACAGAGGAATCCTTAGAAAGTCTTGCGGTACTTCAAAAAGAGATTATTGATACCGTATGGGAATATGTGAAGCCGGGAGGGACCCTTATTTACAGTACCTGTACAATCCGCAGGGAAGAAAATGAAGATATGGTTGCCTATATCACACAAAAGTATCCGTTTGAAACGGAGAGTGTAAAACCGTATGTTCCGGAATGTTTGCAAGATGCAGAAATAAAAGAGGGATGCCTTTTATTATTGCCATCTGACCAAAGCGACGGATTTTTTATGGCAAGGTTAAAACGAAAATAAGGACGGATAGGGAACGGACATGAAAAAAGATATCAAGTCCATGACACTTGATGAAATAACGGAAGAAATGAAACAGTATTCGATTCCGGCATTTCGCGCCAAACAATTATATCAATGGATGCATGTGAAACTGGCAGCGGGGTTTGATGAGATGACAAATCTTTCCAAACAGATGCGGGAAGAATTTAGTGACCGATATATATATACAACGTTAAAGACTATCCGGATACAGGAATCAAAGTTAGACGGAACAAAGAAATTTTTGTTTTCGCTGCAAGACGGGAATTTGGTGGAAAGTGTTTTTATGCGTTATCATCATGGAAATTCCGTATGTATATCTTCACAGGTCGGATGCAAAATGGGGTGTCGCTTCTGTGCCTCGACATTAGACGGATGGGAAAGAAATCTGACTGCGGCAGAAATGTTAGAACAGATTTATGCAATCACGAGGATTACGGGAGAACGAGTTTCCAATGTAGTGGTAATGGGAACCGGAGAACCTCTTGATAATTACGACAATCTGATACGTTTCCTTCACATGTTAACAGATGAAAACGGACTTCACGTAAGCCAGAGGAACATAACAGTCTCCACATGTGGGCTTGTTCCCCGAATCCGTAAACTGGCAGAAGAAAAATTGCAGATTACGCTGGCACTTTCCTTACATGCCACAACAGATGAAAAACGAAAAAAACTGATGCCGATTGCGGAAAAATACAGTTTAGAGGAAGTAATTCCTGCTTGCGAATTCTATTTTGAGAAGACCGGACGCCGGATTACTTTTGAATATAGTCTGGTCGGCGGAGTAAACGATACAAAAGAAGATGCACAGGAACTTTGCGCAATTGCATCACGCTTAAATTGTCATGTAAACCTGATTCCGGTAAATCCAATTAAAGAGCGGAATTATACACGCAGCAGTCATCATGAGATTGAGGCATTCAAAAATAAACTTGAAAAAAACAGAATTAATGTTACTATTAGAAGGGAAATGGGGCAGGATATAGATGGAGCCTGCGGTCAACTGCGTAGAAGACAATTGCAACAGGAGACGCATGAAAAAGGAGAGACATGTTAAAGACATTTTCGATTACGGACATCGGGGAAAAACGAAAATTGAATCAGGACTATGTATTTACTTCGGAGATTCCGGTTGGATGCCTTCCTAATCTGTTTCTGGTAGCGGATGGAATGGGAGGACATAATGCCGGAGATTTTGCGTCTAAGTATACAATCGAAACAATTGTCGATGAGATAGGAAGAGCAAAGGAAGACTCTCCGGTGAGTGTCTTGGAGAAGGCAATTCAGAGTGCCAATCGTCATATCAGAATGAAATCGACGGAAAACGAAGAAATGAGCGGAATGGGCACCACGGTTGTGGCTGCTACCGTGTTGGACGATGCTTTGTACGTGGCTAATGTCGGAGACAGCAGACTCTATATTGTAAATGACGAAATCAGACAGATTACAAGAGATCATTCCCTGGTGGAAGAAATGGTACGCATGGGAGGATTGCCGAGAGAACAGGCAAGAAGTCATCCGGACAAAAACATCATAACAAGGGCAGTCGGCGCACAAGACAGTGTAGAGGTCGATTTCTTTCAAGTTAAACTGGAAAAAGGCGATATGGTCTTAATGTGTTCGGATGGATTGACCAATATGATAGAAGATGAAGATATCAGAATGATTTTGAAGGGACAAAGAGACATCGTAGAAAAGGCAGAGGCACTGGTAAAAGCGGCCAACAATAACGGAGGGAAAGATAATATTACAGTTGTTTTAATTGAACCCTTCGCAGATGAGGTGATTTCATGATAAAGATTGGAATGATGCTGGGAGACCGTTACGAGATTCTTGAGAAGATCGGAACCGGCGGAATGTCGGATGTATATAAAGCAAAATGCCATAAATTGAACAGGTTTGTAGCCGTAAAAGTTTTGAAACAGGAGTTTTCGGAAAATGTAAATTTTGTTTCCAAATTCAAGACAGAAGCACAGGCAGCAGCCGGCATGATGCATCCGAATATTGTAAATGTATATGATGTTGGAGAAGAAAACGGCACATATTATATTGTAATGGAACTTGTTGAGGGAATTACCCTTAAAAAATACATTGAGAAAAAAGCAAGACTTTCCGTAAAAGAGGCGGTAAGCATTGCAATCCAGGTTTCCATGGGAATTGAAGCGGCTCACAATAACCATATTATTCATCGTGACATTAAACCACAGAATATTATGATTTCAAGAGACGGAAAAGTGAAGGTGACGGACTTTGGAATTGCCAAAGCAGTTACCAGCAATACGATTACCTCCAATGTAATGGGATCGGTGCATTATACTTCTCCGGAGCAGGCAAGAGGCGGATATTCTGATGAAAAGAGCGACATTTATTCTCTTGGTATTACGATGTTTGAAATGCTGACAGGACGCGTTCCGTTTAACGGTGATACAACGGTTGCCATCGCAATTAAGCATATTCAGGAGCCAATGCCGTCTCCGAGAGAATATATTCCCGAGATTCCGATAAGTGTAGAACAGATTGTGTTTAAATGCACACAAAAGAGCCCTGACAGACGATATCAGTCTATGGGAGAACTGATTGAGGATTTAAAGAAGTCTTTGATGCGTCCGGATGAGGACTTTGTAAAAATTGCAAATCCTGATGAAGAAGCATCCACGAGAATGATTACGGAAAAAGACATGCAGCAGATTAAGAAGCAGTCCAGGAATAGAGATTCCATGGAAGAAGAAATCAGGCTGCGCTCCGATCATAATAACAGCAGTGGCAAGAAAAAACGTCCCAAAACAATTGATGAACCGCGTCATACGTCGAGTAAGAAACAAGAGCATGATGATGACGATGACAGCAAAATGGAAAAAATCACAACCATTCTTGCTATTATTGCGGCAATCATTATCGGTGTTATTGTGATTTTCCTTGTCGGAAGAGCTATGGGACTTTTCAATTTAAGTACCGGTGAAAAACCACAGTCAACAACGACTGATGTAACGGAAAACACTTCTGTTGCGGAAGACGAAAAGAACGGAATCAAGGTGCCGGATGTCACAAACTTATCTTATGCAGAAGCAGTTGCCGCACTGAAAAAAGAAGGGTTTGAAATTGAAAAAGTGGAGACGGAATCCGATACGGTTGCAAAAGGCAATATTATTGAACAGATACCGGCAGCAGGGGAATATGCGCCTCTCGGCTCAACGGTTGTATTAAGCGTAAGCATCAGTGCAAATGCAGGAAAAATCAGAGTGCCGAATGTTGTGGGACTGAGCGAAGAAGAAGCCACCATTACTCTGGTAGAGGCAGGATTGACACCGGGTACGGTAAGCCAGACAACGAACGATGATCCTTCACTGATTGATAAAGTATGTTATCAGAGTTATTCGGTTGGTGTTTATGTAGAAAAAGGAACTGTTGTGGATTTGAAAGTCAGTGTCGGAGCAGGCGAGTCCACATATAGTTTTGTTGGGAATATAGAAAGTCCGGCAGCTGAAGACGATCAGTATCAGGCGGGCAGCAGTGCAACTGTTATCCTGACGACTTCAAACGGCCTGGAATTGAAACGTGAGACGACAACGACTTTCCCACTGGCGTTTAACATTAGCGGTATTACGGGAGCAGAGGATGGTGTCATTACAATCGTTTACAATGTTACAATCCCCGGCTCTACAACCACGAATGAAAACGGAGAGATTGTAACGACTCCGGAAAGGAATGAAGAACGATCCGTGAAACGTACCGTGAAATTTGCAAAGGAATAACAGGATGCAGGGAAAAATAATAAAAGGGATTGCCGGTTTTTATTATGTGCATATAGCAGGACACGGAATCTATGAGTGCAAAGCCAAAGGAGTTTTTCGAAAAAACCATGAAAAACCGCTTGTGGGCGATAATGTTGCGCTGGATGTGTTAGATGAAAAGACTAAAGAAGGAAATATTACGGAAATTTTGCCCCGTCAAAATGAACTGATTCGTCCGGCAGTTGCAAATGTGGATCAGGCACTTGTCATTTTTGCGGCAACAAAGCCGGAGCCCAATTTTAATCTGCTTGACCGATTCCTTTTGATGATGCATCAGAAAGAGATTCCTTGTATCATCTGTTTTAATAAAGATGATTTAATTGATGTAAAAAAGCAGGAACAGATTATGGCAATTTATGAAAAGGCAGAATGTCCGATTTTATTTGCCAGTGCAAAAGAAGACAGGGGCATTGCAAAAATCCGGGAATGTTTAAAAGGAAAGACTACGACGGTTGCCGGACCGAGTGGTGTCGGAAAATCGTCCATTATCAATAAACTGCAAAAAGAAGTAAAGATGCAGACAGGGGAAATCAGTAACAAAATTGAACGGGGGAAGCACACGACACGACATTCGGAACTGATTACGGTAGAGGAAGACACGTATATTCTGGATACGCCGGGATTTAGCTCTCTTGCGGTCTTTGATTGCGAAAAGGAAGAGGTAAAGAAATTTTATCCGGATTTTGTGGAGTATGAGCCATATTGCCGTTTTCAGGGATGCAATCATGTGAATGAACCGGATTGCGAAGTAAAAGAGGCCGTGTCAAGAGGAGAAATTAACACACTCAGATATGAAAATTATCTGCAAATTTACGAGGAATGCAGAACACGAAAGAAGTATTAGGGACGTTTCTTTTGCCACGAAGAGAGCCCTTTGGTCACGTGAGATTATTCTTAGAAATAAGTCTTTCAATAACTCCACGGGGTATCCCGGTAAGGCGATTTAACTGCCGAACCGAGATACCCTTTTTATGAAGTAGAAGGATAAATTTATTTCGCTCTATTAGAGAAAGTTTCTGAAAATCCGTTACGGAGTCACATGCGCAGTTCTCCTTAATGATATCTTTTGCGACATCGTCAGGCAGTCTTTTCCTAAATTTATGAATATCAAAACAGTCATCATTCGGGACAATACTATGCATTGATATGAATTGTTCTTGAGTACCCAGTAGTTCGAGAACAAAATTAATATCGGTCAAGCCCGCAGACTTCTTTTTATAGTCGTGATAACTACTCCAGGGATAACCGGCTCCGGGTGACTTTTCCAAGCCTGCTTTGGTTGGGTTGTAGTGTATGTATCGAACTGCGGTGAGCAAATAAGTGTTGTCTTCAACCGGCTCGCTGAAATATCGACCATCCTGAACAAAACCGGTACGGTTGTATTTAGAGTTGAACCAACTGGCATAAGTTGTGTTTATGTGCCGAAATATGGATTCGAGTGTAACTGTGGTGGGGTGGTGGATTAACAAATGGACATGATTTGACATTAGACAATACGCATAAAGTTCAAAATGAAATTTATCTTTATAATATTCCAAAATGTCCAAATACTTTAAGTAATCTTTTGACTCTTCAAAAAGTAATTGTCTGTCGGCACCCTTTATGACTACATGATAAGTTTGGGTAGATGATTTCTTTCGCGCATGTCTTGGCAATAATAACCCCTCCGAGTAAAAATATTTATTTTATTGAAAAAAGGAAAATGGCTGAAACACCATGAGAATTGGATAATTCATAAGGCAAAATACCGGATGAATTTGTAGATGTACTAATTAAGAATTTCTATGTTTCTATAATATAGCTTTTTCGTGAAAAGTAAATAGTAAAATATTGAGTTTTTCTTATTTCTGTGGTAGCATTTACACGTCCTATCTTTTTTATAAGATAACAAAGAATTAATAAGAAATATTTTGGGGAATGCAAGAAATAGCGTGGCAAAAGGCGCTGGTAGTGGCAAAAGAAACGTCCCCAAGCAAAGGAGAATATACAAAATGAAACTAGGAATCGTCGGACTTCCAAATGTAGGAAAAAGTACATTATTCAATTCACTTACAAAAGCGGGAGCAGAATCTGCAAATTATCCGTTCTGCACGATAGATCCAAACATCGGAATTGTAACAGTACCGGATTTCAGGTTAAAACTTTTAGGCGATATGTATCATTCTAAAAAAGTAACCCCCGCAGTGATAGAATTCGTTGATATTGCCGGACTGGTTAAAGGTGCTTCCAAAGGCGAAGGACTAGGAAACCAGTTTTTGAGTAATATTAGAGAAGTGGATGCCAATGTGCATGTGGTACGGTGCTTTGAAGATCCGAACGTTATCCATGTGGATGGAAATATCAATCCGCTTCGTGATATTGAAACCATCAACCTTGAACTGATTTTTTCCGACATTGAGATATTGGAAAGAAGAATTGCGAAGGTGGAAAAGGCTGCAAGAATGGATAAAACGGCAGCAAAAGAATTGAATCTGTTAAAACAAATTAAGGGGATGCTTGAAGATGGAAAACCGGCGATGCTTTTTAAAACAGAGGATGAGGATGAGCAGGCTTTGTTTGCTTCCTATAACCTTTTGACAGCCAAGCCTGTTATTTACGCGGCAAATGTATCCGAAGATGATCTTGCCGATGATGGCAACTCTAATAGAGGAGTGCAGGAAGTAAGAGAATATGCAGCAACGACAAACAGCGAAGTGTTTGTAATCTGCGCTCAGATTGAACAAGAAATTTCCGAACTGGATGAAGAAGAAAAAGCCATGTTTTTGGAAGACCTGGGACTGCAGGAGTCCGGATTGGAGAAGTTGATTAAAGCAAGTTATAAATTGCTTGGCTTAATCAGTTTCCTGACGGCGGGAGAAGATGAAACACGGGCATGGACCATTAAGGTTGGAACGAAAGCGCCGCAGGCAGCCGGAAAAATTCATACGGACTTTGAACGAGGCTTTATAAAAGCAGAAGTTGTGAATTATAAAGATTTATTAGAGCAGGGTTCTCTTTCAGCAGCGAGAGAAAAGGGGCTTGTCGGAATGGAAGGAAAGGAATATGTCGTGAAAGACGGAGATGTGATTCTGTTCCGATTCAATGTATAAAACTAGATATTGTACATAAAAAGTACATATCTACAACATCTATGAAGGCATAAAAAACGCGCATTACAAGATTTTGTAATGTGCGTTTTTTTCGCGTTTTTGCTTGCATTCCTATCATAAATGGGATAAAATAGGGTTAAAAGTGGTGGAAAGTGGTAGCAAGTGGTATAAAGTGGTAAATTACTTTCCGTGACAGACCATTTTGGGGCAGGTGATTGTGATGTTTATGGGAGAATACAATCATACAATCGATCCAAAAGGCAGACTGATTATTCCTTCAAAATTCCGGGAAAGTCTCGGGGATGAATTTGTTGTTACAAAAGGATTAGATGGCTGTCTGTTCGTGTATGACACAAAAGAGTGGACTGTATTCGAAGAAAAACTGAAATCACTGCCGATTACCAATAAAGATGCAAGACAGTTCGTTCGATTTTTCCTTGCCGGAGCAGCAAGCGTGGAAGTTGACAAGCAGGGGAGAATTCTGATACCGGCCGTCTTACGTGATTTCGCAGCATTGGAAAAGGATGTGGCACTTATCGGTGTCGGAAACAGAGTAGAAGTCTGGAGTAAGGAGCGTTGGAACGAATCTGCCGATTACCAGGATGTGGAAGGAATTGCCGAACATATGGCAGACCTTGGATTAAGTATTTAGTTGATGCGGAGAAGAAAGATGGAATTTCATCACAAATCTGTACTCTTAGAAGAAACAATAGACGGCTTGCATATTATTCCGGATGGTATCTATGTAGACGGGACACTTGGAGGGGCAGGTCATTCTTACGAGATTTGTAAGAGGCTTTCTGATAAAGGAAGACTGATTGGAATCGATCAGGATGATGCAGCAATTACAGCAGCAAAAGAACGGCTTAATGAGTTTTCTTCAAAGGTGACAATTGTTAGAAGTAACTACTGTAATATGGAACAGGTGTTAAAAGATTTGTCTGTTGAAAAAGTTGATGGAATTCTGCTTGATTTGGGAGTGTCCTCCTATCAACTGGATACGCTGGAAAGAGGATTTTCCTATAAATATGATACGGATCTTGATATGAGGATGGATAGGCGTCAGACTCTTTCCGCAAAAGAGATTGTAAACACTTATTCGGAAAGAGATTTGTTCCGGATTATCAGGGATTATGGAGAGGAACAGTTTGCACAGAATATCGCAAAACACATTGTGGCGGAACGGAAAAACGGAGAAATAAAGACAACATTTCAGCTAAATGAGATAATCAAAGCATCCATTCCGGCAAAAATGCGAACAAACGGACATCCTTCCAAAAAGACATTTCAGGCAATCCGGATAGAATGCAACAAAGAACTTGACGTGTTACGGGATTCCATGGACATGATGGTTCACCTTTTGAACCCGGGCGGAAGGCTTTGTATCATAACGTTTCACTCATTAGAGGACAGAATTGTAAAATCGGCATTTCGAAAAAATGAGAATCCTTGTACATGCCCTCCGGAATTTCCGATTTGTGTATGCGGGAAAAAGCCTCTTGGAAAAGTGATTACAAAAAAACCCGTATTACCGGGAGAAGAAGAAAGAAATTTAAATACAAGAGCGAAAAGTGCGAAACTTCGTATTTTTGAAAAATATTAAGACAGGAGCAATTGTCAATGAATCAGAGTCAGGGAAGACGAAAGACAAACAGACAAACTTCATACAGAAGAAGCTCTTACATAGACGGGAATGTTGTCAGAGTAGCCGATCCGGTAAGAGAATTGCAAAGACCACCTAAAAAGGTAAATAAGGCTGTCAGAAAGAATCGGGACCGGGCACGTTATATGAATCTTTCCTATGTTATGTTTCTTTCGGTTGCGCTTGTGGTTGCCGGAATTATCATTATTGGCTATCTTCAGATGCAGGCACAACTTACGGTAAGTATCAAGCAAGTGGCAGCATTGGAAAGTGAATTGAATGATTTAAGATTATCTAATGATGAAAAACTGGAAAGAATTAACAGTTCTATTGATATGGCAGAAATCAAGAGGATTGCAGTGGAAGAACTCGGAATGTCATATGCAAAAGAAGGACAGGTTGTTGAAATTTCGGGCGAAGGCAGCGACTATGTAAGACAACTTGGAAAGTTGCCGCAATGATGGGAGCAGAGCGTTGAAAAAGAAAGAAAAATATGCCGCAAGCGGCAACCAACAGAAAAATAAATTTACAATGAAAATGCAGAAGAAGCTGGTAGTATTGTTTGCCTTGATACTACTGGCTTTCGTCGGATTAAGTGTTCGTTTAATTATGATTAATAAAGAAAACGGCGAACAATATAAAAAGCAGATTTTGAGCCAGCAGCAGTATGAAAGTACAACGATACCGTTCAAAAGAGGAGATATTCTTGATGCAAAAGGAATTAAATTGGCAGCAAGCGAAAAGGTATACAATCTGATTATAGACTGCAAAAACCTGCTACAGGAAGAGTCCTACCTGGAACCGACGATAGCGGCATTAAAATCATGTTTTCCTGAATTTGATGAGGGAGCGGCACGTACTTACATTTCAGAGAATCCCACTTCTCAATACTATGTGGTACTTAAGCAGTTATCGTATGATGAAATCAGTCCGTTTGTGCAGATGCAGAATGATAAAAAGGAAAATCCGAATATTGCAGGGGTCTGGTTTGAGGAAGAGTATAAAAGAGTTTATCCGAATAACGAACTTGCCTGTGACGTGATTGGATTTGCAGGAAAAGATAATACGGCATCAATTGGATTGGAAGCATATTATAATGACACGTTAAATGGAATTAACGGAAGAGAGTATGGGTATCTAAACGATGATTCCACATTGGAGAGAACAACGATTGCGGCAACAGACGGTTATAATATTGTGACAACAATTGACGCCAATATCCAGGCAATAGTAGAAAAATATCTCTATCAGTATAATGAAGAATATAAGAACAATGTCAGAACCGGCAATGGTGCGAACAATGTTGGTTGTATTATTATGGATGTCAACAGCGGTGATGTACTTGCAATGGCAAGTTATCCGAATTTTAATCTGAATGACACACGCAATACACAGGCTTTAATCGGCAGTAAATTGTTGAATGAAAACGGGAAATTAACCGAAGAGGGAACGGTGATTACCGAGGAAAACATTGACGAAGTACTTACGGATGAAAACGTGGTTTATCAAAATCTGAATAACTTATGGAAAAATTATTGTATTGCCAGTACCTATGAACCGGGTTCTACCGCGAAACCGTTTACGGTTGCGGCCGGTCTGGAATCCGGTAAAATGACAGGGAATGAATATTATACCTGTAACGGACAATTGCATGTCGGAGACCATGATATCAAGTGCCACAATTATCGAAACGGCGGAGATGGAACTTTGACGGTGCAACAGTCAATCGAGCAATCCTGTAACGTGGCTCTCATGTTAATGGGAAGACAAATCGGAAAAGATGTTTTTCTGGAATATCAAAATAAATTTAACTTTGGATTAAAGACCAATATTGATCTGGCGGGAGAAGCAAGAACGGCTACCGTTGTATTTAATGAAAGCAACATGGGAGAGACGGAACTTGCCACATCAACCTTCGGACAGGGATTTAATGTAACAATGATACAGATGATTTCTGCTTTTTCCTCTTTGGTGAATGGCGGATATTACTATGAACCGCATGTTGTGAGCAGAATTACCGCTTCAGACGGAAGCATTGTAAAAGATATCAGTCCGCGCGTATTAAAACAAACAGTATCGACACAAACCAGTGCAAAAATTGTTGAGTACTGCAACGGCGTTGTTACAAACGGTACCGGAAAGACTGCAAGACCTGCCGGTTATGCTATTGGCGGTAAAACGGGAACGGCGGAAACCATTCCGCGTGATAAGATGAATTATGTTGTTTCTTTCATGGGATATGCGCCGGCAGATAACCCGCAGATTGGCATTTATGTTGTAGTAGACAGACCAAATGTTACTTATCAGGATGATGCAAAGTTTGCAACGAGGATTGTACGCAATATTTTGACGGAAGTACTGCCGTATTTAAATATCTATATGACAGAAGAACTTTCGGAAAGTGAAAAATCAGAACTCGAGGCATTGGATATTACCATTAAGAAGGCTAATACAGAAGAGGAAGAAACGACACAGGAAGAGGAAGAAGAAACAAGCATCTCAGAAGAGGGACTTCCATTGGATGAAAACGGCAATGTTATTTCAAACGGAGGTGACACGACGTCTTCAACCCCTATAAGTGAGGATGAAAAGAATAGTGATGATGTGGATACGGCACCATTGACAGGCAACCTGCTAAATCCGTCTACGGGGGATCCGCAAAAAGAAGACTCTACGGAATAAATAATAGGAAATGAATAACCTCATAAAACTTGTAATAAAGTATATTAATATGTTTTATGAGGTTTCTTATGTTAAAAAATAAGACGCGCTATCGAAAAAAAGTCGTTATTCTGACCCTGATTTGTACGCTCTTATTCTTGGGACTTACCATTCGTCTTACCTATCTGATGGTCAATAAATCGGAGTATTACACACAAAAGGCGGAAGACCTGCATCAAAGAGAACGCAAGATTAAAGCAAAACGTGGAAAAATCATTGACGCAACAGGGAAAATTCTGGCCGATAATAAAACCGTATGCAATATTTCCGTGATTCACAGTCAGATTAAGGAACCCGAAAAGGTTGTAGAACTTCTTAGTACAAAACTTGGATTGTCAAAAGAGTATGTGGAAAAAAGAGTGAAGAAAGTATCTTCCATTGAAAAGATAAAGAGTAACGTTGAAAAGGAAATCGGTGATGAAATTCGTGCTGCAAATCTGGACGGAATAAAAGTAGACGAAGATTATAAGAGGTATTATCCATACGGGAGTCTGGCATCTAAGGCATTGGGATTCACGGGAGGAGATAACCAGGGAATTATTGGACTTGAGGTGGAGTATGATGATGTTCTGCAAGGAGAAGGCGGAACGATTCTGACTTATACCGATGCAAGGGGTGTTGAAATAGCTGAAAAAGGAGAAGAACGGCTTGAACCGAAAGACGGAGAAAATCTCTGTATCAGTTTGGATATCAACATACAGGAATATGCGACACAACTTGCACGACAGGCAATGGCTACGAAAGAAGCGGAAAGTGTCAGCATTATTGTTATGAACCCGCAAAACGGAGAAATCATGGCAATGGTCAATGTGCCGGAATTTGATTTAAATGATCCGTATACATTAAAGGAAGGTGTTGACAGTATTTCGGCAGACACGTCAGAAATGGATAATAAGGAGATACAGGATGCCCTTAACAAAATGTGGCGAAACGGTTGTATTAACGATACCTATGAGCCGGGATCTGTATTTAAAATAATAACAGCCGCTGCGGGATTGGAAGAAGGGGTTGTAACAACAAAGGATTCTTTTTCCTGTCCGGGATTTATTGTGGTAGAAGACCGCAGGATAAGATGTCATAAAAGAGGCGGGCACGGAAGTGAAACGTTTATTCAGGGGACAATGAATTCCTGCAATCCGGTTTTTGTCTCGGTGGGACTTCGGCTTGGAACGGAAAAATATTATTCGTATTTTGAAAAGTTTGGGCTATTACAGAAAACGGGAATTGACCTTCCGGGAGAAGCATCGACAATCATGCATAAAGAGGAAAATATCGGATTGGTTGAACTGGCAACTATTTCGTTTGGACAGTCATTTCAGGTAACGCCGATACAACTTGCAACTACAGTTTCTTCCCTGATTAATGGTGGAAAACGCATTACCCCACACTTTGCGGTTAAAACGACCGATACCGATAATCAGACAAAAAAAGTGTATCGTTATGAAGAAAAGGAACAAATATTAACGGAAGAAACAAGTGAGACGTTAAGAATGATATTAGAACAGGTCGTGGAAAACGGCAGTGGAAAAAACGGCTATGTAGAGGGATATCGCGTCGGTGGTAAGACGGCAACAAGTGAAACACTGCCAAGAGGGAGGGGCATCTATATTTCGTCTTTCCTTGGGTTTGCACCGGCAGATAATCCGCAGGTTTTGGCACTTGCAATCATCAATAAGCCGAAAGGAACGTACTATGGCGGAACGATTGCAGCACCAATTGTGAGACAGCTTTTTGAAAATATTCTTCCTTATTTAGAAGGAATGGATTATAATGAACAACGAAAATAGATTTAATAAGCAGAGGAGAACAGACGAATGGATCTGAAAGGAAAACGTGTTCTTGTTGCGGGATGCGGAATCAGTGGAATCGGAGCAGCACAACTTTTGTGTAAAGCGGGTGCAAGACCGATTTTATTTGATACAAATGAAAATCTTCAAAAAGAGGAAATTTATAAGAAACTGCCGCAAAGTGCAGATTGCGAAATAATATTGGGAACACTTCCAAAAGAAATCGGCGATGAAATTGCTTTTGCCGTGTTGAGCCCGGGAGTTCCGTGCGATGCAGATTTTGTGGAAGAATTTCGTGCGCGGGGATGGAATGTAATCGGAGAAATTGAACTTGCTTACCGGTTTGAACAAGGCAGACTGATTGCAATTACCGGTACAAACGGCAAGACAACTACAACGGCACTGACCGGAAAAATCATGGAAGATTACCTCAAAAACGTTTTTGTGGTAGGAAATATCGGAAATGCTTATACAAAAGAAGTCCTAAGCACCTCAAAAGATTCTGTTACGGTGGCGGAGATCAGCAGTTTCCAACTTGAGACAATACAGGATTTTAAACCACATATATCAGCAATTTTAAATATTACACCGGATCATTTGAATCGCCACCATACGATGGAAAACTATGTTGCGGTGAAAGAATCTATTACAAAAAACCAGACAAAAGAGGATTATTGCATTTTAAACTATGAAGATCCATATGCCGGGGAGTTTCAGGGAAAATGTCCGGCGACGGTAATCTGGTTTTCCTCAAAAAGAGAACTTGAGAACGGCTATTTTTTGAAGGATGATGTTATTTGCCGGGCAACGGACGGAAACGTGAAACAGCTTCTTAATATTCATGACATGAAATTACTTGGAATCCACAATGTGGAAAACGTTATGGCAGCAATCGCAATGACAACAGCCTTTGGTGTACCGATGGAATCAATTTTACATACGGTAAAAGAATTTCGTGCGGTAGAACATAGAATCGAATATGTTGCAACCAAGCGGGGAGTAGACTATTATAACGATTCGAAAGGAACGAATCCCGATGCGGCCATCAGAGGAATTAAAGCGATGACCCGACCGACTGTTTTAATCGGTGGAGGGTATGACAAACAGAGTACGTATGATGAGTGGATTGAGAGTTTTGAAGGAAAAGTAAAATATCTTGTATTGCTGGGACAGACGCGGGATAAAATTGCCGCATGTGCCAGAAAGCATGGATTTGACAATATCATTATGGCAGACAGCCTGCAAGAGGCAGTAGAAATTTGTGCAAGCAAAGCCATTCCCGGAGATGCGGTCCTTTTATCACCTGCATGTGCAAGCTGGGGAATGTTCCCAAACTATGAAGTGCGTGGAAAGATGTTTAAAGAACTGGTTATGAAAATGGAAGAGTAATGCAGAAAGGTATGGGATATATTTGAAAACCTCAAGGAAGACAAAAGGATCTTCGGATTATTATATTGACTATAGTTTAATATTTATTGTTCTGTTTTTGCTGGGCTTCGGACTGATTATGGTATACTCTACAAGTTCTTATGAAGCATCCATTACGGCAGCTTTAAAAAATGATCCGGCTTTTTATTTAAAACGACAAGCACGTTCAACGGCACTTGGTCTTATTATGATGATTGTAGTAGCCAATATACCGTATCATTTCTGGGAACGATTTGCTGTCATCGGTTATTTTGTGTCGGCACTTCTGATTCTGCTGGTACTGACACCTCTTGGTTATGAAGCAAACGGAGCAAGAAGATGGCTGCGGATTGGTATTTCCGTACAGCCGGCAGAAATTGCCAAAATTGCAATGATTTTGTTTTTGGCAACCATGATTTGTAAAAT